>JAFGHS010000058.1 GCA_016930075.1 Deltaproteobacteria bacterium
AGGGGAGCCTACGCAGCGAGCTATGCGAGCGAAGTGGGCGAATCCCTGCCTCTCCGCCAGGTATAGTAGAGGGATTCGAAGCGAGCGCCCCGACCGGATGGATGATTTAAATGAAACAGGGACTAGCGCCATTTTGATCTGTGAAATCCCGGATCAAAATATGCGGCGCGTCGGCGCCGACCGAAAGGGAGGAAAAGGCCTCTGGCCGTCAGTGAGCGAGGGGAGCCTACGCAGCGAGCTATGCGAGCGAAGTGGGCGAATCCCTGCCTCTCCGCCATTGTTGACGATCAGGCGAACCTAAGTCCGGTAGTAGTATCGGGCTTAGGTTCGTTTGTTTTAGGGGGCATCACGCAGGCAATCTCGACGGCCGGTTCGGTCACATACATCCGCAGGATCACATGGTCTTCAAAAACACCGATAGCTTTGATCAGGGTCTTTAAGAGGTTGATCTGGGCTTCGGCCGGGGTTTGGTCGAGATGAGCCATGGCGAAGCGCAGGTTTGAGTAAAGATATTCGCTTGAGTTCACCAACATGCAGGCGACCCAGCGGTAGGCGTCTTGGGCAAATTCATTGACCGAGGCAAAACAAAGTAATAAAATACGGAGTAATACTGTTTTAAGTAAACCAATACAAGCTGATAAAATGTTAAGAGGTGCCTTCTTATGGAAGACCTTAAAAAATATTTAACCGTTCCCCAAGCTGCGGAAAAGCTTGGTATCACGCAAGAGTGGGTGCGAGATCTTATTCGATCAAAGGAAATCCGAGCAGTCAAGATCGGGCAGTGGAAAATCAAGCCCGAGGATTTGGAAGAATTTATCAAGAGCAGATACAATATGAAGGAATCGAAATGACCATTTGTAAAGTGAATGCATCCAGTCTTTATACTTTCGACGTCTGGCTTTATGGGGATGAACATTGCATGGACAAGGGGAAGATCATCCGCAGGATCCAGATTCCGGGATCGAAAAGCCTTTATAATTTGGCCAAGGTTATTATTGACGCGTTTGATTTTCAGTTTGACCATTGCTTTGGGTTTTACGACCAGTTAAGGGATCATCGTAATTGCCGAAAGGCATTTGAGCTTTTTGTCGATATTGGCGAAGAGGGCAGGCCGGGCGCCAAGAGTGTTAAGAAGACCAAAATCTCGCAGGCTTTTGACAGCGTTGGCGAAAAGCTGATCATGCTTTTTGATTACGGCGACGGCTGGCAGTTTAATGTGGAGCTTAAGGAGATTCGCAAGGGAGATATGGGAACTACGAAAGCAGTAGTTTTAGAAAGAATAGGTAAAGCGCCGGAGCAATATCCGCCTTGCGAGGATTAAGATAATGACAAATAAAAAAGATCTTTCTGAAAGAGACATCTGCACGCAGTTTATTCTTCCCGACTTGGTTAAGGCGGGATGGAATGTGGAAAGGCAAATTCGCGAAGAGGTTTTCTTCTTGTTTCTGTAGTACCTGTTCTTGCTTGATCTGAATCGCGGAATAGAACGGTATTTTACTGGAGCTGGAATTCAACATTTGACTGGGAAGGAATTACTCAAAATTACTTTTCCTTTACCGCCTATTGCCGAACAGCACGTCATTGTCGAGCGAGTAGATAAAATCATGGCGAGGATTGACGAACTTGAAAATCAAGTCACCGAACGCAAAGAGCAATCCGAACAGCTCATGCAGTCGGTCTTAAGTGAGGCATTTGCGGGATAAAATTAAAGGACGAAAGAATGGAGGCTCTTATGAGTAATTCAAGGCCATATGTTTGTGATGCGGTCAGGACCGTAGGGATAGTTAAACCTCAATTTGATCCTGCCATAAAAGGATTTCATCCGCCTCAATTACGTGTTGACGGGACAGGATTCTGGTTAAAGAATTATGAACTGTTTATCACTTGTTCCCATGTCGTTCAAAATATTTTAGGGGTCTCTATTGATATTGCTGGAATGCTAGTGGTTGGCGGGAATGGAGTTGAGTACAGGAAGGCATCTATTGCTGCTATTGATTTTCTACATGATCTTGCTGTATTAAATATCGAAGCGGATAATGAGTTTATCAAACAACAGGTAAATACTGGGCTTGAAATAACTGATCGCGAGATAAGTATTTCGGAAAATATCGCATATGCTGGATTTCCATTAGGGAATGAATTATTAAATAGCCGTCATTCGCCAACATATTCAGAAGGGATAATTGGTTCAGAAATTTTAGAAGATACCATTCCAAAGATGATTCAAATATCAGGGCCTGTTACCGGAGGGTATTCGGGTGGACCGATTGTGTCAATGGACGAGCCATGGAGAATACTTGCTGTTGTGGCAAATTCTCCTTCACAACAGGCTGGGAATGCAAGCATTTTTCGTGGAATTCATTGGAAACACTTAAAAGCTTTATGTGAATTGATGAGGTCATAGTATCCAAATACAAAATCTTTATCAGTGGAGCGCAAAAGGAGCTTAAAGTAGAGCGCCGGGCGGTGAAAGAGTTAAAAGGATGATTTTATGAAACCAGAAAAATCAAACAAGTCAGAATTGATTTTATACCAGACCGAAGACGGCAAAACAAAGCTGGAAGTGCGTTTGCAGGATGAGACTGTCTGGCTATCCCAAAAGCAGATGGCCGAACTATTTGATTGCAGTATTGATAATATTGCCCTTCATTTAAAGAACATCTATTCCTCAGGCGAATTAGAGGAAAAGGCAACTGCCGAGGATTCCTCGGTAGTTCAAAAAGAAGGTTCCCGCAGTGTATCGCGGCAAATGAAGCTCTACAATCTTGACGCGATTATTTCCGTTGGTTACCGGGTAAACTCTATGCGCGGCACGCAATTTCGCATTTGGGCGACCCGGCGGTTGAAAGAGTATATCGTCAAAGGCTTTATCATGGATGACGACCGGCTCAAAAATCTGGGCGGCGGAGGATACTGGAAAGAACTCCTGGCGCGTATTCGGGATATTCGCGCCAGTGAAAAAGTATTCTATCGTCAGATCCTGGATATTTACGCCACGAGTATTGACTATGACCCCAAAGCCGACGCCTCGATAGAATTTTTTAAAAAAGTGCAAAACAAGGTTCATTTTGCCGTGCATGGACAGACAGCCGCAGAAGTTATTTTCAACCGAACCGATGCGGAAAAAGAATTTATGGGCCTCATGACGTTTACCGGCGCCAAGCCTGACCTCAACGATGCGGCGATCGCTAAAAATTATCTGAACGAAAAAGAATTGCGCGCGCTTGGACAAATCGTTTCCGGATATCTTGATTTTGCCGAGCGCCAGGCCGAACGGGAAGTTCCGATGAAAATGGCGGATTGGATAAAGCACCTTGACGGTATTCTCGCTTCAACCGGGGAACAGCTTTTGCTTGATGCAGGGAAAGTAAGCCACGCACAGGCGCTCGAAAAAGTGAAAGCGGAATACATAAAATATCAACAGAGAACGTTAAGCAATGTCGAAAAGGATTATCTGGAAACAATTAAAACCGTTCAGAAAAAGGTGGAAAAGAAAACGCGGCTTGGCAAGAAAAATGGCTTATAAGCCTTGCCGATATCTGGGAGTTTTACCCGGACGTGGCTGAAAGAACCCTTAATCGTGATTTGCAGGGATTTGTCGATAAAGGTGTTTTCAAGGCTTAGGGTGAGAAAAAAAGCGTCGATACCGGATTTAGGATATCGGACATTAGGAAATTTATGCAGAAACTGTTGATTATTTTTCTAAAATTACTTTAATATTTGTCAAGTATTGGCATAGGTGGATTTATTCAAAGAAAAATCCGTCACGAAAAATGAACAAGGTTAATATTATCACAGGGATAGTGAGAAAATGAACCTCCTAATTGCTGAAGATCGCCCGGCAAACCAAGCTGCGCTTCGTTTTTTAATGGACGATTGGCAATATATGGCTGATATCGTCCCCAGCGGCCGCGCTGTCCTTGAGCACTTGGAGAAAAAACGTTACGACCTTTGCATGCTCGACGTGCAAATGCCCGAAATCAACGGCTACCAGGCTGCCGAATATATCCGCAAACATTACCAATACCTGCCGCTCCTTATGGTTACTGCACAATCCTGGGCCGAAGTCCCTAAAGATGTGCGGGAACAAATCGATGATTTTTTGGAAAAACCCTTTGATATTAACCAATTACATGCGAAAATTACTGATCTGACCGTCAAAACGAATGTCATCATCAGATCTGGAACCACTTTTCAGGTCTTGAAGGAGATGCCTATGAACCAGGAAGAGGCGAAAGAACTCAGGGAACTCGACAAGAAAGGGCTAAGCAAAGTTACGTTCAGTGGCTGTATGAATCCGGTTACAATGGTCGTGCATAAAAATGTTCCGCAAAAAATTTCCCGTGACTTTATTGGCAAGGATATGGAATTGACCTCATTTTTGGATCGCTCGGAAGATCAACCGGCCGAGTGTTATTTATTCCGAAAAAATTACATGCTGAACACCCGGCATCTCCCGCCGGAAAAATACAACGAATTGCTGATAGTTGAAGACAAGGAATTGGAAGGCATGGAAAAATTTACAGTTCGAAAAGAAGGAAAAGGGGAAGAATAAGAACTGCTGCTCCGCTCCGGTGCCAGCCACCAAGCCTCTCAAGGTTGTTTCTGATATCTTTCTTTGAATATTTGCATTTGCCTGCCGGCCACGGCATTGGAATTTTCTTAAGGGGACGTAACGGGGCAAAATTATTCTGCTGTGATTTCAGTGGTGTTTTCACAATGTTTTGATAAAATGCCTTTACGGTACGGCAAAAGTCGTGTTGATCGGATCACCTAAGGATACTAAAACTCCTATACTGCCTCTGTGGTATAACTTCACAAACAGGCATATTTTAAGGGGTTGCAGGGTTCGCCTACCATCAACGACAAGCCGCCAGGTATAGTAGAGGGATTCGAAGCGAGCGCCTCGACCGGAACAAATATCATTGATCTTCGCAAAATAGGGTGTCGGATCACTCAAAGCTGCTGGTCGAGCTGGACGAAAGCCTCGCTTGGGTGAAGAAGATATCCGTACCTTTCTGCGGGCGCTCCAACGACATCGGCGCTGTCCTGCCTGGCTGGTATGGGACCGTCTTCCTGCCCACCGCAGCCATGCAGTCCGAAAATTCCCTTCAGCAAGAACGTCCCTGGCTTCGTATCGAATGGCGGCCCCCTTATTCCCCCGAACTGAACCCTGTAGAATTGCTGTGGGCACACCTGGATTCAACTGCCTTGCTCAACACGTCCGCCGATGATTTGAAGCAATTGGCCACTAAGGCGCGCTATGGCGCAGCCAAAATCCAAGCCAGACCAAAATTGAGCCAGGGCTTCCCTAAACATACGGATCCTATTTGATCCGAATGTCACTATATTTTGCGAAGACCAGTAAGTGCGGGGATGATTTTATTATAATTGACTTTTAATTGTTTTATTTTTATAATGCATATGTATGCATAACGAGGGAGAGAGCCTGTGAGACCCAAAAAAACACGATGGGTAGCTTGCGAGCCGGGAGAAAGATGTTTCCGGCCGCAGTGCAAACCGCTTGATGAGCTGGAAGGGATTAAGCTAAATCTTGACGAATTTGAAGTTTTACGGCTGGCTCATCTTGAGGGATATGACCAAGGAAAAATCTCAAAACAAATGAAAATTCATCAGTCGACGATTTCACGGATACTTGCCTCGGCACACCGTAAAGTAACCGACGCTTTGGTGAATATTAAAGCGATCAGGATTGAGCAAGGGTGCTGTCAGATAATCAGGAGGCGGAAGAAATGAAGGATTGGAAGAAAATTATTTATATCATAGCGGGGTTTTTAGCCTGCTTTTATTTGCCGGTAGAGAATATTCGTTTCACAAACGCGGTATTTGAGGCATTGGCGCTCGTTAAATGGTATGCGCGGGAGCATGTTTTGCTCTGCCTGGTGCCTGCTTTTTTTATCGCCGGAGCAATTTCAGTTTTTGTCAGTCAGGCATCGGTAATGAAGTATTTCGGAGCAAAGGCCAACAAAATTCTTTCATACAGCGTGGCATCAGTATCCGGTGCTATCCTTGCGGTTTGCTCCTGTACTGTTTTGCCGTTATTTTCAGGTATTTATAAGAGAGGCGCAGGATTGGGGCCTGCGATTGCTTTCCTGTATTCCGGCCCTGCTATTAATGTTTTAGCAATAATATTAACTGCTCGAATACTCGGCTGGCAGTTAGGATTGGCACGAGCGGTCGGAGCTGTTGTATTTAGTATTGTTATCGGTTTGATGATGCATTTTATTTTTTTGAAAGAAGAACGGGAACGCCATGCTAATGGAGATTTTATTGCAGGAGAAGTTAAAGAAACCCGGTCTTTAGGCAAAACTATATTGTATTTTGCCTCAATGGTTGCCTTTCTTGTGTTCGCCAATTGGGGGAAACCGCTTGAAGGTGATCATAGTGTTTGGTCTTTCATATATCAATATAAGTGGTGGATTGCCGGATTTTCACTGGTGTCAGTAATCGTAATGCTTATGAAGTGGTTTAAAAAGGATGAACGGAAAGAATGGACGTTAGCTTCATGGGGATTTGCCTTGCAGATATTGCCGCTTCTTTTGGGGGGGGTTTTGATTTCGGGGTTTTTGCTTGGCAGGGTAGGTCATGAAGGTATTATCCCATCCCGCTGGGTTGAGGCATTGGTCGGGGGAAATTCTTTAGGAGCCAACTTTTTTGCAGCAGTTGTTGCGGCGTTCATGTATTTTGCTACTCTCACCGAAGTGCCGATATTGCAGGGCCTTATTGGATCCGGCATGGGCAAAGGACCTGCGCTGGCGTTGCTTTTAGCCGGACCTGCGTTAAGCTTGCCAAGCACGCTGGTTATCCGAGGCGTTATCGGGACTAAGAAGACAATCATCTATGTGACGCTGGTAGTTGTCATGGCTACTATAAGCGGAATGATTTTTGGGTTTATTGCTAAATAAGCGAGGAGTAATGATTATGGAAAAAGACATTAAAGAAATAGTCAAAGAAGGCTACGCTAAAGTAGCCAGACAGGGATCGTCCTGCCGCTCTTCCGGCTCGTGCTGTTCATCATCGAGTAATGCTCGGGATATCAGCAAAACCATTGGTTATAATGACGACGAGATGAGTGCCGTTCCAGACGGAGCAAATCTCGGGCTTGGGTGCGGAAATCCAGTGGCCATTGCTTCGTTAAAAGAAGGCGAGGTGGTGCTTGATTTGGGAAGCGGAGCCGGGTTTGACGCTTTTCTTGCTGCAAGGAAAGTCGGAAAAACCGGCCATGTTATCGGTGTGGATATGACGCAGGAAATGTTTGAGAGAGCACGGGCGAATGCTCAAAAAGGCGGTTTTGACAACGTGGAATTCCGTTCGGGCGAGATAGAAAAACTTCCGGTTGACGGTGACTCCATAGATGTGATTATCTCAAATTGTGTAATTAATTTATCGCCGGATAAAGAGGCGGTGTTCAAGGAAGCGTTCCGGGTGCTTAAGCCCGGCGGCAGGTTGCTGGTATCTGATCTTGTATTGGCAAAAGATCTGCCAAAAGCGATTAAGGAGTCAGTGGATGCATATGTGGGTTGTCTTGCCGGCGCGATTAGAAAAGAAGAGTATCTCCGGTTCATTAAACAAGCTGGATTTCAGGATATAAAGTTAATAAGCGAGACCAGCTATCCGGTAGATGCCATGTTTGATAATTTCGAGGCCGCTTCTGACGCAATCGTGAGTATCAAAGTTTCGGCAGTGAAAAAATGAATGGAGGCACAACATGAAAATCGATATTTTGGGAGCCGGTTGTCCAAAATGCAAACAGCTTACGACGAATGCCGAGGCGGCAATTAAAGACCTTAATATACAAGCTGAGATCGGCAAGGTCACAGATATAGATAAAATCACTGAATACGGTGTAATGATGACGCCGGGTCTTGCTGTTGACGGCACGGTTGTCTCGGCCGGGAAGGTGTTGAGTAAGGACGAGATAAAAAAAATCCTTTCAAAGTAGGCGGGAGGCATATTATGGGCGATTGTATGTGTAATGAGGCAGGAGTTCTTGTGTTTCCTTGTTCAGGCGCTTCAGATGTAGGGGAATTGTCAGACCGGGCTGCCCGTAAGATTGCCGAATGCGGACAGGCAAAGATGTTTTGTCTTGCGGGTATCGGCGCTCACATTCCGGGCATGATTGAATCCGCAAAAGCGGCGAATAAAATCATGGCAATCGATGGATGTCCGGTTTTATGCTCAAAAAAGATTCTTGAACATGCCGGGTTTAGTCCAATTTCCTTTAATCTCAAGGATATGGGATTTGAGAAAGGAAAAACACAGATTTGTGAGGAGACCGTTGGTAAAGCGGTTTCCAAAATTACAGCAGGAGGCAATAACAGTGAAAAAAATTCTACTCGCGGTTCTGGCGGCTGTTGCGGTAATTAGCATAGGCTCGCAGGCTTTTGCAGCGGCAGAGGCAAAGACAGAGGCTCCATCAACAAAGATTATCGTGTATTATTTCCATGGGTCGTTTCGGTGTTATACCTGCACCAATATGGAGAAGTATTCAAGAGAAGCGGTTGAAACTAATTTCAAAAAAGAACTCGCTTCAGGTAAACTCGATTTTAAAGCGGTTAACGTGGAGGATCGGGACAACGAGCATTTTGTCGACGACTATAAGCTGTATACAAAATCATTGATACTTTCCATGGTGAAAGACGGCAAGGAAATTAAATCAAAGAATCTTGATAAAATCTGGCAGCTCGCCCGGAATAAAAAGAAATTCATCAGTTATGCAACCGGCGAAGTAACCGCTTTTCTGAAGGATGTCCAATAATGGCATTATTAATTGCTATTGGTTCGGCATTATGGCTCGGTATTTTGACTTCAATCAGCCCTTGTCCATTGGCCACAAATGTTGCGGCGGTATCTTTTCTTTCAAAGAAGATTGCACATCCCGTCCTTGTCTTCATATCGGGACTTGCTTATACGATCGGCAGGATGGCGGCATATGCAGCACTTGGGTGGATGATCATCAGCTCGCTCTTAAGCATTCCGGATGTTGCGCAGTTTTTGCAAAAATACATGGTAAAGGCACTGGGACCTTTATTGATAATCACGGGGCTTTTTTTGCTGGAAATAATCACGCTCAAATTCCCCGGGATTTCACTTTCACAAGATCACCACAACAAGCTTGTTGAATCCGGCGCTCCCGGAGCTTTTGTTTTAGGCTTTATATTTGCTTTGGCGTTTTGTCCTGTCTCAGCAGCGTTGTTTTTCGGCAGTCTGATACCCCTGGCGCTGAACAGCAAAGCAGGGACATTATTGCCGTTTGTTTATGGGATAGGGACAGGGCTTCCGGTGCTGGCATTCGCTGTTGCTATCGCGTTGGGCGTGACTTCAATGCGTCATTGGTTTCATAAGATCACGAAGCTGGAATTTTATACCCGCAGAATTACCGGAATAGTTTTTATTCTCGTTGGTTTTTATTATACAGGGATTTATATCCTGCGGTTGTTTTGAGGTAAGCAGATGGAACATATCGTTCACGAAGAAAGAAAATTGGGTTTTTTCGAAAAGTATCTCACCGGATGGGTGATCCTTTGCATCGGGACCGGGATAGCTTTGGGCAAGCTGTTTCCACAGGCAGCGGTGGCATTAGATCAGATCTCAATTTATCAAGTATCTATCCCTATTGCGGTTTGCCTTTTTTTTATGATGTATCCGATCATGGTTAAAATTGATTTTGCGGAGGTTATTAAAGCGGGAAAGACGCCTAAGCCGGTTATTCTTACTCTTATTGTGAATTGGTGTATAAAACCGGTTACGATGCTTGCGATCGCATGGCTTTTTCTTGGAGTATTGTTTAAGGGGTGGCTTCCGGGGATGGAGATTGTAAAAGGCGGGACGCAGGTCGAACTGTTCCGTTCGTATATCGCCGGCTGCATTTTATTGGGTATAGCGCCATGCACGGCCATGGTTCTGATCTGGGGTCATTTGGCTAGGGGCAATGACGGCCACACACTGGTTATGGTCGCCATAAATTCCTTAACCATGCTGTTTCTTTATGCGCCATTAGGCGGCTGGCTTTTGGGAGTCAATAAAATGCCGATTCCTTGGCCGACTATTGTGCTTTCAGTGGTTATTTATGTGGGTTTGCCGTTACTATTGGGTTATTACTCGAGAAAGTGGTTGATGGTACGAAAAGGATTCAAATGGTTTGAGGAGAGGTTTTTGCATTATCTGACACCGGTATCTATCGGAGCGTTATTGGTGACGCTGATCTTATTGTTTTCCTTTAAAGGCGAGCTGATTATCAACCAGCCGCAGATTATATTTTTAATCGCTGTGCCGCTCTTTATTCAGACCTGCCTTATTTTTGCAGTCACATACATATTTGCAAAGCGGTTGAAACTGTCTTACCGTGATGCAGCCCCCTCGGCATTGGTAGGAGCAAGCAACCATTTTGAGGTAGCGATCGCCACTTCAACCATTCTTTTCGGCCTGTCATCCGGCGCATCTTTAGCTACGGTTGTTGGGGTCCTTATTGAGGTTCCGGTTATGCTGTTGCTGGTTAAAGTGTGTTTAAGAACTCAAAATTGGTTTCATCCTGGAGGTGCCCATGGATAAACAAAGAGTATTATTCGTTTGTGTTCATAATGCTGCACGCAGTCAGATGGCAGAGGCTTTCTTGAAAAAATACGGCGGGGAGCGTTTTGAGGTGGAAAGTGCGGGTCTTGAGCCGGGCAAGCTTAATCCGGTTGTAGTTGAGGTTATGAGGGAAGTCGGAATTGATATTTCGCAGAACAAAACTAAAAGCGTTTTCGACTTCTATAAACAAGGCAATCGGTACAACTATGTGGTGACCGTATGCGATGAGGCTCAGTCTGAACAGTGCCCGATATTCCCGGGGATTGCAAAGAAGTTGCACTGGGGATTTATCGATCCTTCAGGTTTTACCGGATCGTTTGAAAATAAATTGGTAAAAACCAGAGAGGTCAGAGACCAAATTGAAGCGAAAGTTAAGGATTGGCTCAAGGTTTTGAAGTGAATGATAAGGTTAAAACCGAGTTGTGATTGATATTTTGGCGGTTTTTTGATAAAATGCCTTTATAGTGCCGCAAAGTCGTGTCGATAGGCTGCCCGAGCGATATCAGAGCGCCCATGCTCCGCTTGCGGTAAAGCTTTATAAATAGGCTTGCCTGTCCTTCGGAGCCCTGGCGGAGGGGGATTTTAAGGGGTTGTAGAGTTCGCCTGCCGTCAATGACACGCCGCCAGATTTTTCGCCTGCGGCGAAAAATAGGAGCTGCGGAGCAACGTATCAGCAGATCAGCGGAAAAGCGACGCGGCGGTCACCTGCCCGGCTGTTCCGCTGATCAAATTTTTATGATTTGGATGTCCAGGGATTCGAAGCGAGCGCCCCGGCCGGAACAATAATGAGTAAGATGGGGACGCCTTCCGCAGCAGTGCGAAGAGCGAGGAAAATCGAAAACAGAAGAGAACAGCCGTTTCCTTCTGTCAAAGGTTTTCAGGCGTTGCTTACAGAGCAAAGGCGATGGAGTTCGCCTGCAACCGCCTCAACAGGCTGATGACTCCTACAGAGCAAGAGGAGGGATTAGTCTATGTTGAGGTTTTTTATTATAGCTTTAGGCGGGGCCATGGGAACGGTTATGCGCTACCTCATGGGCGGTTTGGATTACAGATTCTCCAGTGGTGTTTTCCCCATAAGTACTTTTGTGGTGAATGTCACCGGGTCTGTGCTCATTGGTTTTCTTTGGGGGATTTTCGACCGGGTTGCCTTTTCATCCAATGTAAAGTTGTTTATTTTCATTGGCGTCCTGGGTGGATATACGACTTTTTCGACCTTTAGCCTTGAAACATTTAACCTGATGAGGGCCGGTGAATACAGGATAGCCATGATGAATGTGTTTTTTTCGGTGGTCGCAAGCATTGGGGCTGTATTTATAGGATATATTTCAGCAAGCATGCTTATGCATGCATATAAATAAAGGGGGTACGCGGTGAAATTGCCTGAAGCAGGAATGCTGTTGCGGATTTTTATCGGGGAATCCGACCACGTTAAAGGCAAAGCCCTTTATGAACAGATTGTATTAAAAGCCCGGGAGCTCAATCTTGCCGGGGCCACGGTTGTACGGGGTATCATGGGTTTTGGCGCAGACAGCCGGCTGCATACGGCAAAACTGTTGCAGCTCTCAGAAGACCTTCCGGTGGTCATTGAACTGGTGGATACAGAAGAAAATCTCAATAAATTAGTGCCTTTTTTAGACGAAGTCGTTACAGAGGGATTAATTACACTGGAAAAGGTAAAAGTGATAAAATACCGTCATAAGTAATAACCGTCTTGGATGCACAAGCAAGCAGGTGTCCGCCGGCACGGTTTATGCGGGAAAAACAGCGGCCTTAAAAATATTAATAAAGGAAACCTCTAAAAATCCCTGTTTTGTATCACACCCGCCATTGCGGGTTACAACCGGTGTCAGGGCGGGCAGGAGAGGCTGCCACCTTGGCAAAAAGATATCTCCGGCAGTCCGGGTGCCTGCTGGCGCCAATTTTTCAATCGTTATCGTGTCTTTCTCAATCCCCATTTGGACACTTGTGAGGTCCACTAAAGGCAGACCTCGACCTTTATACAAACATTCCCTCCTGAACTATTGTTGAAACCTGCCACAGGGAAACCGATACTACCAGCAGACAAGACCCGGGAAAAGGGTAACGAAAAAAGAAAAAAGCACCATACAGAAACGTCGTATATGAAGCATAAGCAGCAGGAAAAAACCGTTGCGGCAACGAAGGCATGCAAAATACCATTTAAAAGAAGGAGGATGTTCATTATAATAAAGGGCACAATGACCAAGATAACGGTGCAGCAATGAAATTGGGTATTATCTCCGACACCCATATTCCCGAACGGGCGCCACGGTTGCCGTCAAGAATTTTTGATGTTTTTAAGGATGTTGATCTTATCCTGCATGCCGGGGACATAGAGACAGCAGTGGTTTTAGATGAGCTGAAAAGCGTGGCGCCGGTCACAGCCGTGGCAGGCAACATGGACACCTTGCTTCGCCATTTGCCGTACAAGCGGGAAATCAAAGTGGCCAACCAGTGGATTGGGCTCATTCATGGCGCCGGAGGACCGCGCAATCAAATACGCGAGCGCATTCGCAACGAATTTCTCCAGGCCCGATTGATCATTTACGGCCACACGCACCACCCATTTTGGGGGCAAGAAGGCGGCGTCTATTATATGAATCCGGGAAGTCCGACCGACACTGTTTTTGCGCCGTTTTGTTCAGTGGGAATTGTTGAAATATGCGGTGACAGCATGCAGGGAGATATTATTGTGCTATGAATGACCATCGCGCAACCGACAGTATTTCCGGACCGGTGCCTGAAGCAATAATCCCCTCCCGGCCGGCAGGTATAAAAACCGGCCTGAGGGCGAAATTTATTCTGGCGGTCTCTTTTTTGGTGTTGGCCCTTTCGGCAACCTTTGGCTTCGGTTTGTATCACCTATTGCAGCGGGCAATCTGGCAGGAGTTTAAAGAGACACACAGGGCCTTGGCCGGGTTTCTCGGAGAAGATTTGGCAGCGTGCGCAGGCCAAGGCGACAGCACGCAACAGTTGCTGTGTCTGGAGCGGGCGTTACGTTTAAAAAAAGTGGCCTATGTTCAATGGTTGGGACCCGAGGGCGACAGGAAGCTGGGTAAGGCACGATCAGACACAATGCCGGTGCCTTCCCTTTCTGTGGAGGACAAAAGGGCAATTCAGGCGGGGCGGGTGTATTTCAAGCGTATGGTCGGGAAGGCGGGCATTCACGATTTTATTGTTCCGCTGCAAGCTGCCGGCGAGGAAAAGGGGGAACAAAGCGCCGGCCAGGCGGCGGCGACGGAACCAAAAGGGTTTTTACGATTGGGGATTGACGCCGGGGAGGAACAAGGCGCCCTGAGGCGGCTGTTTTGGATTTCCAGCTGGCTTTTGTTTTTCTTTGTGGTTTGCGGAGTTGGCTTGGCCTGCTTTTTATCCTCCGCGGTGATAAAACCCATACAGCAATTAGCGCAGGCCATGAAATGCGTGGCCAGCGAAGTGGCGGAAGTCGATGAGACGGGGATGCCCAAAGGAAGGCGCTTCCGCAGAATCCACGATGTGGAGCTGAATATCCGGTCGCAGGATGAAATCGGACAGCTGGCGGAAGAGTTTCAAATGATGCTGAGAAAATTGGAACAATCCTATCAATGCTTGGAAAATATCCTTCATGACAAAAACCAGATCCTGCAGGAAAAGTCGCTGTTGGCGGAAAACCTCCGTGAAGCCAACCGTAAAAACGAGATGATCATCAAGGAGCGTACGCGCGAAGTGGTGGAAAAAAATCTCCGCTTGTATGAGATTTTTGAAGAACTGCAGATGCAAAAAGAGGAACTGATCGGCATGAACGTGCAATTGGAGAAAATCTCCCGCATGAAGTCTGAATTTTTGGCCAGCATGTCACATGAATTGCGCACGCCCATGAATTCCATCATCGGCTTTGCCGAAGTTTTAAAGGAAAAGATGTTCGGCGATCTGAATGAAAGGCAGGAAAAATATCTTTCCAATATTCTGGCTTCCGCGCGCCATTTATTGCAGCTGATTAACAATATTTTGGATATATCCAAGGTGGAAGCCGGCAAAATGAAACTGGTGATAGAGCCTTATTCCCTGAACCGGGTGGTGGATGAAGTGCAAAGCACGATACGGACGCTGGCCTATAAAAAGAACATTGAAATGGAGATGATGCTTGGGCGGGACGTGGTCATGCAAGGCGATATTTCAAAGGTCAAACAGATACTCTACAATCTTTTATCCAATGCCATTAAGTTTACGG
>JAFGHS010000059.1 GCA_016930075.1 Deltaproteobacteria bacterium
GGCGGAGGGAGCAGGATTCGAACCCGCGAACCTTTCGGTCAACGGTTTTCAAGACCGCCGCCATAGACCACTCGGCCATCCCTCCGGTTTTTTCATTTAATATCCGGATTCCCGTCTTTACGTTAATCGGGACTGCATCCTAAGCCGCCGGGGTGATTCTGTCAATGCCTTTTGTGTAAGGCCGCAGCGCATCGGGAATGATCACCGAGCCGTCGGCCTGCTGATAGTTTTCCAATACGGCCACCAGGGTTCTGCCCACAGCCAGACCGGAGCCGTTCAGTGTGTGCACAAAATCTACCTTGCCCGTATCTACCCTTCGGAACCGGATGGATGCCCGGCGCGCCTGAAAATCTCCAAAATTGCTGCATGAGGAAATTTCCCGGTACGTTTCCTGCCCCGGCAGCCAGACCTCGAGGTCGTAGGTCTTGGCGGAGCTGAAGCCGAGATCCGCCGTGCAGAGGCTGACGGTTCGATAATGAATGCCCAGCTTTTGCAGCACCTCTTCGGCATTGAATGTCAGCTTTTCCAGTTCGTCGTATGACGTCTCCGGCGTCGTGAATTTTACCATTTCCACTTTGTTGAACTGATGCTGCCGGATAAGACCGCGTGTGTCTTTTCCGTAGGAGCCGGCTTCAGAACGAAAACAGGGCGAATAGGCGACATAATATATGGGAAGGTCCTTCTCATCTAATATCTCGTCCCGATGGATGTTGGTCACGGGCACCTCCGCCGTCGGAATCAGATAATATTCCCAATTTTCAATCTTAAAGAGGTCCTCGGCGAACTTCGGAAGTTGCCCCGTTCCCGTCAGGCTTTCCTTGTTGGCCATGAAGGGGGGCAGAATCTCTGTATATCGGTGATCCACCGTATGCAGATCGAGCATAAAGTTGATCAACGCTCTTTCCAGCAGGGCGGCAGCGCCCCGGTACAGCGTGAATCTGGCGCCGGTAATCTTTGCCCCCCGCGCAAAATCGAGGATGTTCAAGGATTCGCCGATTTCCCAGTGGGGCTTCGGCGTGAATGAAAATACCGGCTTTTCCCCCCAGTGACGGATGACCGGATTATCTGCGGAACTTTTACCGAAGGCGACGGATTCATGGGGAATATTGGGAATCGTCATGACGGCGCCGGTGATATCTTCCTCAACGGTTTTCAGGGTCTCATCCAGCTCTTTAATCCGGCCCGATACCCGGCCCATTTGTTCGATGAGGTCGGAGGCGTCCTGCCTGTTCTTTTTCTTTTCGCCGATTTCCCTGGAAGCCGTATTGCGTTCGTTCCGCAGCGTTTCCACTTCCTGCAGGATATTTCTTCTCGTCTCGTCAAGCTCAATAAAGTGATCGAGGTTTACGTTCTCTCCCCGTTCACGCATCTTGTTTCGGACGGCATCCAGATTATTCCGCAGGTACTTTATATCCAGCATGTTACGCTCTCTTTTCTCTGATCTTCCTGTAAAAGCGCAGTTTTCCTACCACTTTGAAGCTTGTAAGTCAATAGTTTTTGTCTCGCAGGCAGGGCGACGACAGGGCTGACCGGTGTGCCTGAAAATCATTTAGACCGCAGCCCCCTATGCGATTAACATGATTCAACGATAAATAAACGCGAATGCTCTTGACTTATAAAAATACTTTTTTCTATACTCCCTCCACTTTATCCGGAGCGAATACATGTTGCCGGCGTTTCGGCAATCCGAATGACGCGATCAACGGCAAACATAGGACTTCATTTTGTAAATTTCGTGTCACATCGGTTGAAGGGAGATATTTTATTCCGTTTCATCCCCGATAGGATTTCTCACTTCGTTCGAAATGACAATACGTAAACGAATTTCTGTAATGGCAATACGTAAACGAATTTCCGAAATGAGAATACATAACCGAATTTATGAAACGGACGACTTAGAAAGTGAAGCGGTTAAATGAACGAAGAAAAAATTCAAATTATCGACAGGCAGCACGAAGATCCCTTTAAAATTGTTACGGAGCATCTGGGCGAAGGAGATGCCGATCTGAAAAGTTTCTACTTCCGGCGCGGCGCTAATTTTTATGCGTTCAGCTACGGCGTTAACGGCGCCCGGCGGCATACCCTGATCGATACGGGAGACAGCCGTTACGGGGACCGGATTTTGTCGATTCTCACCGAAAATGCGATAAATCCTGCAAATATTGAAAGAATTATCATTACCCATCGCCACTACGACCATTGCGGCCTGGCCGAGCTGCTGGGCGGACCATCGGGTGCGGAAATCGTGGCACACGAAAATTTCAGGAGTTTTGTCGAGGGGAAAATAGGCCCGGAAGAATATCGCTGGATGCGCGGTTTTAAGCCGGGCCGGCTCAAGAGATGCAACATGGCTTACTTACATGTTGCAGGAGATGAAGCAACAACAACCATCGGCGGAGTCGAGTTTCCCCGACCGGCTGAACCGTTCAAAATTGGCGGTGCCGGGGACTTGTCCGTTCTTGCCTGCCCCGCCTGCCCGTCAACCCACAGCCCTGACCAACTCATTGCTCTTTATTCTCCTGCCGCCCGCCCGCAAAGCCCGGGAAACAAAGACGGCCGGCACCGCATGACCGACGACATTATTTTTTCCGGCGACCTCTGGCTGATGCACGGCCCGATTTTCGAAAGATATATGTTGAGCTTTCATCAGCGGCTTGTCTTTTCCTACCTGTGGCTGAAAACGCGTATCTCCGGCAAAGGCGCTTCGCATCGGGACCCGCGGGAGCAGGATGCCGTTGCCAAAATGGCGCTCAAACTCGGTTTTTGCCTTATCCGGGTCAAGCCGGGGCATGGGGAAGAATTTTTAGGAGCCAGGATTATCCCGTCCGGTTTGCTCGCGAAAAGAGACATCCTGCTGGCCCTGGGCTATTCCATAAATGCGGATAAATCCATCCTGAAAAACGACAATCTGGCGTCGAGGGTTCAGGAAATGCTGGAAAACGCCCATGCCGGTTTTGTCGGGGAATTGCGGCTATGGATGGAACACGGCTACAGCGCGGACGAAATATCCCGCCTGCTTTTGCGAATTTATTTGGAACAGAGCGGCGGCGGCTATCTGGTCAAGGAAGATCGGAAAGAGCGCAGGAAGAAAATGCTGCAAACACTCATGCGTTTGCGGGACGAGGAAAACGCAATGCCCTCGCTTCGGCAGATTGCTGCATCAACCTTGACGAAGCTGCCCCGATAAGCAACGGCCCCCATGTTTGACGACTTTGTAAAAAGTGCGCAACGCACCGCTTATGTCATTTCGACCCCGCATTTTGCGGGGGAGAAATCTTGAAATCGTTATAGCCTTCTCGTCGTCCCGCTTCAGCGGGACTCCTCGAAATGACAGGATTCTACTTTTTACGAGGTCGTCATCTATGGTTTGGCGGCTTCAGGCACGGGCATGCCCAGAGCTTCCATCGCCTTGACGGCTTTGTCCTTTACGGATGTTGCCACGGAGACGGCATTAGCCAGATTGCCTGCGGTGAAGCTTTCCTGCGCTTTGGCCCAGTCTTCTTTCACAGCGGCAAGGCCGGTTTTCGCTTCCGCAAATTTTTCGGCGGTCAATGCTGCCGGCAGCTTTGTGGCCCTGGAAAGGGTATCCACCCGGTTCTGGACGGCTTCGACCATTTTCGGAAGCCCCTCACTCAGTTCCGCCCATGTCTTGGTAAATTCATCTTTTTTAGCCTTTGCTGCCAGTGCGGCCTCTTTGGCCATGCCGATAATGACCTGTGCTTCGGTTAAGGCCTCCTTGTATTGACCCTTGGCCAATTTGTCTTTGGCGGAAGCGAGGGTGCTCTCTATCGTGGAGACCTGATCAGGAACAAATTTTGCGGCTTCCTTCTTTGCGGCATTGACGGCGTCTTCCGCCGCTTTAATGGCCAGCTCCGCCGGGCCTTTATCGCGGTTGCCACAGGCCATCATCATGAAAACAGTAAATAAAAGAATAATGGCGATACTTACATATCTGCTTTTCATAGTTTCTCCTTTCAATGGTTTGTCCTTGAATCTAAAATATTGAAACTAAAATAAAGACCACGCGTCGTGAGCGCCGCTTCACGCTGACTTTTATTGACAACAATCTCTTTTGAATCTGAATCTTTTCTAAAAGACGCCTAAAGGCGATCAGTATTGAAGGCATGGTGCATGACAGGAAACGACCGCACTCGAAACACAGGACGGCCTTTTGGTTCGCTCCACCGATGGGGGGCCTTATGACCCCGTATCGCTGCCGGACGATCCGACGGTTGTCCAGAGGCGACGTACAAAATGATGCATGAAAGGCTGTCGGAAGCGAACCTGCTTTAAATTCGCTGCATTATATGAGGATAAAATCCCTGTGTCAAGTAAGTCTCACTCATGATGGAGAGTCAATGACGGTCCTCAATTTCTTGGATAGATCATTGATATCGAAGGGTTTCTGCACGAAATCGCGGCATCCCAGGTCCATGATGTCCGATACCGCCTGGTTGACACTGTATCCGCTGGAGAGAATGACCTTGACGTGGGGATCGATAACTTTCAGGGCCGTAAAAGTTTCTTCACCGCTCATCTCCGGCATAATCATATCCAATATGACAAGACGGATCTCATCCTTTTGTTCTTTATAGATTTCTAAAGCCTTTTTCCCGCTTTGGGCGAATAGGACCTTGTATCCCAGTTTTTCCAGAAGCTTTTGTGTAACTTCGGCAACAATATTTTCATCATCTATCAGCAGAATGGTTTCGTTTCCGCGGAATAAATTCGCGGAGGAAGACAATTCTCCCTTTGCATTGTTGTTCGACGACGGCAGGTAAATGCTGAATTTGCTGCCGTGTCCTTTTTCACTATAGACATTGATGTACCCTTTATGGTTCTTGATGATGCCGTAGACGGAGGCAAGCCCGAGACCCGTTCCCCGCCCCATTTCTTTTGTTGTGAAGAAAGGTTCAAATATGCGGGACTGGGTTTTTTGATCCATGCCGACGCCTGTGTCCGTTACGGATATTTTTACATATTTCCCGGGCGCCATGTCTAATTGTGCAGCGGTAGTTTCATCGACAGTTGCATTTTTTGTTTCTAAGTAGATTTCTCCGCCTCCCGGCATGGCCTGCCAGGCATTGACGTACAGATTGAGAAGGGATTGTTCAATCTGTCCCCGGTCGATGTCCACAATCCAGATGTTTTCTTCATATTTGCCGTAAACCGTGATTTCTTTTTTCGTCCGGCTGAAAATGGCTGCCGTCTTTTGTATCAGTTCATTTATATTTGTCGGCGCCATCTCATATTTGCCGCCCCTGGCGAAGCCCAGCAGTTGTTTCGTGAGATCCGCGCCGCTTTTCACTTGCTGCTCTATGGATCTGAGCATTTCGATTTCCCGGTGCGGCCGCTCATCATCCATCAGCATGATGGACGCATATCCCTGAATCCCCATGAGGAGGTTGTTGAAATCATGGGCAATGCCGCCTGCCAGTGTGCCGATGGCCTCCAGTTTCTGGGCCTGGATCAACAGGGATTCGAGTTTTTTCTGTTCCGTGATGTTACGGACAAAATTGATGAGCGCCGGCTTGCCCTGCCACAGTGTTTCTACAGCCTGGAGCTCCGCCCAAAGCACTTCTCCGGTCTTGGTGATCATCCTGAAACTTGTTTGACCGGCAGGCTTCTTTCCCTTGAGTTGTTTTATCAATGTCGCCGTTGCATGATCCAGGTCGTCCGGATGAACCAGCGCCGTGAAGGGCAATTGCGCAAGTTCATCCTCAGAATAGCCTGTCGTAGCGATTGTGCTGTGATTGGGGAATTTGATGATGTTATCCTGTATGATAAATATGCCTTCTGAGGCATTTTCAACCAGCAGCCGATATTTTGCCTCGGATTCCTGTAATGCCCGCTGGGCCATCCTTATGTCCGTAACATCCATGATGGATGCAATGCGCTGGTCTGTTCCTTCTATATTGTCAACCAGCAGGAATATATCTTTGATTTCACCGGTCCTCGTGATGAGTTGAACTTCATAATACCGTTTCCCCCTCACATCGTTTCCCATATTTTGCAAATGCTCGGCTATGTTCTGGATCGATTCTTTGGTGATTAATTCGGACCAGTTCTTGAATTTTTTCCCTTCATCGACAGAATAACCGCTTATTTCAAATGCCGTTTTGTTGGCCAGAGAAATACGGTTGTCTTTTTCTATGATCAGCATGGCCGTCCCGGTATTCTCAAAGATGGCGCGATAAAGTTTCTCCGACATCTTTTGCGCTTCTTCCGCCTGTTTTCTTTCCGTAATATCGCGCGCGTTGACGATCATGCCGCCGATTTCCGGCTGATCGAACAAATCCCTGCTGATGGTTTCGAATGTACGCCAGGAACCGTTCTTATGGCGTAAACGCAATTCGAGATAAAAAGGTTCGGCAGACAGGATGCCTTCGGATATGAAAGGATTCATTATCCTTAAATCATCAGGGTGGATGAAATCCCTGACCTTTTTCCCCAACAACTCGTCCATTTTATAATCCAGTACGGATTCGCAGGATGGGCTTGCGTAGCGTATGGCGCCCTTAATATCGATGATGGCTATGAGATCAGAGGCCTTTTCAATAAGGGAGCGGAATCGTTTTTCAGCCCGCCTGATTGCCTCGTCAGATTTTTTACGGGCTGTGATATTTCTTATGATAACGATAATCTGATCATTGATAAACGGCACGAGGCGCGCTTCATAGCAATTTGTGTCATCCTTTATTTGCAGATCATATTCAATGTCGATACGGGCATTTGTTTTGTTGACCTTTCCGATGGCGTCGACAAACTTATGACCCACATCATGAAAATTGACGTCCTGGATTTTCTTACCGATGATCTCTTCTTTTGCGGGAAACAAAAAGTCGTTTGAACTTCCTGCCTCATAGTCAAGAATTTTTCCGTTTGCGTCGATGATGAAAAAGACATCGGGCAGGGCCAAAAGGATTGCCCGCAGTTCGGCGTCTGTATGCAACATTTCCTGCGAGCTGATCTCAAGGGAGTGCTCAAGCATTTTCCGGTCAACGTCGAATTCCTGATAGGCTCCATTGACGGCCTCGATGAAGCCGCTTAATTCGGGCGGTACTTCGTCAGGGGTGTTAAAAAAGCGCTTCAGTTGCCGTTTTAAAAGGCTGTGCATTTTTTCCATTCTGACGCCTTCCACTTCCTCTTCAATTCTCTGCTTCAAAACCATTTTTCTGCCGACACAGCTGATCAGGATTGCCGGATCGGGCGGCGACGCGCAGCCGGCTGCCATCCGTCCTTTGCCGTCCATTGACGCTGTTCGATCTTCATTCCCCTCCTCACGATATATGCGGCCTGTTCATATATGTTTAGGAATATAATCTTTTTTCTGTATGTTTTCTATCATATTTTTAAAAAAGGGGCATCGCATTTGCGTATCGGGAAAAATATGCAAGACATTCCGGACGCACCTGCGGGCAATCGGGGCGCCGTTTTTAGTCTTCAGGCATCCGTCAACTTTTTCCTGCCGGCGACAATGGCTGCCGATCCTGATTGCCGCCGTTGCCGCGGTAATCAGTTTCCCAAAAGAAATTTTTCTTGACGGCGATCAGAATGAAGGCTGCCGGTTTTAAGATATAAAACGCATTGAAATTTCAAGATCGATGTATTACATTCTCTTTAATGGTTGAAACGGTTTTAACAAAGAAAGGAGGACGACAGAGGATGAAGATAAAAACGGTTATTGGGGTGGTATTTGCGGCGGCATTGATTTTCTGGGCTGCGAACATTTTTGCGGCCACTTCGGGAACCCTGCATTGCCATAAAAACGGGGGAGGCGGTAATCTGGGTGATGTTACCGTGAGTTTTACACTGGGTTACCCGTCCGATTCTAAAGAACCTGCGAGGCAGTGCAACAGCAGATATTCGGCATGTCAGGGGCAGTGCTGGGGATGCATTTACTGGGCCGATGTCGGCGGCATAGCGAAATGTTTTGATACGAACGGCTCTTGTCACGGCTGGTGCGACTAGCATTCATGCTGAAAAGTGGCGCTTTACGCATAAGACAAATTGAAGGGCATCATTTCTGCCGGTAAGGAGTATTGAAAACAGAAATCATGTGTTTGCGCATACTCCTTACCGTATTATCGACGCTCCTTTTTAATTTGTGTTTCCCGGATGGACGCTTTCCGCATCTTGCCTGGATAGCGATGGTTCCCTGGTTTCTGGCCCTTCGCGGCGCCGCCCCGGGGACGGGATTTTTGTTGGGACTGCTCTACGGGCTTGCCGGATGGTTCAGTTCCATCTGGTGGCTTGCCGGAGGCGTTGAAAACTGGTTTCACTATGGCGCCGTTGCGTCATGGCTCATCGCTTTTTCCTTCTGCGTTTATCATGCTGCCGCCTATGCCGTTTTCGGGTTTCTGCACGGCGTTTTTCAATGGCCGGATAAAAGATTCGGCGCCCCGGCGGCGAGTGCCTGTCTGACCGTTCTGGTGTGCCTTTCCCCGGCTGTTCCCGGCAATATCACCCACAGCCTGTATAACCAGCCGCTGTTCATTCAGTTGCTCGATCTGGGCGGGGTGAGTCTGCTTTTTTTTGTGATCGCGCTTGTCAACTGGCTTTCCGCCGATTTAATCCGATGGAAATTAAGAAAAGAGAAATTTATTCCCGTTGTCATCTCCCTGGTTCTCATTTTCGCTTTTGTTTGCGGATACGGGAAATTCCGGCTGGACGAGCTAAACGCTATGGAGAAAAATGCGCCCGGTGAACATACCGTCCGCATTGCCGCCGTCCAGCCGAACCTGCCGCTCGGGCCTGATTATCATGACAGAAGCCGGACGCAGATGGGTATTTTCAAAAGCGCTGTTGCCCGCACCCGGGAAATTATGTTGCAGGACAAGCAAATCGATCTTGCCGTCTGGCCCGAAATTCCTCTGCCTGTCGGTTGTCAATGCGGGATACAAAAGCAGGCCGGATTTGTCGATGTCGTCCGGCAAACAGGACGGCCGCTTATCATCGGCTGTCAGGAAACCGGCCCCGGCAAAAAACCGTTATTTTTCAATGCGGCCATGCTCATTGAAAAGGACGGCGGTTGCGGCGCCGGATACCGCAAGCGCATCCTTGTCCCTTTTTCGGAATACCTGCCTTATGAACGTGAATTTTCTTTCCTGCGCCGGATTTTTAAAAGAGGGGCGTCCTACAGCCGGGGGACGGATGCCGTCGTCATGGACATCGGCCGGGGGCGCAGGATTATTCCCAGTATCTGCTACGAAGCGACATTTTCCCATACGATAAGGGACGGGGCGCGCCTCGGCGGAAACATCATCGTGAATATGGTTGACGACGCCTGGTTCGGAGAAAATGACGCTTCCCTTATCCACATGTCTTTGGCGCTTTTCCGGTCGGTGGAATACCGGATGCCTTATGTCCGGGCAACCAACTCCGGTGTCGGTGTTTTTGTCCGGGCTACCGGTGAGATCGTCCCCGGATCGATAACGCCGCTTTTTAAAACTGCAGCAACGATTCACACGCTTTATGTGCCGCAAAAACGGTCCCCGTATTTCCATCTGGGCGATGCATTTCTGTATTTCCTGCTTTTCGGCTTGCTGACCGGCCTTGCCGTCCGGATGCTGCGCAGAATTCCGGCGCTGTCTCGGAGGAAAGCAATACCGGGTAAACAATAGCAGCGTGGCGCAGCATCCGCTCTGTGGCCTATTGATGGCGCAGCTTATGATTGATGACAAACCAGCGAAAACTCGCAAGGCCGACGGGCAGCATATAGGCGCCGCCGATAATATCGATGACGGTCATGCGTCCATTGAAAGGGTTGCCGTCGATCAACCGGGCGATGGGATCAACAACCGATTCGTTGAGGGTCAGTTTGATCGGGGTTTCATAAGACTCCGTGACGGTTTCCTTGGCGCGGAACAGCCAGATGGGATGAAAAATAAAGAACTGACCGGGGCTTCGCACGTTAAAGGTTTTCATGCCCAGGACCGGCGCCGGGTTTGTCTCCGATTTTCCCATGGCGCCATCCATGCTTAAAATCTCAACCCCCCGCCGTTTAACGCTTGCATGGATATGGGTTTTCGTCTCTTCAAAAATGAATTCACCCATTTTTTTCGGATAGCCGAGATGCTCTCTGCCGTAAATCATGGCCGAATCGTCATCGACGATCATCCAGGGGCAATGGACTCCCCGGCCCAGCGGCGTCCGCACATGGAGCAGAAGGGCCGCTTCATGATAGGGCACGGAGAAGCTGTTTTTAACATAATTGGCGATAAACAGGGTTGCCTTCGCTTCTTTTGTCGGCGTCATGAAAAGAGGAAGGATGGCCTTGACCTGCCGTTTGTCGATGGGCACATCGCAAAGGACAATCCTGGCGCCGTCCCACATATTGGAATTTTTCGCCGCAAGGACGCTGACATCCGCCCACTCCTGTTTAAACGTCATCATATCCCGTTGCCGCTTTTCCATAAATCCTCCTTTGCTTGCCTAAGGTTTGTATCCGGCCTTTTTCCGTTCCATCGCCGCGGCGGAGCGGTAAAAGCCGAACATGTTTAAATTCTGGTTCAGATAGCCGAGATAGTCGAGGGAATAGGATTTGATGATTCTCGCCGTCTTCTCGTCGGGATTGGCCTTGATGACCAGATCGGCCAGTTCAACGGCCAGTTGATGTTCCCCAAGCTTCTGCGCTTTGATGGCGCGCGTCAGGACTTTGTCGACGCCCCCGGATAACTGTATGAGTTCGCGGGAAAAGACGGCGGCGGGCAGGGGATTGAGACCGGCGCCCCGGCCGTCATACCAGCCCGTGTAACAGTGATAGATTCCTCTGACGGCCCAATCCACACGACCGTAGCCTTCCCTGAGATCGGGGAGGCGGGCGTATTGGTCCGGCAAACGGATCGTCCTCACCGCTTCTTCGACGGTTTTTCCCGCATTGATGGCCTTGATCGTCTCGTCATGGATATATTTCGTCGCGTCCCGGTATTGACCGATCCGTTGCCGGATTTCCGTCCGCCCCCGGAGGGCAAGGCCGTGGCAGGGCGCGAGATAATCGGGATCAAGATTCAGGATTTTTTCCAGACCGGCGATCCAGTCTTCCGCCGACCGTGGGGCAAGCATGGGTGTGGAGAGATTGGGAAAGCTTGCGTAAAAAAGGTCCCCGGAAATGACGAGTTTCTTTTGGGGCAGCCGGATAATCAAATGCCCCGGCGCTTCTCCGCCCGTTTCGTAGAGTTCAAAGACCGTGTCATCCTGTTTGAAGGTATAGTATTTGTCAAAGGTGACCGTCGGCCAGACCAGGGTTTCCCCTGTAAATCCTTTATAGCGAACGTCGATGGGAATTTTCAGGGCATAGTCCTCATCAAAACTGCCCGACTGGATTTGCCGGCTCCGTCGGAGAAACGGTTCCATCCATCCCTGCTCTCTCTTCAGAAATTCCACAGTCGTCCGGGTCGCAATGATTTGTGTCCCCGCTTCTTTAAAAACGGGCGTACCGAAAATATGGTCCACATGGCCGTGGGTATAGATGATGGTTTTGACGGGTTTGCCGGTTATTTTCCGGAATTCGGCCAGAATCTGGCGGGCGCTTTTTGCGTTTTCCGTCGTATCGACGATCACGAGGCCATGCGCCGTCTCCACCATGACGACATTGCCGAGGGCGTAGTTGTTGGCGATATAAATCCCGTCCATGACCTTTTCGATGGTTTTCTTGGACATGGCCCTGATATTTGCCAACTGCTCTTTGTTCGGGAAGGCAAACTTCGGCCGTGGCGGCGGCGTATATTGAATCGTCGATGCCCCCGGCGCATCGGGCATCCGAACAACGGGCACGGAGGATTTCCAGGTAAAAACAGAAAAAAACAGCAGGATAATGAGTACGGAAATAACGGCGCACAAGACGCCGATGACTATTTTTGTCGACATCGGTTTATCCCTCCTCCAATCGCATGTCTACCCGGGACTTGGCCAGATTTTTTTGCATCATCCATTGGACAACGCCCGGGAAAAAACGCTGCATCCACCAGAGCCACTTGGCTGCTGCGGTTACAACAATAAGCCGTTTGTTTTTCATAACGCCTTTGAGAATCTCTGCGGCGCATCGCTCCGGCGTCATGGAGAGGCTCTTCGGCAGGCGCTCTATAACCTTTTCCCGGTCAAATTTGATCATTTTGGAATCATAGAATATCCGGGTGTCGATATGGCCCGGACAAACGGCGGTAACCTTGACGCCCAGGTCCCTGCCTTCGATCCGCAAGGCGCCGGACAAGCCGACGACGCCGAACTTGCTGGCGACATAGGAGCAGGTGCCGGGAAACGGGACGAGCCCTTCAATGGATGCCGTATTGACGATATGGCCGAAGCCCTGGGCAACCATCACGGGATAGGCGGCGGCAACGCCGTTTATGACCCCCATCAGATTCACGTTGACGACGTCGCGCCAGTCGTTGATGCTGCAATCACGCGCCTCGGCGCCGACGACAATGCCGGCGTTGTTAAAAATGTAATCAAGCCTGCCGTGCCGGGAGATCGTTTCATCCACCACCTTTTTGACCTGATCAAAATCCGCGACGTCGAGAACGCAGGCGGTGAGGCGATCCTGAAGAACCGACGAGGCAATAATATCTTTGATCCGGTCCGTGTTAATGTCCGCGAGGACGACAACGGCCCCCGACCGGAGCAACGCTTCGCCTAGTGCCCTGCCGATGCCGGAGCCGGCGCCGGTGACGATGGCCACTTTATCCGTAAAGTCCTTCAAATCAACACTCCTCCTTTGCCCGTTTTGCTGAAATCTATGCCACTGCAAAATCCGGAGCCCCGCTGTCCCATAAATACGGGCCCATGACTCCCTGACCTTTGAACCCGGAAACCTCTCTTCTATGTGTTTCTTGGCTTCTTCTGCCCTTTTAGCCGGTCTTCGATGTATTTCAGGGAAGCCAGAACGCTGTCTCTGGAGATTGTCTCGGTTTTTCCCATGATATACATCGTCGAAAACAACAGATCGCAGGCCAGGACCCACCAGGCCGCCGTATCGATGTCGAAATCCTTTTCGTAGGCGCCTCTGTTTTTGTCTGCCGCATAACCTTCCCGAATGAACGCGTGCTCTTCCTGCATGATCTCCCAGGCTTTTTCCCGGATCATAGGATCAATGGCGACCATGGCTTTCACCACGCACGACCTGTAGCGGCCTTCCTCTTCCCGGTTGCTGTGGTAAAGGGCGGCAAAGGCCCGGATGCTCGTTGTATCGCCGCTGCTATTTTCATGAAGGGGCCCGGTCTTGTAGCGTTCAAGGATGGTTTCGTAGATATAATCCAGCATGGCCAGCTGGAGCTCCTGTTTGCTTTTGTAATGGTTATAGATCAGGGCCTGATTGATGCCGGCTTCTTCAGCGATAAGGGCGACGGTTGCACTGTCGTAATTTAACCGGGAGACAATGTTGATGGTCGCTTCGATGATCGATATTTTTCTTGCATCCCCTGTCATTCTTTTGCGTTTCATGTCTTCAAGGATTCCTTTTCAATATTTCCAGTCGCTTCACCGGCACACTGCCGAAGACGGCCTGCAATTGCTTGGCGTCCCGCATCCGTTTTTCCTGCCCGTATTCATGCATATACCCGTACCCGCCAAGGACCTGGACGCCGTCGGCAGTCGCACGCGTGACGGCTGTTGATGCGAGCGTCTGGATGGAAAGGAGCGCGGAAGGAGGGCAGGGTTCTTTTTCGTCCGCCAGGCGGCAGGCTTCATTCACGGCGACGGTTCCCATATCGATCCAGGCAATCATATTCGAAAGCATCATGCGGACCATGTCATGATCGATAATCTGCTTTTTGCCCTGATAGCGCTCTTCAGCGTACCGGCGGGCAGCGGCACAGGCGCCCTTCAGAATTCCCAGGGCTATGGCCGTGAGGGGACCGCGAAACCTTTCGCAGAGCCCTTCATAGTGTTTTATGCCGTCATTGTTGCCGATGACGGCATCGGCCGGCATGGATACATGGTGCAGCGTCAGATCGGCAATGGGGCAGGCCCGGAGTCCGAGACTCACGATGGGATCGCCGATCGTTACCCCCGCCGCTTTGCATAAAACCCGGAACAACCGGATGCCCTTCCCGTTTTGCATGACCACGGGGATGATCACCTCATCAGCGACAGGCAGACAGGGGATGTAGCTTACAGACCCGTTCAGGATAAATCCGTTTCCCTGAGTTGCAGCCTTAACGGAATCGGGACGCTCCACCGGATCGGCATAGACGGGCAGGGCGACCAGGGTTTCGCCGCCGCCCGTGGATTCAACAAATCCCTGCCTTATCCCGGTTGTTTCCCCGGATTCCATGCGAAGCTGTGCCGCTATGGACTGGATCAGGATGATGAGGGCGATTGAGGCGTCTTCACGGGCGATTTCCTCGAGGACGGCGCCCAGCATCCGCATGCCGGCGCCGCTTGCTTCCTCCGTCAGGGTTGGGCGCAGGAATCCGTTTTCGGCAAGCTTCTGCATGAGGGGGTGATTGAAGGCGGCAAAGGGGTAGCGGTCGGATTCGAGCGCTGCCGGTCGAATCTCCCTTTTTGCAAAATCGGCGACGATCTGCCGGATGGTCTTGATTTCATCTGTGCCGATGGTTGTCATGGCCGTCCTCCGCTGAATGGATTGACGCCCGGCAGGTTTCGAGCGATAAAATGGTTAAACATGTGGAGCCGGTTCAACTGATTGGTCCCCTCGAAAATCTGGCACAGCTTGATGTCCCGGAAGAGCTTTTCCGCCCCGGCTTCATGGCGCAGGCCGTGTTCACCCATCATCTCCAGGGCGAGATGGCAATTCTCCATTCCCGTATCGCTCCCTACCACTTTGGCCAGACTGGAATAGAACTGGAGCCGCTCATTATCCTCCCGCGGTTTTCCGAAAAAACCCTTCAGCATGGCATCCCGCACCCGTTGACTGTAGCGGATGCGCCGGGCAATGGGGCTTTGATAGAGCCGCTCAAACCAGCGGGCGTTCATAAAAGCCGGGAGGGCTCCCGGTAAAACCGCCGTGAACAGGACGCACCCGGCCTCAAGGTAAACAGCGCGCGCCATGTACACATTCATCAGCATATTCGTCAGCATCTCCTGGGCCCATTGATGATGGATGAGCGTTTTTCCTTTCCACAGGCGGGTCTTGGCAAAGGCCAGGGCCGTTTCGAAAGCGCCGCGGGCGACGCCCGTTCCCATGGCCCCCACGGCAATGCGCGTCATTCCCAGGACGCTGTGGAGGATTCTTTCCCGATAGGCGGCAGGGATGTCCTCACCATCGTAAACGATATTTTCGTTTGGGACGAAGCAGCCGTCAAAGACAAGTTCACTGGCGCTTCCCGCCTTCATTCCCATTTTCTCTTCGATTCTGCCCAGGTTGAATCCGGGGCTGTCTTTGGGCACCAGAAACATGCTCAGGGTTTCGGCGGGTCTTTTGAGGTCGAACGGCGCGACAATGACGTGCAGATTTGCCGTATGGCCGCCGCTGATAAAACATTTGTTGCCGCTGATGAGAGCGCCGCCTTCGACTCTGCCGGCACGGGAGACGAGCCTGGCATGGGGCAGCAGATCGAACTCCTCCACATCCGAGCCCGCCATAGGCTCCGTGATGGCACAGTCGACCAGGTAAGGCCTGCCTGCCCGCTCCTCCGAGACGACCTTTGCCGCAACCCGCTCAAAAATTTTCAGGTTCTGAGACACCGTCAAGGCGGCCATGCCCAGTCCATGACCAGCCAGAACGCCCGCCTGAAACGCCGGATCGACGGAAGACATTTCTTCGATGCATGGATTTATGCCGTACATCACGCCGCTTCCGCCGCCGCCTATGAATCCGGGAATAAACAGACTCAGCATCCTGTGTTTGACAGCCAGGGCAAGGATGTCGTCAGGCAGGGCATTTTTATCTTTCTGAACAGCCAGATCCGCACTCAAAACCAGCGGTCGCAGATGGTGCTGAGCAAATTCCCTGACCGCTTCGAAATCTTTCCTGGCAGACAAGATCGCCTTCTTTTTAATGGTTCCCAAGTGACTCAGACCTGCAAAGCTGTCTTCAAAGCTGAACAATCCGGGGTCATCAAAATCCAATCGCATCGTTTTTCTCCGTCATGTGATCCGACGACGGCTTTCTTATCCTATTCCGCCGCATTTCGATGAGCATCTTTATAACTAAGTGTTTACTTACTTATGTGTTTAAGGCGTCGTTGTCAAGCGAAAAGATGTCCCCCCTGTCCGGGCTTCTCGATGCAGGCCATCATGCTGATGTGAAAACAATCGGGCGCACTTGGCAACTGAAAGAATCCTCAGGTCCTGCTTGCGATCAGTAGCAGCCTTCTTCATTTTTTCGCCGGAATAACGGTGGTGAGCGGTCATTCATGTTTCGGTGCAATGATTTCCATACCTTGTCGAAAAAAAACAGTTGTGAAAATATTCGTTCGGGATTATGGTGCGCCGAAAAAAATCGGATAGAAATTTAAATATGCCTCCTGTTATAAAAACCGTTTTGTTGCTGCTGGCAAGCAATGTCTTTATGACCTTCGCCTGGTATGCCCATCTCAAAGAATTGAATGGCAAGCCCTGGATTCTGGCGGCCATCGCCAGTTGGGGCATTGCCCTGTTTGAATACCTTTTGCAGGTTCCTGCCAACCGGATTGGTTATCAGGAACTTAATGTCGGCCAACTGAAAATACTCCAGGAAGTCATTACCTTAAGCGTCTTTGTTCCCTTTTCCGTTTTATACATGAAGGAGCCCCTGAAAATGGATTATCTGTGGGCTACCCTCTGCATCATGGGCGCTGTCTTTTTCATCTTTCGCAGCAAATTGATGGGGTAATAACCACGTCCTGCGTCTGTTAAATTGAATTAGATTGATAAGATATAACTTTTCGGATGGCCAGGGGGTTTTCGCTGCTGCTGCGTATACGGCCCTTGCCCTTTGGGAAAACCAAAGGGTCCACTTTGGGTATTTTTTTGGTTAGCCGCACATCGTTCCGGCGAAGGACTTTTTCATCCCCCTCCGTTTCGAGGAAGCAGGGGATGATGTCGTCATCGCCGTTTATCTGCCGTTTTCCACGCGAAACGTTATGATAGCAGCCATCCATTCCAAGGCAGGGAAGTTCCGGCCTGATAAACCTTTGGAAAACGGTTCTTTTATCATTGCAAGCAAAGTGAAGCAACCTCAGAAGCGTTCGATAATATAAGAGATTGCCAGGGTTTTTTCATGATGACGCGCCGTTCCGATGGTCTGGCACAGGGGGAACGTTATAATTGTTGACGAAGGAAATCAAAAGTGGCATAGACGTCAGAAAAAATCCGGATTGCGTCATTATGAAAAAGGTAACCATTTTGGCCATACACAAAACCATCGCGACGACCGTTATGGGTCCCATGGATATTTTTTTCCAGGCCGGTCAGTTATGGAACCACATCAACGGCATCCCGATGATGCCCTATTTCGATGTCGAGATTGTCTCAACAGACGGAAGGCCGGTGAAGTGCCTCAACGACGCAGCCATCGTCCCGCACCGTTCCATGACCCAGGTGGATCAGACCGACCTGATCGTCATCCCCAGCATTACGGACATCGAAAAAACTATCGAACACAACGCCGCGTCCCTGGAATGGCTTAAATATCAATATGACCGGGGCGCCCATATTGCCAGCATCTGCACGGGCGCCTTCTTCCTGGCCGAAACGGGTCTGCTTGACGGGAAAACGGCGACAACGCACTGGGGATTCGTGGACGATTTCAGACGAAGGTATCCGCGGGTCCATCTGAAACCCGACCGTCTGATTACGGATGAAGGGACGCTGTATTGCGCGGGCGCTTTGGGCGCCGGCGTTGATCTTTCCATCTATCTGGTGGAAAAATACTGCGGTCATGAGGTCGCCATGCAGTGTTCCAAGGCCCTGATCTATGATATGGGTCGAAACTCACAGGCGCCCTATTCGGTTTTCCGGTTTCACAAGGATCACCAGGACGAGGCCGTCGGCAACTCCCAGAAATGGATCGAAGCACATTATACGGAGGACCTGGATATGAGCCGGGTGGCCCGGATGCACGGCATGAGCCGCCGGACGTTCGAACGCCGATTCAAGAAAGCGACGGGGGATACGCCCCTTTTGTACGTGCAGCGGATGCGGATCGAAGCGGCTAAAAGACGCCTTGAAAAAGACGGCAAGACATTCGATGAAATCAGCTACCATGTTGGCTACGAAAACAGCAGCCATTTCCGGGAATTATTCAAGAAACATACAGGCCTTCTGCCGACTGAGTATCAGAAGAAATTCCGTCAGTAAAGCAGCGGGGGAAAAGGATCAAGGTTCAAGGCACAGCATACAACAACCAGGAGGAAATACGTGGAAAAAAATCTCGTTATTGTCGGCGGAGGCGCGGCCGGGCCGTCGGCAGCTGCGGAAGCAAAGCGGGGCGATCCGGCCCTGAAGGTAACCATTGTTGAACAGGGGCCCTTTGTTTCAACCGCTGCCTGACCCATGCCTTATTACATCGGTGATGTAATCAAAGATGAAAAAAGGATGATTGCCCGAACGCCGGAACAATTCGCAAAATCGGGTGTTGACGTCAAACTGAATACTCGCGTGGAAGGCATCGATATCAAAGAAGGCCGGGTCCTTCTCTCGGGAGGAGAAAAAATGCCCTATGACAACCTGGTCATGGGAACGGGTTCCGAGGCTTTCATGCCGCTGATCCCCGGGGTTGATCTGCCCGGCGTTTTCAAGTTGAAGAGCCTTGTGGACGCCAACGGCATCAAAAATTACATTCGCGATAATCCATGCCGCAGGGCGCTCATCGTCGGCGCGGGCTTCATTGCCATGGAGATGAGCGAGACGATGAAGCAAATGGGCATGGAAACCGCCGTGGTTTATCGGGGCGACCGTCCCGTCCGCCATTGGGACGCCGGGTTTTCACAAATGGTTCGGGAAGAGCTCGAAAAACATGAGGTTTCCTTTATCACCCGCACGGAGCCTGTTGCGGTCGAACGGCAGGAAGGAAAGAAGGCCTTGCGTTTGCTGACAAACAACGGCGCCCTGGATGCGGACATTATCTTGTTCGCCCTTGGCGTCCAACCGCAGACGCGATTGGCTGCGGAAATCGGTCTAAACCTGGGCAGGACCGGGGCGATTGCCGTTGATGCTTTTCAGCGGACGTCTCAGGAAAGAATCTATGCCGTAGGCGACTGCTGCGAGGTTTTCAACCGCGTCAGCGGCCGATGGACCTACACGCCCCTTGGGGATGTCGCCAACAAGCAGGGACGGGTAGCCGGTGTGAACATCGGCGGTAAAACCCTGTCGTTTCCAGGGATTGTCGGGGCCCAGGCCTTCAAGGTGTTCACGCTGGATGTCGCTTCCACAGGCCTCAGTGAAGATGAAGCGTCGGCATGTGGATTCGAGCCTGTGGGTGAAACCATCGAAGGGACGCCCATTGCCCGGTCTCTGAGCCGGGGCGAACAATTAAAAATCAGGATGATTGCCGATCGAAAAACAGGGAAATTGCTCGGCGCCCAGGCGGCAGGAGTGAAAGGGGCGGTCAACCGGATCAATACCCTTTCGGCCTGCATGTGGCAGGACATGACAATCGATGATGTGGGGTATCTCGATCTTGCCTACGCGCCGCCTTACGGAGGCGCCTGGGATCCCATTCATATCTGTGCCCAGAGTTTACGGCGAAAATTGTAAAAAAACTTGCAAAAAAATGCATATATGCAACCTCCGTGACGCCAATGGGTTGCATATATGCACATCATTATAAGAATCTCCCGCGACCGCCATCTGTAATACATTAAATTTAAAGGGAATATGCTATGTGGGGTCTATCCCGTTATTGGCATATCTTCTGCAATGTCAATCTACGGATAATCCAAAAAAACCGACAAGGACGATAGAGACGGATGGAAAAAGAACCCACTAAAGGCTGTAATGTATATGGGCCCGTGCCTTCACGGCGCCTTGGACGTTCCCTTGGCATCGATCTGGTGCCGCTTAAAACCTGCACCTACGACTGCGTTTATTGTCAACTCGGACGCACAACCAACAAGACCGTCGAACGGAAAGAGTACGTAAAAATCGACGACATCCTTATGGAACTGGAGGTGAAACTCGGCGTTGATCCAAAGCCCGACTACATCAGCCTGGCCGGTTCGGGAGAGCCGACGCTGCATTTGCGAATCGGCGATTTGATTGAAAAGATCAAAGGCATGACGAAGATTCCCATCGCCGTTATTACTAATGGCAGTCTTCTTTGGCAGGAGGAAGTCCGCGACGCCCTCATGGGCGCCGATCTCGTTCTACCCTCCCTGGATGCGACCGATGGGGACATGTTTCGTTATGTGAATCGTCCGCATGAAGACATCGCCTTTGCCAGGATGATCGGCGGCATCGACGATTTTATTCGCGTATTTTCGGGGAGCGTATGGATGGAGGTATTTCTTCTTGCCGGCGTGACGGCCATTCCTGCCGAGGTGAAGAAATTTGCGGCCCTCGTCGAAAAGTTGAACCCGGAGCGGGTTCAACTGAACACCGTATATCGCCCGCCTGCTGAGGATTTTGCCGAAGCTGTCTCGGTGGAACAACTGAGGAGCTTTCAAAACTATTTTGCAGGAAAAGTGGAAATCATTACCGAATATCCTTCGGAACCATCTCCGGCTGTCGACTCAAAAATAACAGAAGCCGACATCATAGCCCTGCTGAGGCGGCGGCCCTGCACCTTGCAGGATGTGTCCGCCGGACTGGCCCTTTCGCCCATGTCGGTAATGAAGGAATTAAGTACGCTTTGTCGCCTGGGCAAGGTAGAAAACGTCACCAAACGAGGCCTCATTTTCTACAAAGTCACATCATGAAAAACAACCTCATTGCGTATAAACCCATCGGCGTTATCCATTTCTTGTCGCTGTTTGGGATGCAGAAAGGAAGATGGGTTACATATCATATGTCTGCACATCTTTCATGGCATGCCAATGCCGGTTTAAATTAAAATGATTTTTTCAGGTGGTTTTCGGCGGACGCTTAATGTTGAGTTTTCTCATTCGGGCAGCCAGGGTGGACGGATGAATGTCCAAAAGCTCGGCCGCTCCTTCGGGACCCCGAACCTTCCATCCTTTCTGTTCCAACGCCCAGAGGATATGATTCCGTTCATTTTCTGTGAGACTGTTTACCGGTTGTTTCATTGCCTGCTGATCGGTTATCTTATCCAGCTCCGAGGCCTTGAGCACAGAAGTGGAATTTAAAACCACCGCTCTTTCAATGACATTTTCAAGCTCACGGATATTCCCGGGCCAGTGATACTGCATCAATTTATTCATTTCATTGGCTGTTACTTTTTTGACTTCTTTTTTCAGCTTGTGAGAGAATTGCCGGATAAAATGGTGAACCAGCAGGGGGATGTCTTCTTTTCGTTCCCGCAGGGGGGGGACGTGGATAGGGAATACATTCAATCGGTAATAAAGATCGGCGCGAAAGCTTTTCTCTTTGACCAACTGTTCGAGATCATGGTTGGTGGCGGCAATTAACCGGAAGTCGGATCGGACGGTTTCGTTCCCTCCCACACGCTCGAATTCATGGTTCTGAAGAACCCTCAGTAAATTTGCCTGGACGCTCAGCGGTAAATCCCCGATTTCATCCATGAAGATTGTTCCGCTGTCGGCCAGTTCGAAACGACCGAGCCGCCTGTTGCCGGCCCCCGTGAAGGCGCCCCGTTCATGACCGAACAACTCGCTGTTGATCAGTGTTTCCGTCAAGGCGCTGCAATTGGCTTTGATGAAGGGTTTGCCTCCCCTTGCACTTTGATAATGAATGGCATTGGCCACAAGGTCCTTGCCGACGCCGGTTTCACCCAGGATCAATACATTGGTATCCGTGCCGGCCACTTGCTCCACCAGGAACAGCATCTGCCGGATAGCATCGCTTCTCCCTATGATATCCGTAAATTGTCCGACCGGATAATGTTGTTCTTCATCATATTGCTTCTCCTCATGAATTTTCTGATTCAAGCGGCGCACTTCGTCGCGCGCCGCTGCATGATCCAGAATGAGGGCTGCCTGGGCCGCATAAAATGCAAGGAACTCGAAATCGGATTCTTTAAAAATTGAATTCAGCAATCGGTTGTCGTGATACAAAACCCCCACCACTTTATCCTTGAACATCATGGGAACGCAAATGCGTGAACGAATGACATCATTCGATAATGTTGCCGACGGAGGGGCAGGTTCCGAATCATTCTGAATGAATGTTTTGGGGTCTGAACCCCCTTTCAGGACTTGTTCCATAAACGTCATGGAAGATTTAAAACTTGGATGGTCCACATGTTCATGGGTGAGGTTTTTTGATGCCCGCAATTTCAGTTTGGGTATTTCGGCATTCTCATCGAGGAGAAAAATCGCGCCTCTTTCCGCTCCGGTCAGTTGATTGACGTCGGAAATGATCCGCTGGATGAGATCTTTGCTGTCCGAAATCGTCATAATGCCCCGGCCGAGTTTTAGAATCTCTTTTGAAAAACCTTGCGAAGAGGGTGTTTCCCTCATTAATATTTTAAGATCAGACGGTATGACGTCATCATGATACTTCGGCAGCACCTCTGAAATACGGCAGGCCGTTTCTTTTGCCTTTTCTTCATCACCCATCATCAAATACAGCCGCAATATCTCCAGGCGGGTTTGGATGATCTCCAACTCATGACCTGATTCTTCAAGGCATTTTAGCGACAAAGCGAGGGAATTCATGATGACTTTTTTAGGGTGTCCCGTCTGTATTTCAAGTAAAGCCCTGTACCGATAAGCCAATCCTTTTAAATAAACGTTTTGGCCAATAAGAAGTTTCCTGACCTCTTTTTCCAAAGAAAGATCCATGATGCGGGGATAGCGGCCCAGCTCCATGGCCCAGCAAAGCTCCAGCAGGTATGGCCGGTGATGCAGCGTATCGATATTCACGACGCGGCATTTTTGAACGAACTTTTTTAAACAATCGACTGAACGGGTGATATCTCCTTTTAAGTAGTATAAATAGGCCAGACAACCCTCGGTTAAGAGCTCAATATATTGATTCCCGCTTTGTTGAATCTCGGCATAGGACTGCTTAACATATTCAAAGGTTTCGTCTACAGACTGAATCATTAAAATAGCCGTATTGATGGATGCCGTTGCAAAGGCCGCTGAATGCATATCGCCTGATTCCCGGCAGGCTGTCCGGATGCTGTCAAGCATTCCCAATCCCTGGGTAATCTGTCCGATATGGGTGTAACACTGGCCTACGGTTATCGTCACCAGCAAAGGGAAACCGCCTTGCGGGTATTTCTCCACGTCTGACATGGCATTTTCATAATGACTGATCACCTCTTTGAAACGGCCCTGCCAGAATGAAAAGAAAGTGCGAAAGGAAATCGCCGATCTCATCAACCTTTCATCGTTACATTGATTTGCTAAAGCCCATCCTTTTTGAAATATCTCCAAAGCTCTGTCGTAACGGTTTAAAAGCCATTCATTTTTTGCAATATGCATCTGGATGAGTGCTTGAGATGCTCTGTCATTTCTTCTCAGTGCCCTTCCCCCGGCATCTTCCAACATCTCAACAACTTCCGTTGTGCTCTGCCTTGCCGTTGATATTTTTGAATATTTTATGGCCATATCAATGAACAAGGCATCTATTGTTTCGCCGCTTAAGTTTAATAAGTCGTTTTTGAGCTTGGTATAACATTCCAGGGCTTTGTCAGGCTGATACTGTTTTACGAATGTATCTCCCGCCAGCAAGAGCCCGCGGCACCCGGCTTCATCATTTGTGGTATTCAGCAGGAATTTGGCCATTTTGGTGGTTTCCAGGCCGTTTTCAGGATACTCATTCAAAAAGAAATTCGTGATCTTCCGAAAAAGGCGTTCTTTTTCCTCAATGCCGATACCGGACTGAATTTGCGCTTTCTTTTTCGGATCGGAAAAGGAAAAACGTCCAATGCGCGTCTGTTGCAGCCAACCCTGTTGAATGGCCTTTTCAAGCTCCAAAAGGATTTCGGAAGGCCTCTGATCGACGAGCGCGATGATCCAGTCAATGGAAAAGTCATCGTCAAACAAACAGATCATCTCCTGTAAGGATTGACCATCCGGTTTGTTTTGCATGTTGATTCTTGCCATCTGTATCCACCCCATAAATGATCGTTGCCGTTGTCGCCGAATAACCGCCGGCCATGAAGCTAATCCATAACCCTGTTGATGTCAATTTAAATATCATATATGATGTTTGGGACGCCAAATATAACACTTGAATCTGTGTCGATTATATAATATCTCTTTATTAAAGTGCTTTTATCCATTTCAGTTCCTGGCATCAGAATTGCTTTACATGAAGAAGCTGACCGGTACAAAAAACAAAAACGGTGAAGCTATAAGCGCATTTGATACGCAAAACGAGACAAATTAGTCATTGGTCACAATAACCTGAAACGGGGGGTATGCCTATGTACAAATTGACTTTTAATGAAGACCTGTGTCTCGCCTGCGGGACCCAGGATTGCCTGGTTCGATGTCAGCATATGGACATTGATCAAAAGACAGCCCGCATCGAGATGGAAAAAATCATCAACGGCGAGGACTCCTTTGTCCTCCACGACTGCGCGACGTGTTACGCCTGCGAGGAATACTGTCCCCACGGGAACCATCCTTTTTACCTGATCGTGCAGAGGCAGGACGAACTCGGTATGCCGCCCCTGCCCGAGCCTTTGATCAAACGGGGGATTCAAACGGGCATCCCCTTCCGCGGCGAGCCTGAAATCGATGAAATAAAAGGGACTGCCCTGAACATGTGCGTCTTCAGCAATCTGATGGACCGCGTCCAGGGACGGCTTTTTGAGGGATTGCCCATCATCTCCCATGATTCGCGCAAGATGTTCCATTATTTCTGCCAGCTCATGTACCTGCACTACGGCAAGACCTCCGTCATCAACGAGCGGTTGGACAAGATCATCCAAACCCTTGCCGCTCATAAGGCCAAAGAGATTATCCACTTTCATGACGAATGCTACGGTACGTACACCTCCTATGCCCCCGCCTTCGGCATCGAGGTGCCCTTCAAGTCGATCCACCTGTTTGAATACCTCTACAACCGGCTTTTGGAACTCAAAAACGAGATCAAGCCCCTGAATTACAAAGTGGCCTACCAGCGGCCCTGCTCCTCGCGCCTGTCGCCTCCGATGCACCAATATGTCGCCAAGATATTCGATCTGATCGGCGTGGAGAACGTCAAACGCGAGTATGTGGACGAGAACGCCATGTGCTGCGGCGGCACGATCCTCGGCCAGAAAAAAGAGGGGAGCCGTCAATACTGCGCGGAGGTCCAGAAGAAAAATATCGATGATATGAAAAACGCGGGGGCGGAAATCTGCGTGTTCAACTGCCCCGCCTGCATCACGACACTCGGCAAACCGGTGCAGAAGGAAGGCATCTGGCCTTTGTTTATGAGCGACCTTTGCCGTCTCGCCATCGGCGAAAAAATAGGTTAGGGGAGGGGATGGTATGGAATCTATCTATCAAGCTTTAGTTGAAATCGTGGGGGAGGACTACGCCTCCAACCGCCACGAGGAACTGTTCACCTATTCCAAGGATCTGGGGACCTCGCCGCCCCAGTGGCCCGAGTATGTCGCGGCGCCCAAGACGGTGGAGGAGGTCCAAAAGATCGTTTATCTGGCCAACAAGGAAAAAGTTGCCATCGTGCCTCTGGGGGGCGGCCTGACCCTTGCCGGTCTGGCCCTGCCCCTGAAAGGCGGCATTATTATCGACATGAAGCGGCTGGACAAGATTATCGAGGTCAATGAGGCGGCCCGCTACATGGTCGTCGAGGCCGGCGCGTCCCACGGGAAGGTGACGGCCTATCTGCACAAGCACCACCCGACCCTCATGCATTCGGAGCCGGGCGCCCCGGCTGCCGCCACCATCGGCGGCAATATGGCCATCCACGGCCAGGGTGATCTGGCCCATCCTTATGGGTTCAATACCGACATGATCAACGGCCTGGAAGTGATTTTGCCCACGGGGGAAATCGCCCGGTTCGGCTCCTGCGCCGTCGGTTCCGGCTGGTACACGATGCATCCCCTGCCGGATCTGGGCCTTTTTCTCGGCTGGAACGGTTCCACCGGCATCATCACCAAAATTTCTTTCCGCCTGTATCCGTATAAGAAAATCCGGGACAACGACGCCTTTACCGTTTCCGACGAAAATCTGGTTCCTGAAATCCTCCATGAACTGACGCACCTGGGGTTGACGGAAGACCTCATCGCCACCAGTTCGGAAATCCCGCCCGTCATGAACCGGCTGCATCATATCAGCATCATGATCGCCGGGGATTACGAGGAGGAGATGGAATTCAAGCGCCACATGATTTTTGACCTCACTCTGGGCAAGTATATCCGGAGCGGCGTCGGCGGCATCGGCGGGATCGCAGCGGAAAGGCTGCGGCCTCAAATCAGCAAATCCGCCGACTGGAAGAAAGGCGGCGGCTTCGAATACGTCGGTTCCATCGTGCCCGTTGCGGCCTATCCCGAATGCTACCGCCGGGGCTCCGAGATCTCCGCCCGCCATGACATTCCCTATACCGTGTTGGGGCGGGTCATCGGCTGCTGCCATGCCATGATGTTTTCCTGGTCCTACGCCTTCAACCGTGCCGACGCCGAAACGGTCCGGCATGCACGGGAGGCCCTCCACGAAACGGATGTCATGGTGATGGAATTAAACGGCACCATCTGGAAACCGGCGGTCTTCGGCCAGAAGCTGATGATGGACCGGATGGATCAAACGACTCTCCAGTTGATGAAGAAAGTAAAAGACTTGCTCGATCCGAACGGGATCATGAACCCTGGAAATTGGGAGGTGCAATGATGGGACTTGAGGAATATAAATATAAAGATCTGATTCACCGATGTTTTCGCTGCGGCTACTGTAAATTCCCCACGGACTGGAGCGATGTCACCAACTGCCCGGCCTATGCCCGATTCCGGATGGAGAGCTACTCCAACGGCGGGCGGCTCTGGCTCATCTATGCCTGGCTTACGGGGGAAATTCAATGGTCCGAGAACCTGTCGAAAATTCTTTATTCCTGCACCTCCTGTAAAAATTGTGTGGAGAAATGTCCTTTAAGTTTCAATGACGATATTGTCAATATGGTGGTCGCCGCCAAAAGCCAGATGGTGGAAACGGGGAAGGTGCCGCCTCTCGTGCGGAAATTTTTGCAGAACGTGCAGGTCCAGGGCAATCCTTACGGCATCGATGCCAACAAGCGGGCGGACTGGATGAACGGATTGGAACTCCAGCCCTATCAGGGACAGGATTATCTATATTATGTCGGATGTGAAGGCGCCTATGATACCCGCGCGCAGGGCGCGGCACGGGCGACGGCGCGTGTGCTGCAGGATGCGGGCGTTTCCTTCGGCGTGCTCGGCGTCGATGAATGCTGCGACGGCAATGAAGTAGACATGCTCGGCGAAGAAGCGCTCCTCGAAGACCTGGCGACAAAAAACATCGACCAGTTTTCAAAACGGGGCGTGAAAAACATCGTCACCCTGTCGCCCCATGCCTATAACGTCTTTAAAAACAAATATCCCGCCTTCGGCGGCCATTTCAATGTGCTTCATTATACCCAGGTCTTCGCTGATCTGATCAAAACCGGAAAGCTCAAAGGGCCGGAACAACAAGGCGTGCGCATTACCTTCCACGATCCCTGTTTCCTCGGCCGCTGGAACGGGGAATACAACGCCCCGCGCAAGGTGATCGGGGCCGTCAAGGGTGCAAATTTCACGGAAATGGAGCGCAACAAGAAGGGCGCCTTGTGCTGCGGCGGCGGGGCCGGAAATTTCTTTACCGATTTCCTCGGCGGAAGCGGGGAAAGCCCGGCGAGGATCAGGGCCAGAGAGGCCGGCGACGTTAAAGCGGACATCCTGGCCGTTGCCTGTCCCAACTGTCTGACCATGCTCGACGACGCCGTGAAGGCCGAAGGGCTGGATAACCGGATCAAGGTGATGGATATCTCCGAATTGCTTTGTCCGGCATAAACCCTGACAAACTCGTAAAAAGTCCTATTTCCTGTCACTCCCGCGTAGGCGGGAGTCCAGAACTATCTGAAACAACTGGATTCCCGCCTGCGCGGGAATGACAATATATTGCAAATTCCGACTTTTAACGAGAGCATAAACCCTGAACATTAGAATAAGATCTAGAGAGGAGACTCATTTATGGAAACCAATGCTCATTATAAACTGCCGGGTCAGGACGCCTGCTACGTGGATGCTTCGGAAATGCCCAAGTTGCTGCGGGCGAAGAACATCCCCAACCGCCATGGTATCAAGCGCATGGTGCAGGAGGGGTTCATGATCCGCCAAAGCCGGATTCAGGACGGAAAAGTCGTGATACCGCCGGGCGGGTTGATTTATTTTGAGAACGGGGGGGAATATTTCGGCCCGCTGAATGGGGAACCCTGCGCCATTGCAGGTGAGGAAGCCGTTTGGATCGATCAGGAGGAGGCCCTCGTCGTCAAGAAAGATTTCTTTCTTCCCTTTGGCGGACAACCCGTCCCTTTGGGGGAGGACGGCACAATGGCCATGTATCCGTTCTACCTGACGGACAGCTATTTCGGCGTAACGGCGGGGATATTCAAGTATGTTTTTGCCAACGGCCATCCGGCATGGGATAAAGGGATCGTCCTGGACAAAACGGCTTACGGCATCTCTCCAAGTAAGGTGGCTACAGGCTATGTTGAAGAGGAAGGCATGAAGACGCCGCCGCCTTTGCAATATTTCGGCGATTCATACAGCGCCCACAGTGCGACTTATATCGTCGTGGAGGATTATGGTCCTAAAGGCGCTCAGATCAAAGAGGCCGGGGCGCCGGAAGCCCTCTGGTTTAAGGTCTCCTACGATCCGCCCATTATTGCGGATCAGTTGAAGGTCGGACAAACATTGGCCGTAAAAGAGTATGCGGTCAAGGTATTGTCCTGCGACAAGGCCTCAGGAACGGCGAGGGTCGCACTGCTTGATTCCCAGGGAAAGATCCTGGCGGAAAAGACCCTCGGCCCTCTGACCCTTGACACCTACAAGGTCAAAAACCTCATTCATCATGACATGGCGATCCGGGAAAGCCTGTTTTTGGACTATGAAAACCTTAAGATCCAACTCAACACGAAATACGACTCCCCCCTTATCGGGACAGGACCGACGAATATCATCGATGAGAGCGGCAAGCTGATTCCCGCGGACCAGGCCCGTGAGATAAAGACCATCCAGGAAGACGGCGTCGATCTGGTCGTCTATACCAATATAGAAAAAGTATTCTTACGAAAGCCGTGGGATCAAGACCCCCGGTTTGTTTTTCAGACCCACTACCTTTGACCCCAGTGTTACATGATGGCCGGTCTGGCCATCGAAAACCGGGAAGCGATTATTTTTGATTCCGAGCATAAACGTTTTGACGGTCCCAGGGGACTGTTTCAAATTGTCGTCGATGCATTTGATCAAAACGGCATTGCGTCCTGGCATATTGAAGACAAGTACGGCGAAATCAGCCGCAACCTGGGCGGCGATGCCTGCAAGTCGCTGGATGCCATTGTCGGACGCATCGGCATGTTTGCCTTTGAAGACGCCATTAAACAATTAAGATGGACGAATCCGAAACATGTCAACCGACTGGCCCAGGAAAACGAACGGCTGAAAGCGGAACTCAAATCGGGACAATGTTCAACCTGAGGCGAAAACCCATCACGCAATGTGCGTAAAAGAAGATTCAGGGAGGCCGGTATGCCGGACAGGGAATACATGAAATCAAGGCTTGAAACATTGCTCACACGCGATTGGGATTTGGTGGCCATACAGGCCAGATACCGGAATCTCATCGATCACGGCATTGTCAAAAAAAATCTTGACAAAAAAGACATCCTTTCCAGGAAACAGGACATTTTAGACCGGGTTCAGCTTCGGGCAGAGGAATACTGCTATCTGACGAGAAGTTGCGCCAAGGGATCCGCCACGGCCCTCCTGGAGGAATTCGGCCTGGGCCATACGGACTGCATAAAAGCCTTGTCGCCCTTCCCGGGATTTGCCATGACCGGCGAGATATGCGGACCCGTTACGGGGGGGTTGATGGCCTTGGGACTCTATTTTTCCAGTGAAGATCCTTCCGATTATCAGGACGTGGCCGCGTATCCGGCTGCGCGAATATTTTTGCAGCGCTTCAAGGACACATTCGGCTCTCTGTCGTGCGCGGATATTCAGGCGCTGTTGCTGGGAAGATATTACGACCCCATGGCAGGCCGGCAGAATATGCTGGATTTTAACAATGCTAAGGCCCGGCAGAAGTGCCCCCTTGCTCCCGGCTTGGGGGCGCGAATCGCCGCCGAGATCATTATTGAAAGTATGGAACAGAAATAATTGACGGCCTCGTAAAAAGTCGAATTCTGTCATTGCGAGGAACGAAGTGCCGTGGCAATCTCTCCAATTAACGGATACTTATGAGGTTGCTTCGCTTCGCTCGCAATCACAAAAGAGGCGTTTTCCAAAGGTCTTATTTCATGCTGAAACGCACGGCAAGGAGGGCTTCCGAACGGATGGTGCTTCCGTTTCGGCGTCCCGGGGAAAAGGAAGATTTTCCGACGGCGTTGAGGGCTGCTTCCGTGAAACCCTGCCATGTCGATTCAACAACCTGTACATGCCGCAACTGCCCCTGCTCGTCGATGAACAGTTTGAGGATGACGTTGCCTTCCCAGCCCGATCGTTCCGCAAATTTCGGATAGACGGGCATCTTTCTGTAAATGAACGCCGGGGCGTTCGGCTCGCCGATGGCCGTTTCCATCACCGGATGATTGCCCGAACCCTCTTTGCTTCCGGAACCCGTTTCCCCGCCCGCTAACATTGTCCCGTCGCCGCCCGTGCCGCCGCCTGCGGAAATCGTCCGGGTTTGCGTGCTTTCCGGTTCTCCTTCGGCTGCAACCTGCGTCATTGCTGTCGGGGTTTGCATAATATCCGTTTTCAGAGCCATATCCCGGTCCCGCGCTAAGGGTTTCGGCGTTTCGATGACTGCCGGCTCGACGGTTTGTTCAACAGCGGCAGGTGGAGGCAGGATCGGTTTTTGTATGACGCCTTTACGCTTCGCTGCAAGGGGTTTGGGGTTCGGCCGTTCTGCCGTCGCCGATGCCGCGCCCTGAATCAGATGAACCCTGATAACGTCGAAGCTGGAAATCACCTGGGCGGCGGGAGAGACGGCAAGCAGCGATATAGCCATGACATGCACCGCAAAGGAAACCAGGACCCCCAGGTTTTTGACACGGCTTTTGGAAAAATACGGTTCCTCTCTTACCTCTTATGATCTCCTTCAGGAGTTGACCAACGGCAAACGCTATGCCGGCGGGACAGGGGGCCTGAAATCGCGGCAGGCCATGTCCCTTTACGGCATCCGGGCCAGGGAAAAGGTTCACCCCTGGTCGGGCGGTGAGATCCTCATCGGCGCGGACCTGGATATGGCCGAAATGAAAAATACGCAGCGCACATACAGCGGCGCGGCCGCCGCGGGCATCAACGGCGGTTTGGCCGAGAGAGTCTGGAATTATCCCGATACAACCCTCTTTTCACCCTATCTGGCCTTGAGTCAGACCATCGGCCGCTCTGAAGGCTTCCACATCGTGCCGTCGGCCGGATGCCGCTATTTTGCCCACGACCCGTTTGAAAACAAGGCGGCATCGCAGGCCGGTCTGACACTGGGATACGGCAACACGGACATTCGTCTGAATTACGCCCGCGGCGTTAACTATCCTTCGCCTGTCGTTGTCATGAATATGGTCGTCACCAATTCGACCGTCGGCAATTCAAGCCGCTACTGGGCAAATATCAAACCGGAAACCGTGAACCACTATGAGGTGAGCCTCAACCACGCATGGCCGGAAAAGGCCTCCCTCGGCATAACGGCATTTTCCGACTGGGGGAAAGACCATTTTCAGGCTTACATGTTCGGACCCGTGCCCGCGATTTTTAACGATCCCATCGGAAAATATGAAATCCGCGGCCTGGAGCTGACAGGCGCCTTGACGCCGACCAAAACGATGGAGTTCTTCGCCGGGGCCACCTGGCTGGAAGCAAGGGCCACAGGAAACAACGGCATCGAACGGGACTACATGCCCTACCCGCCGGCATTTCAGCTCCAGGCCGGTGTCGCCTGGACATTCCTGGAGCGTTTCCGCCTCACCCTCGATGTGCAGCATTTGGAAGACGTTTACGGAGGAACCAGCGCCAGGAGCGGCGGTTTCAATTACAGCGCTCTTTCCGACAGCAGCAGGCTGCCCGACGCGACCCTGCTGAACGGCCGGCTGGGCTATCGCTTCCATGATAAACGTCTGGGATTGAAGGATTCGGAAGTCTTCATCGCCGTGAACAATATTACGGATGAAGATTATGAATGGGCCCGGGGATACCGCATGCCCGGCGCGACCGTTTTTGCCGGATTCAGCATCAAGCTGTAACCTTTTATCTTGCTTTTTGGAGGTCTGGTTCATGGGGACAACAGCAAAAAGGCTTTTCTGCATGGCAGCCGTCTTATTAATGATGGTGACGCCGGGCGGCGTGTGCGCGTCCGGCAACGCCGATTTGAAAGCGGTGCGCCTCATTGTGACTTCCGATTCCATCCTCTCTGGCATGATCGCTTCGCTCCTGCCGCCTGAGCGCTATGCCGTCGAGGCGATCCTTCCGGCAGGCTGCGGCCGTGGTGGATAATTTGCAATCCGATCCTGATACGGGGCAAGGGTATCGCTGAAACGCTGCTTGGCCAAATTAAAAGAAAAGGAATCTCTCCCATGAAAATGACGCCACAGGAAATCTATGAAAACAGGAAACGTTTCTTCAACGACCATGCCGACCAGTGGATCGACATGTGGTACAAGGACGCCAAAACGGGCCGGTATGACAAACATGCAAGGGATTTCGAGCGCCTGTTTTCTCTCTTGCCCCTCAAGCCGGGGGACCACATCCTCGATGCGGGCTGCGGTACAGGCGTTCTCGCGCCGTTCATTACAGAGCGGATCACGGACAGGGGAATGCTTTATGAACTGGATTATGCCGAACAGATGATCGCCGTAAACCGGCAGCTCCATAAGGATGGCAATATCCGGTTCATCGTTTCTGATGCGGAAAACGCGCCTCTCGACGATGCCTCCTGTGACGTGGTGGTCTGCTTTTCCTGCTTTCCCCATTTTCAGGACAAGGACAAGACCGTAAAGGCCATGGCGCGCGTCCTAAAGCCGAACGGACTTCTTGCCGTGTCCCACTTCGATTCGTCGGAGGGGATAAACAAACATCACGGAAACTGCCATGCCGTCATGCACGACCATCTTCCGGATGAGGCGACCATGCGCGCCCTGCTGGAAAAGGCCGGATTTGCCGTCCGGGAATTCGTTGACGAGCCGGGTTTTTATTTTATTCTGGCCGCAAAAAAGCCAGGCCCAAAGCCTTTGCAGGCAGGTCCATTGAAATAAACGGATGGGGGATGACGGGTTCTATTCCCTAATCCTCCGCAGCTCGAACTTCGCGGGGTTGCCGTAGTCCGGGCAGCAGACGATCATGACGTCGTCATCGCCTTCGGCGGGCGGCTCCAGCCCATACCGCAGGGCGCGGATGTCCGGGTAGAGCCCGTGAAACGCGATGGCGCAAAACCCCTGCGGGCATGGCCAAAACATGGTTTCATTCGAAACAATCCACTCATCGCCGACCTTATGCCCGCACGATCTCGTGATGGAAAGTTGTGTAATTTTAACTTTGTAACCAAAATCGTTAGCCATCATGACTCCTTTCTACTTTACGATTCTTCTGATTTCGAAAGCCACGGTATTTTCGGGGTCCGTGCAGATCGTCCGTCCCGCCTCCTTATGATTCAGCCATGGATAGCCGCCGCCGCGCTGCAGTACGCGGACATGCGGGAAGCAGGCATTGAAAGCGACGGGGCACAGGCCCGCCGGCATGGTCTTTCCGGTGATGATCCATTCATCCCCCACCTTGTGCCCGGCGGCACAGGCGCCTTCCTGGGAAAGCACTTTGATCCGGATATCGTGTTGATTGGCCATGGTTCCTCCTTTTTCTATTCGTTTGATAAAAAAACGTGAAACGCTGTTTTTTTATCAGCATTCCATCAGTTTACCGTTTTCGATGCGGTATTTTTTATTCAACAGCTCCGGGTTTGCGGCAACGGTTTGTATGAAGTTCTTTACCATCTGATCCATTTCTTCCTTGATCCGGTGCGGCGGTTCTTCGCCGATGGCCATCTGGATCAGTTCGGTGATGTGGAATACGTCCAGGTTGCTTTCGGCGGCTTTTTTCGTCAGGGAAAGACACCCGTTGCAGCTGACGGCGATGGCCTCGGCCCCGGCCGCCACGGCTTCGGCCACGCGCTTTTGGGCCATCCTGTCCGCCGCCGCCGGATTGACGGCCGCCAGGGGTGTGCCGCAGCACCAGGATTTCTTGCGATTGTGCTTCATTTCCACGACCTGCGCCCCCAGCAGGGTGAGCAGCTTTCTCGGCGCTTCGTAAAGCTCACTGTTCAAAGACCGCCAGGCGCAGGAATCATGCATGGTGATTTTCTTGTTGAGCCGATGGGAAAATTCGATCTCGCCCGCATGATGTTTTTCCAGCAGATACTCCGTGATGCTCTGGATTTCCAGGTCAAATTCGGGGATCAGTTCCGGATACACTTTTTTGAGCATGTTGTCGCACTCGGGGCAGAAGGTGATCAGCTTTTTGAGATCCAGGTCATGGAATGCGGCCAGCAGCTCTTTCCCGCGGATTGCGGCTTCTTTTTCGCCGAATGCATTGGGGTAACCGCCGCAACAGAACTTCATGCCTCCCAGGACAGGGAGGCCGTCCAACAGCTTCGTTTTGGTCAAATCCGTGTAGATGTAGGACAAGGCGCAACCGATATAAAAGGCCGCCTCGCTCTTCGGCGGATTCATATAGATTTTGAGCGCTTCTTCCTTTTCTTCGCGGTTGTGTTTCAACCCCACGGTCATGATGTTTTCCGGTACATCTTCCCGCATGATTGCCATGCACCCCACACCAATTTGGGCAACACGGGCCGCGCGGACTTCTTTTCGCAGATCGGCCGGGTTGGATTTTGTGGGACAGATGATATTGCAATACCCGCAGCCGGCGCAGTTTTTCATGATCAGGGGGGACTGCCGCGATTCAACAAATCGGGCGATTTCCTCCTTGGCCTGGGCGACGGGCATGTCGATAAACGGGCAGCCCGTAATGCAGGCGCCGCACCTTTTGCAGGTATCCGCGTTAAACATGATAATTTAATTCCTTTTGATCAGCGGCCTTAAAGACCTCATGATTGTGTCATTTCAAGTCCGGTGAAAACGGGGCGAGAAATCTGCATTTAGGAACGGAGATTCCCCCTGACTCGGGACAAAAATTTCCCGGCTCGTTTGAAATGACGTCTCTTTTCGCCATATTTTGAGACCTTTGAAAACGGTTCTTATGTCATTGCGAGTGAAGCGAAGCAATCTCATAACTATCCAATAATTGGAGAGATTGCCACGGCAGCTCGTGCCTCGCAATGACAGGAGACAGAGAAATTCAAAGGTCTCATTTTATATGTCGTCGCCGAAGGCGCGCAAAATTTCATTGATGGCGAAGTGAACCTTGAGGCCGGCGTCGTTGGCCTTGGAAGCCTGGACGAGACCGCCCCAGCAGCCCGGACAGTTGCAGCTTACATTCTTTGTGGCTGTTGCGAGAATCTGATCCACTTTCTTTTTGGCTTCGACGGCCACCTGGGTGTTGTCGTAATTGTTGCGCAGGCCGGCGGCAAATCCGCAGCACAGGGAATCATGCCGGTTGTTTTCCAGCTCAATCACGTTCATGCCCGCCGCCTTGTGCAGCCCCCGGATGGCCTCGTAGTAACGGTCGCCCAACTCGCTGGTGTAGCAGGAATCGCTGATAGCCATATCTTTCGCCGCGGGCCGCCGGATGGCCAGTTCGCCCTCTTGCAGCTTTTCCCAGAGCCATTCGTACAGGGAGATCACCTTGAAGGGCAGCTTGACGCCGTGGTAATTGGGCCAGATATTGCCGAAATAGTTGCTGCAGGAGCCGCAATAGCACACAAGCCTCTCCGTATCGAGGGGTTCCAGCATCTTTCGCGTCCGCTCCACCCTTTCGCTGAAAAAATCATAATCCCCAAAGCGATGGGGGATTTCGCCGCAACAGGCATCACGGGGCCCGAATTTGGCCATGCCGGCCATGACCTTGGAATTCTCTATTCCCTGGGGCACCGATCGGCCGTAACAGCCGATGAAAAGCGTATCTTTCGATTTGGCGGGAACCTTCTCCCACTTGTCGAGGATGGCTTTATCCTCCGCCGATCCGGCCTTATACATTTCGGCAAAATAATTCGTCTCGCCTTTGCCGGTCATCATGAATGCCGAGGACTTGGGAAGGCCCTTGCCGCTTTGCCGGTTTTTCGCGACCATGCGCTCCATGATGAGGGAGTAAGGGTTCAGCCCCTGGGGGCAGTAATGGTTGCAGGAAAAGCAGAAGGTGCATTCGTTGAAGACCCGCTTCGGTTCTTCGCCGTTGATGAGCCGCTGGATTTCCGCCCGCGATTCTTCTTTTCCCATCTTCATGACGGGGCACTTTTGCAGACAGATGCCGCAGTTGATGCACGCACTGGCGTCCTTGCCTGCCGGGATAAACGCGTCGATATACGATTTGCTGACCATGAGAATCCTCCTTTGTGATTGTTGATGAAACGAATTTTTGCGCCGGGGATGCGGTTGATGCATACACACGATGATGATGAGTGTAAAATAAGAAGTGACATATACATCCTGTAAGCATCCGGGTCGCGTCAATATGTTTTCTTACAGGGGAAGCCTCCGGACAGGCAGGGGTTTCCCCTGTTGTGAATCCCGATTGGGCTCAGTTGTCGCCGCGGAAGGAAAATTCGGCGACCTGCCCGCTGGTCTGATGGAATTCCAGTTTCTTCCCGTAATCCGTGAAGCTCCATTCGCCGTTGTAGACCTTGACGTTTTTTGTCCAACGGGTCACCGAATTTTCGATGATGATGGGGGTTTTCCCGTCCTTGCCGATGGTCATGGTCATTTGTTGCCTGCAATAGGGATTGGAGATGATGTATCTGCCCGGCTCATCCCTGATTTCGATGGGGACGAATTTCACGCCCAGGATTTTGCGCGCCATGACGGCGCTCAGGTGTGTGGACAGGAAAGGCTCCAGAATTTTCTTCTGTTCCGCGCTTGCCTTTTCATCGATGTAGATGGCGATTTCGGCAATGCCCTTCTGGCCGGGAAACAGATCCGTGAACTTCGGACCGATGCCGTCGCCATGGATCATGAAGACGACGCCCGTCATGTCTGTGCCCTGAATCTGCCCCTCCGTGATCTGGTAGGTGGCCAGATTGGCGCAGGGGCCGTCCACCATGTCTCTGCCGAACGTCAGCGGACAATTGCCGTTGGCGCGGCAGACCTCAAAATAATTTCCTTTCAGTGCCCATTTTTGATCAGCCATTATGTACCTCCTCAATTTTGTTTTCAATGAAACGATTTCTGTTCCGGAAAAGGATAAGGACAGCGCGCGGGGGTTAGGAGGGGGTCAGCCACCTAACAATAACCCATACGTTGCCATAAAGACCGCGCGCAGGGAGCAGAGGGGGGACCCCTGCCCCGCCGGACGGGATCAATATTTATTCATGTCTTCGAAGAACTCGTGCTTTCCCCCCATCATGGTCAACTGCTGGATGGCCCGGTAGGGTTCGATAGCCTCGTCGGGACGCTCCTTCACGGATATGTAAACGCCCTGCCGCCGGAGGTTGTCCTGAAGCGCTTTGATGTCGACCTGCTTGGGGCTTACACCTTGTTTGACCGACATGGCGGCCGCCGTGCCCGCCCCCTGTCCCTGGGCGAGACTGGGCGCAGAAAACCGCATGGCGCAAACGGACACGCCGCCGGAGGACATGGTGGTTCCCGCCGCCATGAGATTGTTAATATCCCGGGAAATCAGGCACCGATAGGGAATGTCGTAGGGCAGGATGTCGAAGTCCATGCGTCCGAGCATTTCGAAGGTGTCCGGCGGCATGTTGGCGATGCCGATGGAATCTTCAAATATACGGCCGGCGCGCATGTCCGCCACCGTCATGACGTATTCGCCGAGCATCCGGCAAGGATCGCCGTTGAGGGGCAGGATGGCCGCTTTCTGAACATAGGACGATTCAAACCCCGGGATTTTATCCTTGAAAAGCTTCTGGAGGCCGTACATTTGTTTGCGGATTTCGATTTCCGCGCTGGTCTGCTCCCGGATCTCATAGCCCCGTCCGCCCTTGAGACCATAAGCCGCGTGCTGAATCCATGTGCGCCCATCCGAAATATTGTAAAGAACGATGCCCATGTCCCGAACGTGATAGCCTTCCCGGATGCCCTGCTTCACGAAGGCCGCGCCCTTGAAGAACGCCCCCCAGTCCTCCGGGTTTTCTTTGCAGAAGGCGTTGAACTTTTCATGATTCACGCCGCCGATGTAATAGCCGATCATCATGCCGACATGGCGCCCCTTGCGATTTCCCACGGGGAATCCTTCGTCGCCCATGATGGCCGCGCCGGACTTGCGGGAGATGTCCCCCATGCCCGTGGTGTCAATGACGACCTTGCCCATGACGGCCTTCCGGCCCTCGCTGCTTTCGATGACAACGCCCTTGAGCATGTCGTCCTCCCGGATCACGCCGGCGGCAAAGGTGTGATACATCAGTTTGACCTCGGCCTCCTGCATCATCTCGTCGAGCATAAGCTTGTAATACTCCGCGTCGAAGGCGCGGCCCAACTGGCCCCAGAAACCGGCCGATTCATACATCCGCTTGGGCAGTTTGTCCCGGACCTTCATTGCCAGAAGGGCCTTCTGGATCATGCTGTTTTCATCCACCTTCGGCAGATGCTTTGCTTTTGTTGTGGCGCCCCCGTCTTCGAGTCGTTTGAGAATTTCCTTCATGATCCCGCCGTGCACTTCGGGATCGGGAAACATGAACAAAGGCGCGACCCCCAGGGATTGAACGCCGCCCAGGCAGCCGAAGCGCTCAATGAGCAGCGTTTTCGCGCCCATTCTGCCCGCCGCCAAAGCCGCGCTTGAGCCGGCTGGTCCGCCGCCCACCACAATCACGTCCACGTCGTCATAAACATCAATTTCCTTTTGCGGTTCAAGATACGTCATCATTCTATTTCTCCCTCAGATTGGATGCCCCTGAATAAAAGCCCGATATTGTGCCGGCTCGCTTTCTTTTCGTTATTCAGGCTTCTGTATTGACTATTGTCGGAAGACTATAGTGCGTGAGGGAAGAAAAAAATAGTGTCATAAACGTCAGAATACATCCGGAATGCGTCATTATTGCAAGGATGGCCACAACGGCGGCTTTCAAAAGGGACGAACGAAAAAATGCTATAGCTATCAGCCATTTTGCAGTTACCATGAAAGGGGGACCCTCATCACAAATAGAAGATGTGACGCTCTTAAAAAAGTCGTCACCCCGGCGAACCCAGGGCTCCAGTGCTTTTGTAAACACTTGATATTTCCGGGTACCGGCTTTCACCGGTATGACGAGGCCCGTGGATTATTGACTTTTTACGAGGTCATCTTGTATAGGGGCGTCAAGATTAGGGACACGTCCCGCCAGGCCTATTTTCTCCAAATGGTTGCCCACCCTGCCTCGATCGCCTGCCTGTGCCCCTCGCTGAACAGGGGCCTTCTCATCGCCCTTTCCGAGAATTTGATGGAAACGGGCGAGGGCTTGCGATTTTTTCAGCCATGTTCAGAGCCGCCTTTTTCCCAGGGTGATGCATTCGTAGTCCAATTTTCTTTCCTTTTTTTACGATAGCAGTGGCCCCCTTTGGTCATGGAAAATGATCCGACTTGTTACGCCAACGACCCTCTTTTACCGTCCTTTGAAAACCGGTTTTCTGTTTTCCTTGAGGGCGGCAAAACCTTCCTTGAAATCATCGCTGTCCAGTTGGGGCTGAATAAAGGCTTCAAACTCCTCCTGCGCCAGGCGCATGGCCTTCCTGCCCGCGGATTCCATGTTCTTGTAGTGGCCGTATTTGATCGTCCTTAAGGTCAGGGGCGCATTATCCCTCAGTATCTCCGCCATTTTGACGGCCTCGGCCATGAGCTCCGCTTTATCCTTCACCACATGGTTGACGAAGCCGACTTCATAGGCGCGCCGTCCGCTCATGGGTTGGCCCGTCAGATAAAACTCCAGGGCGACCTTAAAGGGCATATAAGGCGAATATTCCATCACCGAACCGACGATGCCGACCCATGCCTCACCGAAGATAAATTGCGTGTCTTCCGTGGCATAGGTGATGTCCGTTCCATAGGTGACAAGGCCGTAGCCGCTGCCGGCAACGGTTCCGTGAACGGCTCCGATGATCGGTTTGAGGATTTTGGTCCCGTTCTGAGGGAATGCCTTTCGCAGATCGCTTAACAGGCCCTGATGTCTCAGATCCGCTCCAAAACTGAAATCCTCGCCGTTCGCGCTGAGAACGGCGACCCTGCTTTCCGGGTCTTCAGCAAAATGCGCCCAGGCCTTTCCCAGGGCGATGCATAAATCAGGATTCAGCAGATTCCGTGGGGGGTTGTTTAACGTCAGATACGCTATCTTGTCTTTGACCTCATAAAGCAATACATCTTGCGCCATGATCTCCTCCTTGCCTTGCAAAAAAATGAAATATTTTAAATCGGCCCTCGAAATCCACCTGATATGTGGAATCGAATGCCCCGGACTGCTTTGTTGCTTTTCTCCGTGATACGAATTCCGTCGGATGCTGTTTGATAAGATGGTGTTTTAATGATGCGACTATAGAAGGAGGCCGTTTTTATGTCAAGGGGATTCAGGGTGTAAGCTCCGGTGGAAATGAAACAACTGAAACAGGGAATGATTGCTTTCACCACTTTGCCGCCATCCGAAATATTGGTTGACATCCCATGGGAACTTCCTTATATTTCGCCGCCCATGACATGCGGTGATATGATTTGTAAAACGGTGATGCCGAGATGCTGAAAATCTGGTTTTTAGAGACGCGGCCGCAGTTCCTGCTGCTGTCGGTCATTCTGGCTTTTTTAGGAACCTCCATGGCGTGGTTTTACCAGAATGTCCTCAACTGGGGCTACGCCCTGCTGGCCGGTTTTGGTTTGGTGCTGACCCACATCAGCGTCAATACGCTCAATGATTATTTCGACGATCAAAGCGGCATAGACCGTCATACGCAACGAACGCCCTTCAGCGGCGGAAGCGGCGTTCTGCCTGCGGAACAATTAAAACCCCGGCAGGTATTCTGGATGGGTGCGATTACCCTGCTGATGGCGACGCCCATCGGTCTTTTTTTCATCATTGTCCAGGGATGGCTGCTTTTGCCGCTTCTGATCGTCGCGGCATTGTGCGTCATCCTTTACACGCCGTTTATTCTGAAGCACCATTGGCCGGAGTGGTCTCCCGGCCTGGGATTGGGATTGTTGCCCGTATTGGGAACCTACTTTGCCCTGACCGGCGCTTATTCGATGCCGGTGCTGCTTGCCGCCGTGCCCTCGTTTATCCTTGTCCACAATCTTTTGCTGCTCAATGAATTTCCCGACGTTGCCGCCGACCGGATGGCGGGCCGCAAGACTCTGCCGATTACCCTCGGCAAGGCAAGGACGGCCGCCGTTTATTCAACCCTGACCGTCATCGTTTATCTCTGGATCGTCGGATGCGTGGCGGCGCGCATTGCTCCGGTCTGGACCCTGATAGCCCTTTTGACCCTGCCTGCCGCCGTTAGCGCGATGCGCGGTTCTTTCAAATCCGATGATATGACGGTCTTTATCCCGGCCATGGGTGCGAACGTGCTGGTTGTGTTGGGAACTCAATTTTTGCTGGGTTTGGGCTATATGCTTGCGGTCATTCTGTCATAAGCCCGCAGCCCTTTTTAAAAGGAGATATTCACTGTGCCGGCCCATCATGATCCTGATCAAGATCGGCAAAATCCTCTACAGCGCATCTTTGGCGCCGTCAACGACCGTTACGATCTGATTAATTATTTCTTTACCTGGGGCATGGATAAGACCTGGCGGAATGCGTTGATCTCGGATTTGCTTGCCCTTCATCCTCAAAAAGTGCTTGATGTCGGTTGCGGGACGGGTGAACTCTCCGTCGGAATCGCCCTCAATGCCCCGGAAGACATGGAGATTACGGGCTATGATTTCAGCAAATCCATGCTCGACAAGGCCGTTCGGAAGGCGCAAGAGCGGGCGCCGCAAAAAAAAATAGCCTTCATCCACGGCGAAGTCGCCCGGATGCCGTTTCCCGATGCGTTATTCGACTGCATCACCATCGCCTTTGCCCTGCGTAATCTCCTGTTCCAGAATCCATTGGCAAAAACGCATTTGTCTGAAATATACAGAACATTAAAACCGGGCGGGAATTGCCTGATCGTCGAATCAAGCCAACCGCAAAACAGGCTGATTCGCTGGTTCAATCATCTGTACCTGCGCACCTGCGTCTATGGCATAGGTGCGGCAATATCCGGCAATCGGGAGGCTTATCGCTATCTCACCCAGTCGGCCATTCACTTCCATGCGCCTGAAGCATTGGAAAGACAGTTTCTTGCCGTCGGTTTTCGTCAGTTTTTCTTCCGTCCCCTTTTCTTCGGCGCCGCCGGCATTTTTCGCGTCCTGAAATAGCATGAACGCTGAAGAGGGCAGGGATGGATGACCGCATCAGGCGGACCGGTTTGCCGGGTGCTTCTTCAAAAACGGGGCGTCTTCCGGGATCGCTTCTATAACCGGGGATTGAGATGTTTGTAAAGGGCCTCCGCACCGGATATGATCTCCCGGATAATCTCAGCTGCCGGCAGGATGTTATGGATCAGCCCTGAGCCCTGACCGGAAGTGACGCTGTTGTATCCCGGTTGACCGGCCCTTTTCCCCTTCCGCAGTTCCTGGATTCGCTGACGAGTTTCTTCCGGAGACAGGCCGTCCCGCATGGCTTTGATGAGACTGACGAGGCGGGGGCTGGTTAAGACCCGCACAGGTTTTCCTGTGAATATTTCCGTCACGACCGTATCTTCATCGGTTGCCTCGAGGATTCTCTTTTTTTCCTCAAGGGACGTCAGGGATTCTTCCGAGGCCACGAACCGGGTCCCCAGCTGCACGCCGCAGGCGCCCAGGGCAAGGGCAGCCAGGAATCCCCTGGCGTCCATGATGCCCCCGGCCGCCACAACGGGGATGTTAACGGCATCCACCACCTGCGGCACCAGCGGCATGGTGGCCACTTTGCCGACGTGGCCCCCGGCCTCGCAACCGGAAGCCACCAGGGCGTCGACGCCTTCCTGTTCCAGGCGTTTGGCATGCCGGACTGTCGGCACCACCCCCAGGACCTTGACCCCCTCCGATTTGAGGCGCTGCACAATCGGCGCCTTAGGGTCACCCCGGCCTGTCGTCACGATGCCGATTTTTTCTTTGATGGCCAGCTCCGTTCGGGACTGGGTGAAGGGCAGGTTCACGGGCATAATATTCAGGGCAAAGGGGCGCGCAGTCAGTTCCCGCGTCCGCTCAATGGCCCTGCGCAACTGATCCATCGACAGCCCCCAGGCCGCCAATACGCCCAGACCACCGGCATTGGAGACGGCAGCCACCAGTTCGGGGCCGCTGATTCCGCCCCCCAGAGCCCCCTGGATGATGGGGTATTCGATGCCCAATAATTCGCAGAGTCTGGTATGAAAAAGACGATTTGGGGCTTTATTGCCTTGACGATCCGGTTCGGGGGGTTGTTCCTTTTCTTTTTTAATCATCTTGATTCACGCTTCAGTTCCTTTTATTCAATGGACATGATGAAACGTCCGTGATGGTGACGCCGCTGTATTTCCCTGTTCGGTAAAACCGGCGCCCTATTCACCGATTTTCAGAAAAACAATTCGGGTTCTTTCCTTGCCTGAAAATTGGTATGAAGCCATTGCGCCACTTTTTGGACGCGCGGCGCCTCCATGGTCCGGGCGCCGTTTGGGCAATTTTTGACGCAAGCGCAACAAGCGATGCACAACACCGCATCGGTCACGATCACATCATCCAGGCGAATGGCCCCCGTCGGGCAGCTGTCAACGCAGGTTTCACACCGGACGCACACCTCGTTGTCGGTGACGGGCGGGATGCCGCTTGCCGCGCCGTACGGCTGGTACGGTAACTTTCCGGGAACTTGGAGCTGCCCCTGCCTATCGGGACGGTCGATGGCTTTTATCTTGTCGGCCAGTGACGCGCCGAATTGCGCGGCCTTTTCCAGGTCTTCCGGATCGGGCCGCCCTTTGGCGATGGGCGTTTTGCTGTCGGAAAAGGAATGCTCCCCGATAAAAGCCGCGCCGGCGACGGGTGTAAAGCCGTTTTGACCGAGCAGATCCCGGAGTTCCAAAAGGGCGTCGTCATAGGCGCGGTTGCCGTAAACGACCACCGCAACGGCCGGTGCGCCGTTGCCCCGGATCTGTGCGAAGCGTTTTACGGCCAGGGCCGGAACACGGCCGGCGTAAACGGGCGCACCGAAGATATACAGCGTATGATCATCAGATATGCCGGCTTCAATCCGTGAATCGGGTCCCGTCATATCGATGCTGCCAACGTCCGGGACGCTGATGCCTTTGGCAATCGCCTTCAAGACTTTTTCCGTTGTCTGCGTCGGAGAAAAATAAACCAGTTTGACTGAATGAATGTCCATATATAAAACTCCTTAAGAAATAGGATAATAACCCATCGCCGCTTCCAGGCGGCCAAGCTGACCGCCCCCTTCCCATATCTGGATGATCTTGAAGTCGCGCAGATATTTTTCAACGTGGTATTCTTTGGTATAGCCGTAGGCGCCCATCAACTCCAGGGCCCGGTTGCAGACCATTTCGGCGACGTCGCAGGCGTAGACCTTGGCCCCGCTCGCTTTTCCCATCAAATAGGGATCGCCCGGATCGCCGAATTCTTTGGCCTGGTCGAACATGGCGGCGACGCCCAGGTAATAAGCGCGGGCGCTCTCGATTCCGATGGCCATGTCGGCGATCATGGCGGCCTGCAGGGTGTGCTCCCGGACGGCCTTCCCCTTGTAGAAGCGGTTGGCCGTGTAGTCGATGACGATCTCCAGGACGGCCTGAGCGTTTCCGACGGCGAATCCGGCGCTGCTGAGACGCCCCCAGGACAGGGCGGCGCGGAACAGTTTCCAGTCCTGTCCGGGTCCGGCCAGACGGTATTCTTTGGGGACGCGAACGTTGTCCAGATAGACGTCCGCGTTCACATCGCTGAACCTCATGCCCATTTTGTTTTCCGGTTTGCCGAAGGTCAGACCGGGGGTCCCGTTGGGCACGTAAATCAGGGCAACCCCTTCCTCGCCCAGGGAAGGATCGGTCGTGCAGAGGATGCCGTAAACGTCGGCGATGCCGGCGCCGCCGGGCCACCGCTTCGAGCCGTTGATGACCCATTCGTCGCCGTCGGGTCTGGCGATTGTTTTAAGGGCCATGCCGCGCTGGGTCGGGTCCTCGCCGTTGCAGCCGCCCGCCGGTTCGGTCAGGGCGAAGCAGGCTGTGCGGCGCTCGTCGGAGCAGAAGGGCGCCATCAGCTTTTCGAGGACGACCTTATTGCGCGCCCGCATGGCTGGGCCGAAGAGCCATTCCGGGCAGGTCATCTCCGTGGCAAGCCCGCTGTCTCCGCGGGCGAGTTCCTCGCACACCGCCACATACTCAACGGCTGATCCTATCTGAACGCCGCCGTATCTCGGCGACAGGCCGTAACGCTGCATTCCCATCTTAACCAGTTTGTCGATCACGATTTCGCAGGCTTCCCGGCTTTCGTCGAGTTGGATCCTGACCGGCATGATTTCCTTGTCCACAAAGTTACGCACGTTTTTCAAGAGCGTCTTGCTTTCTTCCGTTATGAATGCCCCGTATCTTTTCATTGTATCCTCCTGTTTGAAGCCGCTCAGCGGCGGTTCTTTGATCCCTACCAATCGTTTTAATCGACAGTACCTTGCTTTCTTACAGCCGTAGTATATGAAGCGGAACTTTATGTGTCAAGTATATTGGCATCAGGGAATATTAACAGCAAAATATGGCGTATTTTGCAGACTATTAACAAATTATTGATCAAGTAAAGGAGCGCGACGACTTCTTTTTCATAAATCGGTCCATCTTTTTGTTAATATCCCCC
>JAFGHS010000060.1 GCA_016930075.1 Deltaproteobacteria bacterium
ACCCTTGACCGGGCCATGTGGGGCAGCGATCAGGCCGCATCCGTCGAGCCCCAGGGTTTTGCCCGCCTGGTGCGCGATATTCGCAGCGTGGAGCGCGCCCTGGGCGACGGCGTGAAGCGGGTGCTCCCGGACGAGATACCGACAATGCAGAAACTCAGACGCACCCCGTTGAAATCCCTGTGATCGTAATGAAACTTTTGAAAAACGTCTCTTTTGTCATTGTGAGCAAAGCGAAGCAATCTCATATGTCCCCCTCCGGAGGGGGCATGGGGAGGTATCTTCCTTATATGTCCCCCTCTGGAGGGGGCAGGGGGAGGTATCTTTCTTCTGTCATTGCGAGCGAAGCGAAGCAATCTCATGAGCGTCCGATAGTACAAGAGATTGCCACGGCGCTATGCGCCTCGCAATGACAGTAAAAACGGAAATTCATATGTCCCTCTCTGGAGGGAACAGGGGTAGGTCTCTTCCTTATATGTCCCCCTCCGGAGGGGGTAGGGGGAGGTCTCTTCCGCCTCGCAATGACAGTAAAAACGGAAATTCATACGTCCCCCTCTGGAGGAGGCAGGTGAAGGTCTCTTCCTTATATGTCCCCCTCCGGAGGGGGCAGGGGGAGGTCTCTTCCGCCTCGCAATGACAGTAAACACGGAAATTCAAAGCTCTCCGTAATGAAACACCCATGAAAACACTCTGCATCATTCCTGCCCGCGGCGGCTCACGGGGGATTCCGCGTAAAAACCTTCAACTTGTCGCCGGCAAGCCCCTGATCGCATGGAGCATCGAAACGGCCCTGGCCTCGAAATCGGTAGATCGCCTGATCGTTTCCACCGACGACAAACAGATCGCCGAAACGGCACAGCAGCGGGGAGCGGAAATCATCATTCGACCGCCGGAACTATCGGGCGACACGGCGACATCGGAGTCTGCCCTGCTGCATGTCCTGGATGCCCTGCTACGGGGAAAGCCGTACGAACCGGATGTGGTTGTTTTTTTGCAGCCGACATCGCCCTATCGATTGGCGGCAGATATTGATGGCGCGGTGAACCTTTTACGGCAAGGCGGGTATGACAGCGTCTTTTCCGCCTGCCCGGAACACTTTACCGGGCGATGGTCCCTTGATGCAGATGCATACGCCCAGCCGTTGAACTTCGACCCGGCGCGGCGGCCCCGGCGGCAGGATCGGCCCGTAGAATATCTGGAGAACGGCAGCCTGTACGTTTTCAAACCCCATATTCTTCGAACGACGGGGGCACGCATGGGAGGACGTATCGGCATTTATGTCATGCCTGCGGAACGGTCGCATCAGATCGACAGCATCGAAGATCTCGAATTCATGGATAAACTGATGAAAGGCGTTGCCGGGGATTTGTAATGCCATGATCCGTAGAAAAACACCCGACATCCCGTGCAGGCCATTGCGACTGCTTGTTGAAACAGGCGACGGCAGGTCGGCAAGCGCGATTCTGGAAAACGGTTTTCTCCGGCACTGCCTCGACCTCGGCGCGGAAGTGCATGTCCTGTCGCCCGGCGCCTGCTTCGAGCCATTCGTCGAACGCTACCGCCTTCCGGGCACGCGGTTTTCCTATCTTTCCGTTGAAAAGGTGAACAGAATGCGATACCGGCGGCGGGTCGCTTACGAGGAGAACCTCGGCGCCTGGCTTTGCAAGCACGGCATGGCGCCCCTGCGACGCGGACTATGGCAACTCCTGGGCGAGCGGCTTACGGCGGCCGATGCTGCTTATCTGAGCAGCTTTATCGATGAGGAACAGCCGGACTGCTTTTTTTCGGCGCATCTCAACCAGGGCTTTGGCCGCGGGCTTGTGGCCATGTGCCGCCGCAGGGGAATTCCGACGGTCGGGAATGTTTTCTCCTGGGACCATCCCTATTATTCGCAGAGGTCGCGGCCGGATAAGCTTACCTGCTGGTCGCCTGTTGTGCGCAACGGTCTGGTTAAGATGAGAGGATTTTTGCCTCACCAGATCGAGGTCATCGGCGCCCCGGTGTTCGACCCCTACTTTGACCCGGACGGCATTTGGACAAGAAAAGACCTCTGCGACCGCCTGGGCCTTGATCCCGCGCGCCCGATCCTGCTTTTCGCCACCCTGGGGCAGATGCAGATGTTCTGGGATGAGACCGGCACCTTCCGGGCTTTCCTGGCTGCAATGGACCAGGCGGGGTTGCCGGGACCGCCTCAGATTATCCTGCGCCTGCATCCGATTTCTATTGACCACTACTTCGAGGAGTTTCGCGCACGAAAGGATGTTGTGTTTTCGAGGTATGTCAGATACATCCCCGGCATGCGCTGGTGTCCGTCGCGGGAAGAGGCTATCCTTGCGGGCAATCTGCTGCGTCATGCCGATGTCTGCATCAGCCCCGGTTCGTCAATGACGGTGGAAGCCGCCATATTTGATACGCCGACGATTGTTCCTGTATTCAATCCGTCAATGTCCGAAGAGTATGAGAGGTTTTTCCGGCAGGACTGGTTGAACAAGCACTTTCATTTTCTGGTAGAGAAAGACACCGTGGCCCTGGCACAGTCGCCGGATGAGCTTATCGCTGCGATTGTTCGGGCCCTCGACGATCGATCCTGGCTTTCGGAGGGACGCAAAAAGATTCGGGAGAATCTCCTTGGCCCCCTGGATGGTCGGGCCACCGAGCGGTTGGCCCAAGCAGTTGTCAAAAGCGCCCGATAGTACAAGAGATTGCCACGGCGCCCCGCGCCTCGCAATGACAGGAAAAGAGAAAATTTAAAGCTCTCGCGAAGTGACGCACCCCCATATGTCCGCCTCTGGAAGGTGCAGGGGGAGGTACCTCATATGTCCCCCTCTGGAGGGGGTAGGGGGAGGTCTCTTCCGCACCTCGCAATGACAGAAAAAAACGGAAATTCAAAGTTCTCAACAATGACGGCGCGCATATCCCCAACTCGCATATCCTCAAAGCCATGCGTGCCGCCGAGAGGCATACTCAAATATGAAAAAATCGAATAACCGGATTTCGCTGCCGGGATACATGCATGTGGGCAGGCCAAATATCGGCAGCCGCAGGGCGTTTATTCGCAGGATCAATGATGTCCTTGACGCTCGCTGGCTGACCAATAACGGACCGCTTGTCAGGGAGCTTGAAGAGCGCATCGCGGCCCTGCACGAGGTGAAGCACTGCGTTGCCATGTGTAATGGAACGACGGCGCTGGAAATTGCAATCCAGGCGCTCGGAATAAAAGGCGGAGTCATCCTCCCGTCGTTTACTTTCGTGGCCACGGCGCATGCGCTGCAATGGCAGGGGATCACGCCCGTATTCTGCGATATCGACCCGAAGACGCACAACCTTGATCCCCGGAAAGTCGAAGCGCTGATCACGCCGCGCACGACGGGAATCATCGGCGTACATATATGGGGCCGCCCTTGTGCGCCGGAGGCCTTGGAGCAGATCGCAAAAAATCATAGCCTGAGGCTTCTGTTTGATGCGGCCCATGCCTTCGGCTGCAGTCACAGGGGGCGGATGATCGGATCCTTCGGCGATGCCGAAGTCCTGAGCTTTCACGCGACAAAGGTCTTCAATACGGCAGAGGGCGGGGCGGTCGTTACAAACGATGACCGGCTGGCGCAGAAGCTGCGGTATATGAGGGACTTCGCTTTTTCCGGATACGACAACGTGATCGACCTGGGCGTGAACGGCAAAATGAACGAGCTGTGCGCGGCGCTGGGGCTTACGAACCTGGAGTCTTTTGCGAAATTCGTTGCAGCGAACCGCAGGAACTATGATCGCTATCGGAAACATCTTGCCGGACTTCCCGGCCTGACCCTGGTCGAATACAATGCGGGCGAAAAGAACAATTGGCAGTATGTGGTCGTTGAGGTTGACGAGGAGGAGGCCGATTTGAGCCGTGATGACCTGGTGTCGTTTCTCCATCGCCACCGCATTCTGGCGCGAAAATACTTCTGGCCCGGGTGCCACAGGATGGAGCCGTATCGCTCGAATTATCCTGACGCATCCCTGCGGCTGCCTGAGACGGAGCGCATTGCCGGCAGGGTTCTTGTCCTTCCTACGGGCGCCGAGATTTCAGCTTCCGACATCGAACATATTTGCCTGACGATCGGCAAGGCGCTGCATAAACCGATGCGGACAGGCCAAAAAAGCCGACAAAAGCGCTCGAAAATTCCTGATAGCGGAAACAACAAATGATCACCTGCCTCCACCTGGTTCAAGATTCAAGATATATTGATTTTGTCATTGACCAGTTTGAGTCCTGTGCGCCCGGAGAAAACCTCTTCCTGGTTGAAGTTCCGGATGCGCACTACCGGATCAGGAACATCCGGCAGCGCGACAAGGTCGTCCCCTGCATTAAAGGCCGATGCCCGAATGAGAGCATCTTGCATCATCTGCAGGCTGTTTTCATCCACTACCTCGGCGGCCATCGCTTGAGCATAATCAGCCATGTCCATCCTGCAACGAAAGTGTTCTGGTTTTCATGGGGCTATGACCTGTATCACTATTGCTGGAGCGAGGAGCAATTGTATCTGCCGCTGACGTATCAATACCGGCAAAAGCGGCGGAAATCCCCGACAGAAAGGCTGAAAGCGCTTGCCCACGCCGTCCTCGATAAAGTCATAGCAAATCCTGACCATTGGCGTTCCGCCGTTATCGCACGGACGGATTACTGTTCTACCATCGTTCCGACCGAGTACCCGATTATCCGGGCCCTTCCCGGATTCAGGGCAAAAGAGGTTTTTTTTAACTATGGATCGATGGAATCGCTTATTGCCGCCATGCATAAGCAGCAAGCTGATGGAGACAACATTTTAGTCGGAAACTCGAACTCGCCGACGTCAAATCATGTGGATGCTTTTGAGAAAATTGCCGCTTCCGGATTGACGAAACACAAAGTGATCGTACCTCTCGGCTATGGTGTTGACAATCCTTACAAGGCCTTTGTTCTTGATCGGGGCAAATACTATTTCGGCAACCGCTTTGAGCCTCTTTTGGATTTCCTGCCCCTTGCCGAATACTGGAAGATCGTCGCGTCATGCCAAACGGCGGTGTTTAACCATACACGGCAACAGGCGCTGGGCAATGTACTGATCACGACATGGCTGGGAGCCAATGTCTATCTGAACCCCCAAAATCCGATTTATTCGCACTTCAAGAATATCGGCATCAGTCTTTATGACTTCTCTTTGCCGTTTGCCCTGCATCCCGCCACAACGCCAAGCGACGTCATGCAAGCCCGCGAGCGCCTGCAAAGTGAATACGGCGCCGAAGTGGTCAGGAATCGGGTAGTTGAATTGCTTGCCCTCCGCGCATCATGATAACTGTACAGTAGGTTTTTATGTTTAGGGATAGTTTTTAATATGAAGAGAACCTTGAATTTGAAACCTTAGGAAAACGCCTCCTCTGTCATTGCGAGCGAAGCGAAGCAATCTCATAAGCGGCCGATAATATAAGAGATTGCCACGGCGCGCCATGCCTCGCAATGACAGAAAACACAGTAATTCAAAGGTCTCAATTTAAGCCTTTGGCAAAAAGGCCGAGCATTCATAGCCCGATTTATGGTATAGTGGAAAGAACAAAAAGGATACAGCAAAACACTAAAGTTAAGACATGCCCCCATGACAAATGAAAATTAGCCGACATGCAAGAAGGCAGATGAAATGGCGGAAGATCAGTGAAGACGATATTGAAGAAGTCATCAATAACCCGGATTATTATGAGTATTCCGTTTATGGCAGAATCAATGCCTTCAAAATGATTCAGGGTAGATTATTGAAAATCACCTATAAAGCGGAAGAGAATGAAATCATTGTGATCACGGTAATGGTAAAGGGGATGTGAGATATGAAGATCGAATATGATAATCAAGTTGATGCCATCTATATCCGTTTGCAGGAAAAATATGTAACGCGGACGGTTGAAATCGAAGAGGGCCTGAACATCGACTTGGATGAAAACGGAAAATTGATAGGTTTGGAAGTATTGGATGCGACCGAAAGATATGCACTGACCGATCTCTTCAATATTTCGACGGAAAACCTCAATCTTGAAAACAAGATCATCAGACATGCCAGTTAGCACCCCCCGGAAAAAGCTAACTATAAGGAGAGCGAGCACTGCGATCCTTACAAAATAATTGAGGATTTATGCAGCAGGCTGTCGCAACGCTCCTCCGAGCCTCGCAGTGACAGGGAGTTCAAAAGTTTCGATGCCCTGACCGATAACCGGGGTTTTCCAACACCGGAAGATTGTTGGTTTCGTAAAAAGTCGAATTCTGTCATTTCGAGGAGTCCCGCTGAAGCGGGACGACAAGAAATCTTTAATGATTTCAGGATTTCTCCCCC
>JAFGHS010000061.1 GCA_016930075.1 Deltaproteobacteria bacterium
CGTCGGCTCAGCAATATTTTCAACCCAACGATGGAAAATATGCTCTATACCATCGGATTTGCCGTGTGACTTTTTACGAGGTCGTCATCATATGGTATTACATAAAAATATTTAAATCCCGTAGAGGAGGAACATCATGTTGAAAAGATTTCTTATATCCGTTCTGCTGGCACAATGTGTTGCCTGCATATTTGTCCTGTCCGGCTGGGCGGCAGGTGATACGGCCTTCAGCGTCACCGGGCTGGTCAAACACCCTTTAATTCTCAATACAGGCGATTTGACTAAATTTGAGACCGTTCGCGTTCGAATGAACAACATCGATAAATCGGGGCAATATCAGGGCGTGTTTGATACGCAAGGCGTACCCCTCAAGCATCTGCTCGACATTTGCGGATTGCAGAAAGAAGACACAGCCTTTTCAAAACCCGTTGATCTGGCAATTCTGGTGAGAGACGCTTCGGGAACACAGGTCGCCCTTTCCTGGGGCGAGGTCTTTTATAAAAACCCGGCAGCCGTTTCCATCGTTTTTTCGGCGACGCCCGTTATGCCTCATCACGGTGCTTCTTCATCTCAGACCGACCAACTCAAGCGCAAAATTCACTTCCCGAAACTGATCGTTGCCGGCGATTATTACGCCGACCGTTCACTGGAAGGCATTGTGAATATTGAAGTCGTTAATCTGCAGCGGGGAGGGAAGTCCCAGCGAATCAAAGAGCTTTTTTCCCCAGAATTTAACTTGACCGGCGCAGTAAATAAAACGCTGACCGTTAGGGACTTGTCGGCTTACCCGAGAACAGAGATTGCCGCAATCGGCGTCGGGGAAGGAAAAGGGTATGAAGGCACTAAGATCTATCAGGGGGTTTCCCTTGCGGACTTGTTGACCCAGGCCGGGGTGAAACCGGATCTGAACACGGTCATTGTCTTCACCGCGCCGGACGGTTACCGGTCGCTTATTTCATACGGGGAACTCTTCCTTTCCGCCCAGGGCAGGCGCATCGTGATTGCCGACCGGGAGCAGGGTGAACTATTGAAGAGAAATGGGAAATTCATGCTGGTGCTGCCGGACGATCTTCACGCCGACCGATATGTTAAAGCCGTATCCAAAATTGAAGCCGTTTCCCTGAAAATGAATCCTAAATTATACATTATCGGCGTGGGTCCCGGCGACACAAACCTGATGACCCCGGAGGCCCTGTCCTATCTTGGGAAAACAGATGCTATCGTAAGCCCCGAAGATATCAGCAGGCGTTTTGCCAAATATCTTGCGGGCAAGGATGTGTTGTTTGATCCCATGCCTCTGCTTAAAAAACAGTTTTTCAAAGAGGCAAACCCACGCCTTGCTGCAGCTGAGATTGATAAGGCCTTTGAATCCGAACGTGTCAAAGCGGTCGGGAAGATCAAGGATGCATTTGCTGCGGGTAAAAGCGTCGCATTCCTGGACTGGGGCGACCCCCTCATTTTCGGCAGCTCCCGTTGGATTAAAGACTTCTTCACCGACGCCGAAATCGAAACGGTGCCGAGCATCAGCGCCTTTAACGTCGCGAACGCCATCGTCGACAGGGACGTCACCTGCGGCGGATCGGTCATCTTGACGGCCGCCAATGCCATAGAAAACAATGCGGCCCTCGTGAAAGCTGCTGCGGCAAACGGCGACACCCTTGCCGTTTTCATGGGTCTAAAAGAACTCAAAAAGCTTATCCCCCTGTTAAACAAATATTATAAAGATTCCACACCGATTGCCATTGCATACAACGCAGGCATCAGCCGGTCAGAACAGGTGATCCGATCTACCTTGAAGGACATCCTGTCAAAAACCGACAACGAACAGGAGAAAAATCTGGGAATGATTTACATCGGGCCGTGTTTGGACAAAAAAAGCAGCGAATGTCACTAAAAAATCGTCGCCCTGTCTGCCGGTGCGGCCCGGTCCATTGCCATGATAACCTCTGTGCCCCCCTGAAGCAAAAGGGGGACAGGAAGTTATCACACCGGGCTGCCACCGAGACGGTTTTTTAATTTACATGAATCATGACGATCTCGTAAAAAGTCGCAATGCACCGTTCATGTCATTTCGACTCCGCATTTTGCGGGGGAGAAATCCTGAAATCATTAAAGATTTCTCGTCGTCCCGCTTCGGCGGGACTCCTCGAAATGACAGGATTCGACTTTTTACGAGAGCATCAATCATGGGATTTTTATTTTAAGCACGGAAAAGGAGACTTGAAAGTGGAATGGTTGAAGGCGGCGGTGGATTACGGAATTATTTGGCTCCTCATTCTATTGAGCATGATTTCCTTGGGCATCGCCATCGAACGACACCTTCTTTACAGGCAAATCAATCTCAAAGATTTTCCACACCGGAAATATCTCGAAATGGAGCTGACCAAAAGGCTTCACCTTATTGCGTCCATCGGCAGCAATGCCCCCTATATCGGACTCCTCGGCACGGTGATCGGCATCATGCTGACGTTTTACACCATGGGAGCCGATGGGTTCCTCGATACGGGCAAAATTATGATCGGCCTGGCCCTGGCCCTGAAGGCGACGGCAGTCGGCCTCTGCGTGGCCATACCGTCCGTGGTTCTTTACAATCTGCTGCTTCGCCGTGTTAAAGTCCTCATGATGGAATGGGAGATCCTGAATGGAAGAGAAGGAATTTGATTATATCAACGTGATTCCCCTGGTTGATGTCATGCTTGTCCTGCTGACGATTGTCCTAACGACATCCACATTCATCGCCACCGGCGGGATTCCGTTGAATCTCCCACGGGCCTCTCAGGAGAAAAGTGAGGTTATGAAGGTACAAACCGTAGAAATAGACCGGATGGGGCATATCTATGTTTCCGGCAGGCCCGTCACACTGGACGGTTTGCGCAATGCCATTCATCCGTTGGAACGAAACAACCCTTTCATGATCCGGGCCGACAGGGATGTCCCTCTTCAAAATTTCGTGGATGTTCTTGATGTCGTAAAAAATTCGGGATTCAAACGGGTCAGTCTCCAGACCGAGATGAAGCGATGAACCGACAGGCCAAAGCCTTCCTGCTATCCCTGACCATCCACCTTTTGGCCGTCGCACCCCTTGCCGCCGTCAGTCATTCCATCATGAGGACAAACAATTGTGTCGTCATTGATCTTGCCATGCTGAACACGGAGAACTCTCCGGATACGGCAATACCCAGGAAAATATTGGAGTCCGGCAAAAGGAACATTCCCCTTCGGACAAAGATTGAGCAAGTTGGGCAGAAGGTTACCCCTGAGATACGAACGGAAACGACGACACCCGCAGCGTCTGCTTCCCAGCCGCCTATTACCGAGGTGCAGAGACCGATTCCCGGCCATCCTGATTCGGTAGAGGCTGTCCC
>JAFGHS010000062.1 GCA_016930075.1 Deltaproteobacteria bacterium
ACCCGGTTAATCCAATCTGAAAATGTCCCTTACCGATAAAAATAATCAGAAAATATCGGTTAATTTATTCCGGAAATCAACACCCGCACTTTCTTCGTTCTCTATTACTAAGCTGGTCCAGTCTATGCTCGAATTAACCTGCGCAGTTGCGGATGCATAAGCAAGGCCGCATCCTAAAAAGATAATTGATAAAACAATCGATATAATCTTATACATTGTTTATCTCCTTTCTTTTTTAATTTGATATTTTTTGATAAATACTCGCTTGTTTGTGGCCCAAAGAGATATATATCCGTTATATGCAAAAAGCATGCAAAATCAGGCGGTTTAAATTTATACAACAATTACAGTCTATTATATTTTTTATGATTATATCGAACTTGAAATTCATATGAAATTGTGGGGTAAATTACATAAAAGTTGTGAAGTAAATTACATAGAGCTTTTATCGGATGGTAAAATGCTTTACGTTCGCAAAACTGCCAAGCCCGAAGAATGAAGAATAAGAATGATAATTTACAGCGATAAGATAAAGCCATCAAGTCATGATGGTCAATGATAAAATCAAAGCTCTTCCGGGGTAAACGCCACCACGTCATCAATCTGCGCCGCATCGGCAAAGAGCATCATTAGGCGGTCGATTCCCAGGGCATTGCCGGCGGCCGGGGGCATACGGATAACCGGTACGTTCTTAAATTATTAATTAACTTAATGCTTCTTTCTTGGGCGCTCTTTCCGGGCGCCTGTAACTTTCGGGTTTGATATTTCCTGCTTCAGGCGTTCGCTTTTGCGGAGTTTGTCCTTTCTTTTGATATCCCCATATTTTCCAAATCGTCCGCCCATCACGTCAACGCTTATTTGCCGTTGGCGTCAAAGCCTGCTTCTTTGTTTAAATGTCCCGGTTTTTCAACCGCTTTATTACCCATTTCACTACCCAATTCATTGAGTATTACCCAATTGCCATTGTTTCGTCTTGCTCCAGCGCGCTGTCTGGCCGCGTCCAAGACACCTTACTCGATTCTCCGAACGCAATCTTTTTAAAACACGCCGGATCATATCCACGCTGACATTCGGACATTTGTTCTGAATTTCGGAAATGCTGAAAGAATCGGATGTTCCATCTATAGCCCCAATGATGAGACCTGTCTTCTCTCCCCTGGGACTCTGAAGTCGGCCAAGACGCTGCTCAAACTCTCTATATGCCGTTTTAATGATAAAAAGAATGTAGTTGATGTATGGCCAGGGATCATGTTTGCCGGCCTGCCAGCCTCGGGAGCTTTGCTCCAGGGTTTCGTAGTATCGTTCCTTGTTCTGCTCGATGAGGCGTTCCAGACTGATATATCGGCCCACCTCAAACCCCAGGTGGTAGGATTGCAGCAGAAGAAGGAGTCGGGATACACGTCCGTTTCCATCCCGGAACGGGTGTATGCAAAGAAAATCAAGGTTAAAAGCCGCCAGGAGCACCATCGGGGGAATTTTGTGATCCTTGATGGCGTCGTCATAAAGCTCGATCAATTCCCGCATCCGGATCGGTGCATCTGCAGCAGAAACCGTCTTAAAGCGCACCCGCGATCGACCATCCGGGAATTTTTCTACGATATCACCGTCTTTTTCTTTGTATTTCCCAGCGTCCCAGATCTCTCCGCGTGTGAGCCGGTGAAGCTTCAAAATAGTCTCTTCCGAAACCGGAAGGCTTGCACCCTGTTCATGGATCAGCGCCAAAGCCTGCCGGTACCCACGGACTTCTTCTTCATCCCGATTCCGCAGAAACGGTTTTCCGAAAACAATGGTGGCAATGCGGGATTTGTCTACTTCAACGCCTTCAATCCGGTTGGACGATACGGCGCTCTCTATAAGCGCATGCTCCCGTAATACCTTGAGACGCTGCGGGGATTGCCGGGTAAACAATTCCTGCTTTCCCCGTGCTTCTCCAAGATCCGACAGATACCAGGAAACTGCGGCAGGGACGGACTCAAACTTCCGGGAAAAAAATTGCAAAGTCCTCATGAATCTCCCCTTCCCTGTATCAATTTTGTCCCTATTGTCCCCATTAGATCCCTTTCAGCCATGGAACCCGTCTCATATCGCCTTTATCCACCAGCAAAATGACGTCCTGCCTGCATAGTTTATGCGCACGATAATCGGGACATTCATAAATAGTTAAGTAACTCAGCGCTTCTTTTTCAGGCGCTCCTGTCGGGTGTCTGTAATTTTTCGCGAGGATATTTCCTGCTTCAGGCGCTCGCTTTTGCGGAGTTTGTCCTTTCGCTTGATATCCCCGTATTTCCCAAATCGTCCGCCCATTGCACTACCTTTGTTATCGCTGATTGTAACTCTTGATTCCTGATCAAAACGCCTCGGTTTTAATTTTCTTCCTTAATCCCCGGCCGGACAAAGCCTTTCTGGTCAACAACCAAAAGCCCCTGCTCGCGAAGCCTGCTAAAATCACGCTGTCTGGTTTTATCACCGAGTTTGGTATAAAGCGCTTCATACCAGGGCGCCCGGCGCAATTCGTCTACCGGAAGCGGCTTGCCTCGCTCCATCACCTGGGTCAGAATGGCATATTGGCGCAGATTGATTCCCTTTGTATCCCGCAAATGTTTGATGCGTGTTTCATACAGCAGCAATCTCACCATGTCATTTACCCGGTCATGAAGACGATTGATGCTGAGCAGCATTCCCTCCAGATGAAACAGGACAAATGGGGTGTTCGGGTGTGCAATTTTATTGTCCCCCTGTTTGCGGCAAAGATTAAACAGGGCAAAATATTGATCAATCCGTTCCAGATAGTAGCGGGCCATGGCAAAAGGAGCATAGCGAAAGCCGGCGCTGTGAAGCACGGTTGCCTCTATCACGCGCCCGACCCGGCCATTGCCGTCCCAGAAAGGATGAATCAATTCAAAGTAATAATGCAGCAGCGACGCCCGCAAGAGGGCCGGTATTTCTGCAGCGGCCATTTTATTGTGCCAGAAGACCAAGTGATTCAGCAAAAGCTCGATGTCGCCGTGATACTGGGGCGGCTTATAGCGGCCGCCATGATCCGCATCGCCTACGTGCGTCACGATGTTTTTGGGGTTGTTCCGAATCGACCCGGGCTGATTATACTTATGGGCAATATGGTCGGTAATGGCGGCATGTATCTTTTTAATAAAATCAACCGATAGAGACCATTTCGGATCTTGGACTGATTGCTGAGCGATGTCGTAAGCAGTCCTTAGGTTGACAGCGCGTCGCTGTTCATCGGCCTGAACCTTTGCGGGGTCAAGCTCAAGCGCCTCTCTGGTTTCTTCCTCAGTCAGGGTACCCCCTTCAATGTTGTTGGTACTGAAGATGCTGCTTACGAGAACTTCCTGCTCCAGGCGGTTAGCCACTTGGGATAGCGGAGAACTTAAGAACCGCTGCTGGGCATCGGCGACACGCTGCAGAAGCATTGCCGCCTCAGATTGATCCACGCCGATCTGAAAGATAAATGGACCGAATCGAGAGGTTTCAACACGCTGCATGAATGCACCGAATGATATTTCGTCCTCAAAAATGTCCATAAAAATGTCCGGTTAAATTTCTTACTAACATTCTATAAATACAGTATTATTTAAATTTATCAATCAAAATTTGTTCTAAATAATGTCCATTATTCCAGTCAGGGGCCGTATCAATTTTTAGTGACAACCGGGATGCTCCGTAGCACTATCTCTTAACACTCTTTGTTGAATATCAAACAGGCAGGATGGCGGGTTGCAGTGTTGTGCGGTGCAAAGTTTTTTGTTCAAAACGCCACCTGTCAATTGTTGTTTTAGGTGCGATGAAACAAAAACAGCATAAAAATGAATGATCTTGCAATGAAATGAATTTAATACAGTTTTATTTAAGCGCTGTCAACAAAAAGATACAAGCAAATTAATGGGTTAAGAGATTAGGCTGAAGGCTGGGAAGCGAAACCGCTGGGTGCATAGCTGATAAGTTATTAAGCTGAGCGGCGGGAAACTTAAGGCGGTTTAAATGAACAGAAAAGGTTGAGGTCGCTGTAATAGAGATGCTGTCAACCGCCTCGACAGTCAGCAACCATCCGCAACCTATCCGCAACCGCTAAAACATGAAAGCCCGTAGCCATTTAAGATTACGGGCTTACTTTTGGGATGGTGCCGAAGGCCGGACTTGAACCGGCACGGGTCTCCCCACTACCCCCTCAAGATAGCGTGTCTACCAAGTTCCACCACTTCGGC
>JAFGHS010000063.1 GCA_016930075.1 Deltaproteobacteria bacterium
ATTGTTTTTATGGTGGGTCAGGGCAGAATTGAACTGCCGACACTCGGATTTTCAGTCCGATGCTCTACCGACTGAGCTACCGACCCATGCAATATGTTTTTATCGGTAAAAATTACGCACCACTTCTATAAAACATCATTTTCTTTGTCAAGGTATTTTTCATTTTTCTCCGGAGGCAGGTCGGCCATTTGCAAAACAGGTTCCATGCGGGTGCGGATAACGACGGTGGCGGCTATTTTATCGTGCCAGCCCTGCTTCTTCCCGTCGAAGGCCGCCCAGAGGAATCCCAGATAGAAACACAGGCCGGAGATCAGGTATCCCACCCACCGGAGGAATGCAATGCCGAAGGTCATGTTTTCTCCCGTTGCCTGCACAACCCGGAGGCCGAATATCATTTTGCCTATTGTCTGGCCCGACGTTCCGTGAAAATAGGTGTAATAGGCCATGCTGATGAGCAGGTTCGCGCCATAGTAAATGACAAGATAGGCGCCCGACATCTCCCCGAATTCCCCGACCAGGAATTTAAACTCACTCATGGAAAGGTTGAGACGGAAAGCCGCCGCGCCCGCCAGAACGAAAATCAGCAGGATCATGTAGAGAATTAAACTGTCGATGAGCATTGCGCCCCACCGGCGCCAGAATCCTCCGTAGCGGTATTGCATCATGGCTGCTTCCCTCCCTCACCGGCGCCGCTGAAGATGCCTTTTTCATACTGGATAACGGTCAGCGCCGCCATAACGGCCGTATCCACCTTCAATACCTGATTACCCAGACTGACGGATGTAAAGCCGTGCTTCACGGCGAGGTCAACTTCCTCCGCCGTGAATCCCCCTTCCGGTCCGATGATGACGGAAAAGGCTTTTGCCTCTTTGGTTTTTGCCTGCCGGAATATTTGTTTGAGCGTTACGGTCTTTTCTTCTTCCCAGAAGATGAGCTTCATATCGTCTTCAACGGGCGCCGTCAGAACATCGTCAAACGAAATGATGCCGGCCACTTCCGGTATGTTTGCCCTGCCGCATTTCCTGGCCGCTTCCTGGGCGATCTTCTGCCACCGGAGGCATTTTGCGGGAATCTTTTCCTGCGGCACTTTCCCCACCGATCTTACCGCCGCAAAGGGCGTGATCCGCTCCACCCCCAATTCCGTGGCCTTCTCGACAATGAAATCCATCATGCCCGCCTTGGGGAGGGACTGAAAAAGATGAATGCCCACCGGATTTGCGTGAATGCCTTGTTTCTCGACAATGGTGATGAGAGCCCCTTCGTCGGTATAGCGTTTCAGTACGCCTTCGCATTGATGCCCCCGGCCGTCGAAAAGAAAAATCCGCTCTCCCGCCTTCATCCGGAGAACGGATTTTACATACTTCAAATTGCTTCCCCTAAGGATGCAGGAATCGCCCTTTTGCAAAAATTGGGGAAGGTATATCCTCGGTGTCGTCAACGCTTAGGCCCCGTTTTTTTCAGGATGTAGCAAACCCATTCTTTTTCCGTGATGACGCGGTGGAGGGTAAGCGAACCTTTGCAAAAATGCTTTTCGATTTCCGGTCTGTTCAGTTCGATGATGCCCGAAAGAATGAGGTAGCCGCCCTTTTCAATGAGAGAAATGAGATGGGCGCGCAATTGCAGCAAAAGCTTGGCCGTCAGATTGGCAATGAGCAAATCGACATGTTCATTGACGGTGGCGACGTCGCGATTGATGAACCACACGCGATCCTGGACTTCATTGATTTTCGCGTTTTCGCGGGCGATCTCAATGGCTTTTTTGTCGATATCCACGCAGACGGCCCGCTCCGCGCCCAGTTTTGCGCAGGCAATGCCGAGAATGCCTGTGCCCGTGCCCACATCGAGAACGCGCCACTTCCGGATTTCCCGCTCTTTCAGCATGAGCTCCTCCAGCGCCTCCAGGCACATCCGTGTGGAGGGGTGCTGTCCCGTACCGAAGGCCATGCCGGGGTCGATTTCGATGACGATGTCGCGCCCCTGGGGCGTATATCTTTCCCATGTCGGCTTGATCACGATGCTCTTGCTGACCCTCAGCGGCTTGAAGTATTGCTTCCATTCCTCCCCCCAGTTCGGATCGGTGATCACCTCGGTCTTGAAGGCCGGTTTATCCACATCGGGGAAAATCTGAGAGAGGCTTTCGATATAACGATCAAGGGATGCGAGTCTCTTCTTAAGGCGTGTATCGCGGGGTAGGTAGGCGGCGAGAATTTCCTGATCCACACTTTCAGGAAAATCGTCCGCCGATTGGGGCAGCAGTTCTTCCTGGGAAACGCCCTGGGCGCCGATTTCCGTCATGAAGTTGGATATGGCGTCAATGAGCAGCGGGGCCGCAGTCAACTCGATTTTCAGCCATGTTGCCTTTTCTTCTTTCATGTTTGCAATATCTGCCGGCATAGATTTCCTTCCTTGTTTGTCATTCCTGCAACAGCGGCATTTACCTCATTTATATAAAACACTATCACAACGTCAATCGTCTCTCATGACGGCCTTCAGGCCGTCAATGACGAACGAAAACTCCGCATCATCCATTGTCCGGGGGTCCAGCAGCACCTCGTCGCCGGCGATGCGGGCGATGATTGGGGTTGGAAGGCGCCTGAAGCGCTCATCCATGCGATGGCACGATAAGCGGTCCGATTTGAGAGCGATCAAATATGTGAGAATGTCCTGGGTGGGCAGAGACCCGCCGCCGGAGAGGGAAGCGCCCTTCCTGAGCAAAACGGTGAGACCGGCGATCTTCAGCCGCCGGATGGCCGACAGGAGTTTTTTTGCCCTTTTCTCCACCGTTTCCATCGGTTCCGTCAATGCCCTGAGAATCCTCAGACGCAAGCGGGCGTTTTCGGGATTGAGATATTCCATCAACGTCGCCTCCAGGGCGGCAAGGGTCAGCTTGTCGATGCGGAGCGCCCGGTTGAGGGGATTTTTCTTGATCCGCGCCAGGATCTCTTTTTTGCCTATGATGATGCCGGCCTGGGGCCCGCCCAAGAGCTTGTCGCCGCTTAAGGTAACCACATCGACGCCCGTTGCCACGGTCTCTTGTACGGTTGGTTCATGGATCAGTCCGTAACGGTTGAGATCGATGAGGCAACCGCTGCCTAAATCATTGAAGACGGGAATTCCGAAACGCTTTCCCATCTCAACCAGGGTGGACAGATCGATTTCCTCCGTAAATCCAACAATTTTATAATTGCTTGTGTGCACCTTCAGGATCAGGCCCGTGTTCTCCCCGATGGCCTTCTCATAATCGGCCAGGTGGGTGCGGTTTGTCGTTCCTACTTCCTTAAGGACAGAGCCGCTTTTTTCCATGATGTCGGGGATGCGGAACTCGCCCCCGATTTCGATCAATTCGCCCCGCGATACGACGGTGTCCCGGCCGTCGGCCAGGGTGTTCAAAACGAGCAGGACGGCAGCGGCGTTATTGTTGACGACGAGGGCGTCTTCACCCCCTGATATGGCGCACAGAAGCCGCTGGACATGGTCGTAACGGAGGCCGCGTTTCCCCGTTTCCAGATCGAATTCAAGATTTGAATAGCCGGCGCCGACGGCGACAATCCGACGCAGAGCCGCATCGCATAGAGGCGCTCGGCCGAGGTTGGTATGCAGGATGACGCCGGTTGCATTGATGATGCGGCGCAGGCGGTATGCGTGCAGGCCGTCGATGATGGCCGTTACTTGTGCGGCCATATTTTCATCCGTCGGTATCCGTACCCCGCCCTTATCTGCCTTCATGATTTTAGTTCGCAAGTGATCAACGACGGAGCGGCAGGTTTGCCTCACGATGGCCTTCGGCGCTTTTTCATAAATAGCCTGTTGCTCCAGAAGCAGCATGATGTCGTCGATCCTGGGGAGGTTTTTCAGCAATGCCTGCTTGTCCGCGTCCATCCGTCACCCTCTTATGATATTCAATTCAGGGCTGTTGAGCCTCGTCCTTTTTCATGTCTGCCGAGAAAACCAGCAGATGTTCCCCGGGAGAGAGCTTCCTTGCTTTGCCCATGCGGTTCCAGATGAGAAGGGCGGGAAGGGGCACATTAAAGCGGGCGGCAATGGAACTGAGGCTGTCGCCGCTCTTCACCGTGTAAACGCTCTTTTGGCGCTCCTGCTCCCATTGATTCAGCCCTTTTTCCATCCTTTCCGGAAAACCTGCGGCGGCCCCTTTGGGAACGGCGATGACATGGCGGCCTTTGGCCAGATAGTATCCGCGGACCTCCGGATTCAGGGTCTTCATCTCTTTAAAGGTTGTTCCGGCGGCCTCGGCAACGATCTGCAGGGGCGCATCTTCGGGGCATTCAATTTCAACGCGGTCGAAGGTCAGGGGCGGGTAGAGGTCTTCTTTGGCGAGCTTGAATCCATATCGGGCCGGATGGCAAAGGATCAGTTTGGCGGCCATGATCCGAAAGACATACTGCTGTGTTTCCAGGGGGAGGTAGAGTTTGTAATAGTCATTGATTTTCTGGATCAGGATCTCCGATTTTAATCCTTCTTCCCCCATGTTGTACGCGGCGGCGGCAAGGGTCCAGGAACCCGTCATGCGGTACAGTTTGCCCAGATAACGGATGGCCGCATCCGTCGAGGTAAAAATATTGCGGCGCTCATCGATATGGCCGGTGATTGTCAGGTCGTTGTTTCTTCCCGTGCTTTCGATGAATTGCCAGTATCCGACGGCCCCCTTCGGCGATCCGGCATGGGGGAGAAGCCCGCTTTCGACAATGACCAGATACTTGAGATCGTCGGGCATGGCATTTTTTTTCAACTGCTCTTCGATGTAGGGCATATAGCGGCTGGAGCGCTTGAGCCACAAAATGGCCTGCGGGCGGTTCCAGAGCGCAGCCATAAACTCCTTGTCGAAGCGCTCCCGGACATCCTGATCCTGGAGAGGGACCGGTTCGCCGCAGAAAGAAAGGGGCTCCTTGACTTTGACGGCGGAAACCAGGGCGGGGAATTGTTCATGACGATCGACGGCCGGTTCGCTGCACCACCCCGTTTCTGCCATGAAGAGGCCGAAAAAGACTGCCGCGAATATAAGCCGGAGTTTTTTTTCAGCAGCCCCTCTCACCGTTTTTCGCCCTTTCCTTTGACGGGAAATTTGTCTTTCAGCAAGTCATGCAACGAACCGAGCGAGTTGGCCGGTTTGCCCATATAATCGCGGTAGTCGTCCCGGTCTTCCTTTTTTTCTTCATCCGGACCGGAGGCCGTCGCCATGGCCAGGGAGATGCGTTTGGCGGATCTGTCGATAGCCTCGATTTGCACATCGAGGGTTTGATCCACGACGAGAGAAGGCGCCGCGCCGCCTTTGGTTTTTTTATCGCCCTTGAGCTTTGAAATGTGCAGGAGTCCGTCGATTCCCGGCTCCAGGGCAATGAAGGCGCCGAACTTCGTCATGCTTAAAACGCGGCCGGTGTGGATGGACCCCACGAGATATTTATTGTCGACCTGATCCCAGGGATCGGCGATGGTTTGTTTGAGACTCATGGAAATGCGGTCTTTTTCCCAATCCAGTTTCATGATGACCGCTTCCACCTCCTGCCCTACGGACAGATGGTCATTAATATCGCCCACGCGGGACCAGCCGATCTCGGAGATGGGGATCAAGCCCTGGACGCCGCCGATATCCATGAAGGCGCCGAATTTCTGGATGTTCACAATCTTTCCCTTTACGGTCATGCCTTCCTGAATGGTTTGTTTTACCGCCTCTTTTTGCTGTTCCTGCTCCTCTTTTAAAATATCCTTGCGCGACAGGATAATGTTTTTCCCCCGTTCGCCGTATTCAATAATGTTGAAAGGCAGCCGCTTTCCCAGATAGTCGCCGGGTTTTTCCTCTCGTTTCAATCCCATCTGCGAATAAGGGCAGAAGCTGCGGATGTCGCCCGATATTTTGACCTCATAACCGCCCTTGGTTTCCTTCTCAACGATGCCTTCGATGGGAATGCCGCTTTGCCAGGCGTCTTCCAGAAAGGTCCGCCCCGCCTCGCCGCCGCCGACTTTGGTGGTGAAGAGCTTTTCATTGTTGCGCGACGACAGGAAATACGCCCGGATCTTATCGCCTTCCTTAACGCTGACATTGCCGTCTTCGTCGCTCAATTCCCGGCGGTCGAGATAGCCTTCGGTCTTGCCGCCCAGATCAAGAAAAATCCATTCGGGCGTAATCTTGACGATCATGACCTCCACCTTCTGCCCCGGTTTGAGCCAATCCTTGGTCACTTCCGTTTCAGCCAGAAGTTCGGCGAAGCTTTTTGTCTCTTCTGTTTCGTTCAATTCCTGTGATTCATTGGTTGTTTGATTTTCTGTATCCATACAGCTCCTTGTGTTCGATTGATTATTTTTTCTTCCCTATAAATTTCTCCCGGTTTTTGGCCAGCAACCGGTCAATATCCTCTTCCAGTTTTTCGTACTCCGTCAGAAGGATTCTTGCCTTCTCCGTCAGCTGCATTCCCCGTCTTAAGGGATCGACGTCGACGATTTTTTCCCCCAGCCTGTCTTCCGACGCCTTCAGCCTGCCCCATGCAGCCCGATAGGACATATTGAGCTTCTCCGCAGCCTTTTTCAAACTCCGGCATTCGTCGATGGCGCAAAACAGCTCCCTGCGCCCTTTGCCGAAGACCACCTTGCCGTCATTTTCAAGCCAGATTTTATATTTTATTTCCATAATGCGTAAGCTCCGTATCGTGTCATACCGACTTACTACAATCTCGGATGAAATGCGAGGTATTTCATCCGTCGAACGCTTCTCCGCAATTTGTGTATATTTCTCAAAATATATGATATTAAAGCTGAAAACAAGCTCATAGCAGTGATCTGAGAGGTGATTTCATTATGGCGGATTCCCAATATTTCATCCCTGTCCTTGTCGATGTGCTGCCCGCCTCATCGGAGCAGCAGCCGGTCCTGGCCAATTTGCTGGAACTTTATGCGCATGATTTCAGCGAGTTTATGGACCTCGACCTGGGCGCGGACGGGCGCTTCGGCTATGATTATCTTCATCTGTATTGGACGGAGACCGGCCGCTATCCCTTTCTGATCAACGTCAGAGGCAATCTTGCCGGTTTTGCGCTGGTGCGCCGGGGATCGTCCGTTTCGGGCGCGGAGCAGGTCATGGATATGACGGAATTCTTTGTCGCCCGCGGTTTTCGCAGGCTCGGCGTGGGAACCAAGGCGGCAGGCCATATCTTTCGCATATTTCCGGGTCTATGGCAGGTTCGCGTCCGGGAACGGAACCGCCCGGCAAGAGCGTTCTGGGCCCAGGCCGTCGAAGACTTTACGGGCAAGCCGGCATCCCCGGCAAACATGCAGCTAAACGGCGAACTCTGGCAGGTCTTTTCATTCTGAATGAGGTTGCCTCGCCTGTTTCCGATCCGTTGATGCCGGTTTAGCTTTTCCGGCCACCTCAAAATGAAATTGCGCCTGATGATCAAAGCCTTTTTGTTTAAAAAAAAGCGCCAGATTGTAATGCTTTTCGGCCAAGTCCGGGTCGAGCCTGGCGGCTTCTCGAAGGGTTTTCAGTGCTTCATCGTGTTTTCCCCGGCCCAATAAAAGTGCTCCCAAGTTGCTGTACGACGTTGCATATTTTGGATCTAACCGGATGGCCTCCCTGTATTCTTTTTCCGCTTCCTGCTTTTTCCCCAGTCTTTCCGACGCTGCACCCAAATTGTTATGGAGTATGGCATCATCCTTATTATACGATATGGCAATCCGAAAATAGTCGGCTGCCTCCGGGTACCGTCCTTGATCAAACATATAAATTGCGATGCCTTTGTAGGGTACAAAATGATCGGGAGCGAATCGCAGGACATTTTGATAGAGGGTGTAGCTGTTTTGCCAGTACGTAAGCTGATTCTGGGCGAGGATCATCAGGGCGGCAATGAGACCCAGGGCGCCTGCGGCCAATGTTTTTACCGAGGCGTATTTTTTCAGGAGGTCCGTGATGCCCCAGGTGAATATCAAAAACAGGCCGATGAAGGGAATATAGGCATATCGGTCCGCCATGGACTGATGGCCGACATGAACAATGCCGATGACGGGAACCAGCGTTCCCAAATACCAGAACCAGCCGACGGGCAGATAGGGGAGCTTGCGATAATATCTGCAAACGAGAAAAGTTATGATGCAAATCAGCAAGGCTGCCGATGCAACCTGCCAAAGGGGAATATGGTAATTGAACGGGTAAAATACGGAAAAGTCCACAGGCCAGAGCAATTTTTTAAGATACGCGACATAGGAGACGATGACGTTGGCGGCTCGGTTGCCGGCAGGAACGCGCTGCAGGGAATTGATCGCCCTTTCCGAATGGGCCGCATACACGGTCACGGCTATGGAAGCGGCGGACAGGACAAACAAAGGAATCTTCTCCAGAAGGACGAAGGAGATTTTAACTTTTCTTCCGGCGCCGGCTGCTGGTTCCCCCTGCTCTTTGCAGAGCCGAATGGTTTTTATGCGGTTCAGAGGCCAGTAATCCAGAAGCAGCAAGGCAAACGGCAGCGTCACCGCCATGGGTTTCGACATTAACCCCAGGGCAAAAAAAGTGACGACGGGCAAATACCTTTTCCATCCCGGCGACCTGACATAGGGAATATAAAACAGCATGGCGGCAAACCAGAAGAAAGTGCAGAGAAGATTCTTGCGCTCCGCGATCCAGGCCACGGAGTCCACGTTGATGGGATGCAGGGCGAACAGGGCGGCTGCGAATGCGCTTCGCCACAGGGCGCCGGTTGCCGTTTTAAAAAAAAGGAACAGCAAAACGGCATTGAATATATGGATGATGACGCTTGTCCAGTGATGGCCACCCGCGTTCATCCCGTAGATCGACCAGTCGAGCATATGGGACAGCATCGTAACAGGGTGCCAGTTGGAGGTGCTGATGTCGGTAAAGGCGTAAGCAATGCTTTTTGCCGTAAACCCTGATTGGATGTTCTTGTTGTTTTTTACGTATTGATAGTCGTCATAGTTGGTAAATTCATAATTCTGCACGGGCCAGTAAACGATAAGGACGCATGCAGATAGAAGGAGGGCGGCGAACAGGTTTTTTTTGTTCAGGAGGAGCGTTGACTCAGCGGACATGGATATCTCCTTGCCGGTTTCTTTCCAGTACAACAAGGATGTTATTCCCTATGGGTTTGAAGTCTTGAGGATTGAGATTTGTCTTCAGAACGGCATTGGGTGTATTGCTTATAACGCCCCGAAGCAGGTAATGCTCCTTTAAATATTGTTCGGCCCATATAATAATATGCCGGTTGGAATTATGTCTGACAAGCCAGGAAAGATTTGCATTGACAAAAACAATATATCTCGGCTTGGCTGATTCAATCTCTCCTATCATCTCTTTCTGCATTTTTAAGGCATACGCCTGGGGCTCCATAAGGCTATAAACATAAATGTAGCCGGTGGCGGATTTCCTGTTTGCATAGAAATAAATCTGTGGTTCCGAACCGATAACGGCGACAGTATCCGTTTCAGAGGAATGATTTCGTATATATTCGGCGACGGCAAGCGATTCCGTGAAAGGATTTGCGTATGAGTAAATCATGCGCGTTGCCGTAACGGGATCCGCGCGAAAGAATCTGATATGTTGAAAGGAAGGGAAAGCGAGTGCAACAATGATGAAAAGGACAGGGACAGCTTTCAAATAAGGTGAAAAGCGCTGTGACAGAAAGGTCATGGACGTACTGACTGCAATGCCTGCTAACATCGAGACGGCCGGCAACAGGGTGATGAAATAATGATTCCGGAAAAAAAATCCGGGGCAAATCGTAAAGAATGAAAAAGCTGAAAATCCTGCCAAGAAAACCCAATGAGTCCGCGATTTTTCATTCCAGAGTACAGATGATAAGCCTATCCCGGCAATGATCCAGATCAAGCGCCATGGATAAATGATGGTCCAGAAGGCAAACATGAATGGCTTATAGGCGTCAGGGATGGATATTAAGGAGATATATTGACTCGAATACGTGAAAGTCCAGAACCAGAAGGCGGGGAATACGCCCGCCAGAAATAGCCATCCGCATACAATGACAAAAGGAAGGGCTGAAAAGATGATCAGCAGGGTCGTTTTAATAAAGGTTTCTTTTATCGTGAGCGCCGCCTTTTTCATGCGATAAAAATAATAGAGGACGGCAAACAATATAAAGAACACGGCATGCTGCTTAACGATAAAAGCCGTGCCCAGAAACAATCCGACGGTTATGAGCATCCATGTTTTCCTTTGATCAATTGCCTTGAGCAAGAGAAATATTCCGCCTATGGCAAAAGGCACCAGAAATTGGGTGGCATGGGCGGATGTTCCCAGGACGGAAGGGCTCATGGACATCAATGCATAAACCAGGGCCGCCACAACGGCTGCCATGTCGCCAGCAAGACGCCTGGTCATCAAAAAAATTAGAACAGTGGCCGCGCTGTTGAAGATCAGCAATCCCAGATGGATGGCAAAGATGGATTGGCCGAAGATACCCATGATGAGTGCATACAGTATATATATGCCGGGGAGCTTCATGTTGTAGGCTAGTACCATGTAACATTTATTCTTTCGTATAAATTAAAACAATGATATACTGGCGGCAATTCAATGAAGGAGGATGCCATGTCGC
>JAFGHS010000064.1 GCA_016930075.1 Deltaproteobacteria bacterium
ACCAGGAGCATCCTGATCTATATGGAGGGTGTGGGCAACGCGAGAAAATTCATGAGTGCGGCAAGGGCGTTCGCCCGCAACAAACCCATCATCATTTTGAAGCCCGGTCGGTTTGCGGAGAGTGCCAGGGCGGCTCATTCCCACACCGGCGCAATGGCGGGGGACGACGCGGTTTATGAAGCCGCCTTCAGGAGGGCCGGCGTTGTAAGGGTCGGGGAAATCGCGGAACTCTTTAGCGCTGCCCAGGTTCTCGATTCAAAGAGGTTGCCGGCGGGCCCGAGGCTTGCCATCCTGACATCTGCCGGCGGGCCCGGCGTCATGGCCACGGATGCCCTTATTCATCTGGGCGGGGAACTGGCGGAACTCTCCGGCGAGAGTATGAAGCAACTCAACGCATTCTTGCCTTCCTACTGGAGCAAAGCGAACCCGATTGACGTGCTGGGAGATGCAACCGTTGACCGGTTCATGAAGGCCCTTGCCATCTGTCTTAGTGATCCCACGGTGGACGGCGTGCTTGTCATCTACGTGCCCATGGACTCAGCCCCGTCAACCCAGCTTGCCCAGGCGGTAGCCGATAGCGCAAAAAACGCCGGCAAGCCCGTCATCGTAACGTGGATGGGGGGAAAAGATGTTGTGGAAGGGCGGCGCATTTTTGTTGAGAACAGCATCCCGACTTACGACACGCCGGAGGAGGCGGTCAGGACCTATGTGAACATGTGCCGGTACAAGCAACATCTCGACCAGCTCTATGAGACCCCGGATGAATTGCCGGCGCACAAAGCACCCGCAAAAGCCCACTTGAAAGACCTTATCAGGACGGCCCTCAAGGAAGGACGAGACCTTCTCAACGAGGAAGAGTCCAAAGAATTTTTAATGACCTACCATATCCCGGTTGTGCAGGCGCAGGTCGCTCAAAATCCGGAAGCGGCGGTCAGCATGGCAGAAAAGATGGGCTATCCGGTCGTTATCAAGATTGTCTCGCCTGCCATATCTCACAAAAGCGATGTGGGCGGCGTCATTCTCGGCATAGACTCAAGTACGGCCATGAAGACGGCTTATGAAGCATTGATGCAAAGGGTAAAGGAACACGTCCCGGAAGCGGCGATCACGGGTGTGGCCGTAGAAAAGATGGTCGCCGATATTGATTACGAGCTTATTCTCGGGGTCAAGAAGGATCAGGATTTCGGTTCGGTCATCCTCTTTGGAATGGGGGGGACGATGGCGGAGTTTATCAAAGATTTTTCGATCGGACTTCCCCCGCTCAATCAGACCCTGGCGAGAATGCTGATGCAGGATACCCGCGTATACAAAATGCTTCAGGGATTTCGCGGCAAACCGGCGGCGGATTTTGCGGCGATCGAGGAAATCCTTGTCAATTTTTCCAATCTGATCGTTGACTTTCCCGAAATCGCGGAAATCGACATCAATCCTCTTGCCATTTCGAACGGCAAGGCCTCCGCCCTCGACGCCCGCATCATTATCGACAAAAATGATCACGCTGCCGGTCCAATGCCATATCATCACCTGATCATCACACCTTACCCGACCCGGTACACCACGTCCTGGCATTTGCCGGATGGGACGGTTGTGCTGCTGAGGGCCATACGCCCTGAAGATGAATCTGCGGAGCACGAGATGCTCTCTTCGTTGTCTCAAGAAACATTGCGGACCCGGTTTTTTTCCTCAATTAAAAATATATCCCATGAGTGGCTGATCCTTTTCTGTAATATCGACTACGACAGGCACATGGCGATTGTTGCGGAGATGGAGGAAAATGGAAAGAAAAGCATGATCGGCGTTGCCAGACTGATTATGAACCAGGATATGACGTCCGGCGAATTGGCTGTTGTTATACAGGACAAATTCCAGGGCAAACGCCTTGGTTCAAAACTCATCGAGATGCTCATCGGGATAGCCCGCGAAAGGGGTCTTGAGGAAGTCCGGGCAGACGTCCTCACTGACAATACGAACATGCTCAACATCTTCAAACGGATGGGATTTTCAACGCATTGGCTTCCCGGCGGTACGAGTGAGGCTGTGCTGAAACTCAAACAACGGGAGATTTCGGAAGAATGAACAGATGAACGGGGTGCTGTCTGCAATCCCACCTGTAACGGTTAAATGCGTCGGAATTATTTACAATATGGTAATTACCAATTTTGTTCGGCTGTAATAGTAGATCACAAAAACATAAAGAAGGGAGGTGATACCTATGCCAAATAAAGATGGAAAAGGCCCAAAGGGCGGCGGACCGAAAGATGGGCATGGCGGAGGAAAAGGGAAAGGAACAAGCAAACCCACTGGTCCGAAAAAGGGCGGGGAAAAGGGCGGCTGCTAATCGCCGAACCCATCGTTGCCGGCGCCGCGACGATTCATCATAGTCCTATACTGGGTTCAGGCGGAAAATGCGCCTGAACCCAGTCGGTCACGGGATTCATAGGTTCAGTAAGGGTTTCCTGTTAAATTGCCGGGTGGGTGTCGAATGTGTTTACACTTCCTTTCCTTTTCCGTATCACGGATTAGACGTCCGGCATGTATGAAGTAACTGCCAAGCAATCAGCATGTTATGGCAGAATACTATGCCGGGTATATGACTTGCATCAAAAAAGGTAAGGGGTTGATTGTAGAAGAGAAAAGACAATGTGTTATCAAGTCGAAAAAATATGTTCCATGACCATCGTCAGGACTTTCTTTTTGTACATTCTGTTTGTAGCCATTCTGATCTCCGGCATGGGATGTGCGACCTTGCCGAACGTAGCGGACAAGATTGATGAGGCCCCGTCTGCAAAGGCAACGCAGCCAATCGTTTCGTCCAAAGGACTGTTATCTCTCCGGCAAAGCAAGGCGATCATGGACCGGCTGAAGCGGTCGGTCGACCCGACGGACATTCTGGAGCGCCACCTGGCCGTGGTCGAATCGGTTACCGAAAGCCCGCTCATGAAGGGGAACAAGGTCGTTCTCCTCGCGGACGGTAAGGGCGCCTATGCCGCCATGTTCAAAGCCATGGAGAGCGCCAAAGACCACATCCACCTTGAAAGCTATATTATTGAAGATGATGAAACAGGCCGCAAGTTTGCCGATCTGTTGCTGCAAAAACAGGAGGAGGGCGTCCAGGTCAATATCATTTATGACAGCTTCGGCAGTATGAACACGCCGGCCGCCTTTTTCCAGCGTCTGAGCGACGGCGGAATTCAGATCGTTGAATTCAATGCGATCAATCCGTTGAAGGCCGGGGGGAAATGGGGACTGACGCACCGGGACCACCGCAAGATTTTAATCGTCGACGGCAAAGTCGCCATCATGGGGGGCATCAACATCAGCAAGGTTTATTCGAGCAGCCCTCTGAGGCGCAGACAAGATAAAAAGGCGGCCATTCACTGGCGCGACACGGACATTCAAATTGAAGGACCTGCCGTGGCCGAATTCCAGAAGCTATTTCTTGACACCTGGCGAAAGCAGAAGGGAGCAGCCCTTTCCGAACGGAACTATTTCCCGGATCTGAAAGAATCGGGCAAGGCCCTGGTGCGGGTAGTCGGCAGTACGCCGGGAGAGACGAACCGAATCCCGTTTATGATGTATGTATCGGCTATTTCTTTTGCAGAGCATTCGATTCACATGACCAATTCCTATTTTATCCCGGATGAGCAGATCGTAAAGGTCCTCGCGGATGCTGCGACGCGCGGGGTTGACGTAAAGATCCTTCTTCCCGGAACCACCGATTCTCAGTTGGCCTTTTATGCACAGCGGCATTATTATTCCGGACTTTTGAAATCAGGTGTGAAGCTGTACGAACACAGTACCTCCCTGCTCCACGCGAAGACCGCGGTGATTGACGAGGTCTGGTCAACCGTCGGCTCCACCAACATGGACAGCATGAGCATGTTGACCAATGACGAGGTGAATGCGGTCATCCTGAACAAGGAATTTGCCGTCGAAATGGAACAGATGTTTGTCAGGGACCTTGCCGATTCCAGGCAGATTCAACGGGATGAATGGAATAAAAGACCTGTCTTCGAAAAGGCCAGGTCGTGGTTTGTGCATTTATTTTCCCGTTGGTTGTGAGATGAGACGACAACAATTGACAGGTTGTTTGAGATGCATCCAATGACGACAAATACCCCGAATAAGCCGTTCTCGATGATTCGAGAGTTCCACTTGGCAGACTGGTTCACTCTCGCGAATGCTGCCTGCGGTACAGGTGCGCTCTTCTCCATCATGACGCACATCGAACTTCATGACGTCAGGCATGTCTACTATGCGTGCGGCCTCGTCTTAGCTGCACTGATATTCGACGTCCTCGACGGCCGCATCGCCAGATGGCGTCAGAAGACTTCCATACTGGGACAAGAACTCGACTCGCTTGCTGACGTCATTTCCTTCGGCGTAGCTCCTGCAATCATCGGATACGGTTGCGGCATGCAGGGTCTATACGACCGCCTCGTCCTGGTTTTCTTCGTTGCCTGCGGGGTCTCACGCCTTGCCCGGTACAACGTCACGGCGGAAACACTGTCCCAGGGAACCGGCAAGGTGAAGTACTTCGAAGGAACACCCATACCGACTTCGATCCTCCTTATCTTTATCCTTGCGCTGGCGGCATGGTCCGGTGCAATACACCAGGACTTGTGGTTCGGCGTGATCACTCTGGCCGGCTTCAAACTTCATCCGCTTGTTCTCATGTTTGCAATCTCGGGTTCGCTGATGATCAGCCGGTTTCATATACCCAAGCTGTGAGACCGTACAAGGACAGAAGAGATCATAAATGGACCGACAAGCAAAATATCGGCTCCTTCATACGTAAATATTTATTATTATTTTCAAGACGGGAATATTTCATGATCATAGTGTTAGCAGCGGTGTTAATGTCCCCCCTTTGAGCGATGAGAACTGCCCCCCGGGGGCGGGTTAAGTTGTCGGTAAGGCGCAGA
>JAFGHS010000065.1 GCA_016930075.1 Deltaproteobacteria bacterium
AATAAATTTATTTACGGCATTAAAATTCCCTATATCCAGAAAACGCTCATCGGCATCACCCAACCGGCAAGAGGGGATATTATCGTCTTTATCTATCCCGAAGACCGGTCGAAGGATTTTATCAAGCGGGTCATCGGCCTGGGCGGCGATACGATCGAAATCAGAAACAAGAAAATCTTCCTCAACGGGTTGCCTTACCACGATAAAGCCGGCGTCTACAGCGACGATTTCATCATTCCCGGGTCTATCCAGCCACGGGACAATTTCGGACCCGTTACCGTCCCCAAAGGGGCTTATTTCGTTATGGGAGACAACCGGGACCAGAGCGCTGACAGCCGCTACTGGGGGTTCGTTCCGTCGAGGGACGTTCTCGGCAAGGCGTTCATCATCTACTGGTCATGGGACAGGGAAAATACCAATGTCCGATGGAACAGACTCGGCACACTGCTGAAATAGCACATGGAGTTTCATCTTGACACAGGAGGGCATTCTGTTGTAAAGGTCCGGTCAATAAATAACATCCTTTTTAATTGAATCCGGAGAGATTGAAAAAGGACATGAAGCCTACTACACATTCCTGCATAAGAAACGACGGGCCTCCCCATTAAACGGGGAGGCTTTTTCATTTTGTCCGGAAGAGGAGTCTGCGCGTTATGGAAAATAAAAAAGTTGTCATGGATGCCGACGGCATTGATCGATCTCTCACCAGAATCGCCTATGAAATCATCGAAAAAAACAAGGGCGTCACGGAGCTGGTCCTGGTCGGCATCCGGACGGGCGGGGTATTCCTGGCCGAAAGGCTTCAGAAAAAGATATTAAAGATCGAAGGCGTTGAAATTCCCATGGGCATCCTCGACATCACACTCTATCGGGATGATCTGCAAAAAAACCCGAAAAAGCCTCTGTTGGGCAAAACCGACATCCCTTTTTCCCTCGACAACAAGAAAGTCATCCTCGTGGACGACGTTCTTTTTACAGGCCGGACAATCAGAGCGGCCATGGACGCCCTGATCGATTTCGGCAGGCCCAAGATGATCCAGCTTTCCGTCCTCATCGACCGGGGACACCGGGAACTGCCCATCCGGGCTGACTTTGTGGGCAAGAATCTGCCCTCTTCCCTGTGGGAAGCCGTTGCTGTCCATCTGACGGAAAAAACCGGCACAGATGAAGTCGTCATTGAAGGAACCGTTTAACCTGTCAGAAAGAGGTCTCATCATGAAGCTTGCGAAAAAAGACCTTCTCGGCATTCAGGACCTGTCCGTGGAGGAAATCAATCTGATCCTGGATACGGCCGAATCGTTTATCGAAGTGTCTACGCGGGAAATCAAAAAAGTCCCGACGCTTCGCGGTAAAACCATTATCAACCTGTTTCTCGAAGCCTCGACGCGGACGAGGACGTCTTTTGAAATCGCCGGTAAAAGGTTAAGCGCCGATACCATCAACATCTCCTCATCCACCAGCAGCATCGTTAAAGGGGAAACGCTGATCGATACGGCCAAAAATCTGGAAGCCATGAACCCGGATGTCGTTGTGATAAGGCACAGCGCCGCAGGGGCGCCGCACATCCTGGCCAAAGCCGTAAAACAAGCGGTCATCAACGCCGGCGACGGCAGCCATGAGCATCCCACCCAGGCTCTCTTGGATCTGATGACCATCCGATCAAAAAAAGGAAAGATTGACGGTTTGAAGGTGGCAATTTGCGGGGATATTGCCCACAGCCGCGTGGCGCGGTCCAACATCTACGCCCTCACCAAGATGGGGGCTTCCGTCGCCGTTGCTGGACCGGCCACGATGATGCCGAGGTATATCGAAAGGATGGGGGTTCAGGCTTACTCCAAATTAGAGGAGGCCATCATCGACGCCGACATCGTGATGATGCTGAGGATCCAGCTGGAAAGGCAAAACGAGCATATCTTTCCTTCTCTTCGTGAATATGCGACCTACTTCGGTCTGAACCGCAAAAACATTAGCCTCGCCAAAAAAGACGTTCTGGTCATGCATCCCGGACCGGTCAACCGGGGGGTTGAACTGGCCCCGGATATCGCCGATGCCCCGTTCTCCGTCATTCTCGATCAGGTGACAAACGGCGTCGCCGTGAGAATGGCCCTTCTTTATCTTCTCACAGGAGGCAACTGATGAAGCTCATACTGACAGGCGGGAGGGTCGTTGATCCTTCATTGAACATTGATGCCGTTCTGGATATCTCCATTGAAGACGGCAAAATCGCCGGAATCGGACCGGATATTCCCAAAGAACCGGCAAAATCGCGGAAAGGGATGCAAACAAACGTTAAAACCATTCATCTTGGCGGGATGATCGTTGTGCCCGGGTTGATCGACATGCATGTCCACCTCAGGGAGCCGGGATTTGAATATAAGGAAACCATTGAAACGGGAAGCCGGGCCGCAGCCGCGGGAGGTTTTACATCCGTCGCCTGCATGCCCAATACCAACCCCGTAAACGACAGCCGCTCGATTACGGAATTCATCAAAAAGAAAGCGGCCCTTTGCGGCCTTGTCAATGTCTACCCCATTGCCGCCGTCAGCATCGGGTCTGCCGGAACCAATCTGACGGATTTTCGGGACTTGCGCGATGCCGGCGCCGTGGGATTTTCCGACGACGGCAAACCGGTAGCGAACAGCGCCCTCATGAGACGAGCCCTCGAATACGCCTCTTCCATCAGCCTGCCCGTCATCAGCCATTGCGAGGATACGCTTTTGTCTGCAGGCGGCGTGATGAATGAAGGCTTTGCGGCAACAGAACTGGGGCTTCAGGGAATTCCGGCCATTGCGGAAGATGTCATGACGGTCCGGGACATCATGATCGCCGCCTACACAGGTGCAGCCGTTCACATCGCTCACGTCAGTACGGCAGGCTCCGTCGACATTATCAGGGAGGCCAAGAAAAGAGGCATCCGGGTCACTGCGGAAACGGCGCCACATTATTTTACGCTGACCGAGGAATCTCTGCGGGAATATGACACGTTCTATAAGGTAAATCCGCCTCTCAGAACCAAAGAAGATGTCGCCGCCGTCAAGGAAGGGCTTCGTGACGATACCATCGACGTCATTGCAAGCGATCACGCCCCCCATGCCGCGACCGATAAAGAGGTGGAATTCGACCTGGCCTCAAGCGGCATGGTCGGACTGGAAACATCGCTGGCCTTAAGCCTGTCGCTTGTCTCCGATGGGGTTCTGACGCTCCCTCAACTGATACAAAAAATGAGCGCATGGCCTGCGAAAGTCCTCAACATCCCCAAGGGAACCCTCCGGATCGGCGCCGATGCAGACATCACCGTGATAGACACAAAAAAGACATGGACGGTCGACCGGATGCAATTCCGGTCGCGGAGCCGCAATTCGCCCTTTCATGGCCGGCAGATGACGGGAAGGGCCATTCTCACGATCAAAGGTGGAAAAATAACCTACAGTGATAACCAAGACAACACATAAAAACGCCGCCATCGTCCTTAAGACCCTCGACTATGGGGAGTCGGACCGCATCGTGACCCTGTACACCGCCGATTTCGGGAAGATCAAAGGCATTGCAAAGGGGGCGCGACGCAGCCGAAAACGTTTTGCCAACACCCTGGAACCTTTTTCCTGCGCCGCCTTTCTCTTTTCGAAACGCGGCGACAACACCCTGGCCTTTCTGGAAGATTCCGACAACATAAACCACTACCCCGCTATCAGGGCAGACCTCGAAAAAACGCTGCTCGCCTCTTATCTCGTCGACCTGACGGATCAGTTCACCCTGGAAGGAAAGACCAACAAGGACCTGTTTTCTCTTATCATCGACTTTTTGGGACTCATGGATGCAGGGGAGGTTTCCGATGCCCTGATGCGCTTTTTTGAAATGCGCCTTCTCAAATATTCCGGGTATGAACCCGTCCTCGACCACTGCACCATTTGCCGGCAGCCTGTTGAAAGCATGGCCGCCTGCCGTTTCAGTTTTGCAGCCGGCGGGATAAGCTGCAACAGCTGCTACAATAACTCCGGGGATTGCCTGCCCGTGTCCCTGGGAACGGTGAAAACGCTCCTCATGGGAAAGGATATGGAACCGGCTCAAATACACAGGCTTTCCCTGTCGATCCGGTCGGCTGAAGAAAGCAGGCAGATGCTGGCCGGCTTTATCCGGCACCTGCTGGGCAAGGAATTGAAATCCGCCCGCGTCATTAATGAAATACGGCGTTTGGGCATCTAGCGGCCCCGTTTTACATATTGACACGGATAGTTCCTCATGTTACGTACGCCGTCAAAAATCAGCCGCGCTGTTCATACGGCGTTATCAAACAACAGGAGGAATTGTGACCTTCCAAGATTTAATCATGGCCCTTGAAAAATACTGGGCGTCTCAGGGATGCATCATCCAGCAGCCCTACGACATCGAAGTAGGTGCCGGAACCTTCAATCCCGCCACCTTCTTACGGTCATTGGGACCGGAACCCTGGAACGTAGCTTACGTCGAGCCGTCGCGCCGCCCGACGGACGGCCGGTACGGCGAAAACCCCAACCGGCTCCAGCATTACTACCAGTACCAGGTGATCATGAAGCCCTCGCCTCTCAACATTCAGGATCTCTACCTTGATTCCCTCCGGAGTTTCGGCATCGATCCCATGGATCATGACATCCGCTTCGTGGAAGACAACTGGGAATCCCCGACGGTAGGGGCCTGGGGCCTCGGCTGGGAGGTCTGGCTGGACGGCATGGAGATCACCCAGTTTACCTACTTCCAGCAGGTCGGCGGCTTCGACCTTCGGCCTGTCTGCGCCGAAATCACCTACGGCATCGAGCGTATCGCCATGTATATCCAGGGCATCGACAACGTTTATGATCTCCAGTGGAACGACCGGATCAAATACGGGGACGTCCATCATCAGAGCGAAGTGGAATGGTCGCGATATAATTTCGAAACAGCCGATACGGAGATGCTGCGCAAACTTTTTGACATGTACGAGAGGGAAGGCATTCGTCTTGCAGAAAAAGGATTTGTCCTTCCCACCTACGACCATTGTCTTAAATGCTCCCATACCTTCAATATGCTCAATGCCCGCGGGGCTATCAGCGTCGCCGAACGCACCAGTTACATCGGCAGGGTAAGAAATCTGGCCTGTCTGAGCGCCGCGAGCTACCTGAAGCAGAGGGAAGCGATGGGATACCCCCTGTCAAACCGGGGACAATAATTTATCAGGAGATTTCATGGGTAAGGATATTTTACTTGAAATAGGAACGGAAGAGATTCCGGCGGCTTTCCTGCCGAAGGCGATTCAGGATATGGAAGAGATGATCCGCCGGGAGTTCGCAGACATGCGGATACGGCACGGCGCCATAAGGACCATGGCGACGCCGAGGAGGCTATGCCTTTATGTAACGGATGCAGCGGAGAGACAGGAAGACCGTATCCTTGAAAAAATAGGGCCCGCCAAAGGGGTCGCTTACGATGAAAAAGGGCAGCCCACGAAGGCCGCCATCGGTTTTGCCAAAGGACAGGGCGTCGACATTGCCGACATCCGGACGATAACGACCGACAAGGGGGAATATATCTGCATCCGCAAACACATCACCGGCGAAGAGACAAAGGCCCTGCTGCCGGCCGTTTTCACCGGATTTATCGGTGCCGTTCCCTTTAAAAAATCTATGCGCTGGTCAAACGGTGATTTTCGTTTTGCCCGGCCCATTCACTGGATACTCGCCCTCTATGACGACGAGGTCATCCCCCTGAACATCGAAAATATTCAAAGCGGCAATAAGACGGCGGGGCACCGGTTTATGAGCCCCGGATATTACGACGTGGCCAAACCTGCCGATTACATACCCACCTTGCAGAAACATTTTGTCGTGGTTGATCCGCAGGCGCGCAGAAAAACAATCCTGGAAGAAACACAGAAGGCCGCGGAGGAAGTCGGGGGAAAGGTTTTCTACAATGAAGACCTCCTGAGCGAAGTGACTTTTTTGACGGAATACCCGACGGCCGTATGCGGCAGCTTTGATAAAGACTATTTGAAACTCCCCAAGGAAGTCCTGATTACATCCATGATTTCCCATCAGAAGTATTTTCCCGTAACCGATGATAAGGGAAATTTGCTGCCTTATTTCATCACCATCAACAACACCCTGACCCGCGATCCGGCCGTCGTCAGAAGGGGAAACGAAAAGGTCATCCGCGCCCGGCTTGCGGATGCAAAATTTTTCTTCGACGAAGACCAGAAAACCGCGTTGGATAAGCGCGTGGAAGGTTTGAAGCAGGTTGTATTCCATTCCCTCCTCGGATCATCCTACGATAAAGTCATGCGATTCTGCAAACTGGCTTCTTACATCACCGACAAGATCGATCCCGCACGCAAGGATGCGGTGCAAAGGGCGGCGCTTCTGGCCAAGGCGGATCTGGATACCCAGATGGTCAATGAATTTACAGAGCTTCAAGGCGTCATGGGAAGGGAGTATGCCCTCCTTGCCGGAGAATCTCCCATCGTCGCGAAGGCAATCTTTGAACACTATCTGCCTGTGTCGGCAGGCGGCGAACTCCCGGAAACGGATGAGGGCGCCATCGTGAGCATTGCCGACAAGATGGACACCATCTGTGGATTCTTCGGCGTCGGCCTGATCCCCACGGGAACGGCCGATCCTTACGCCTTAAGAAGGCAGGCCCTGGGAGTTATCAACATCATCTTGAAAAAAGGGTATCCCCTTCTGCTCGCCGATCTGATCGATCAAAGCCTGGCCGTCCTCGGACCTTTCATAAAAAAATCATCAGAAGATATCAAAAACAGCGTCATGGATTTCTTCAAGGGACGGTTTGAAAACCAGTTGATTGCACAGGGGCATCCTTATGACGTCATCGATGCGGTTTTTGCTTCGGGCATATCGGATATTCCCCGATCATTTAAAATGATTGAAGCCCTGGAGGCGTTCAAGACCCATCCCGATTTCGAACCTCTCGTTATTGCCTTCAAGCGGGCAGGAAACATTATCAAAGACTTCAAAAACGGATCCGTCAATCCGGCTTTTTTTGACAGCGATGCGGAAAAAAATCTCCATGCCGCCTATTTGGAGATCAGCGGGGCCGCTTCAGCTAAAATCGCCGATGGTGATTTTGCCTCCGCTTTCACGGCCCTGGCCCGATTGAGGAAGCCCATCGATGCATTCTTTGAGTCCGTCCTGGTCATGGCCGAAGATGAGAAAATTCGGTTCAACAGGCAATCTCTGCTCGAAGCCATACACGGGTTCATTAAACAAATCGCCGATTTCTCCAGGATTGTCACGGAAGCCTGACATCGGACATTCATCCGTGATCGTTTAAGTATTTGCTTTCTCAAGTTTTGATTGAATTTTTTTTTATTCTGAATTAGTCTGCCCTTAATTTGGTATCGGTTATGAATATCGTCCGTCCATAATCTTTTATCGAATAAAGCTGGAGACTTAAAAGGGGAATGCTGAAAAAGGTGCAAGACACTCAAATTTCCGAGCTTGAAGAAAAACTGCTGATTCGGCGACAATTGAACGATATCACGAACCGGATCCACGCCGCACAGAATATCAAGCAGATCCTTGTCGATCTGAAAGACGGCATCCTGACATGTTTTAACGCCTACTCCGTAACCATTTACATCGTAGATCAGGCAAGAAATGAGATATATTCCATGTTCCTCGTCGGTTCCCGGCTGCAGGAAATCCGGGTCCCCATCAACAACAAAAGCATTGCCGGCTATGTAGCCAATACGGGAAAAGCGGTCAATATATCCGATGCCTATAATCTGGATGAATTAAAACAGATCGATAAGGACCTGTCTTTTGATGTAAGCTGGGATAAAAGATCAGGATTCAAAACCACACAAGTCCTCGCCGAACCGATTTTTTACAGCAGTACGCTCAAGGGCATCATACAAATCATCAATAAAAAAGGCGACAAGGATTTCACGGAAGAAGAACAGGGGTATCTGAAAGAAATTTCCGGCGTCTTGGGCATCGCGCTTTTTAACCAGGAACGGTTTACCAGAAGGAGAAAAACAAGATTCGATTTTCTCGTCAGCCGCGACCTGCTCAAAGAAGAGCAACTCGAACGGGCATGGGAAGAAGCCCGCGAACAAAAGGAAACGATGGAAGCCTTCCTGATGAAGAAATACAACGTTTCCAAGGACGACATCGGCAAATCCTTTGAAGAATTCTATCGCTGCAATTTCGTTGCTTTTAACGACAAATTCGTCATCCCCGGCGATCTTCTGAAAAATCTCAAGAAGGATTATCTCCGCCGGGAACTTTGGGTTCCTCTGGAAAAAGTAGACGGCAAGATCCATATCATCGTCGATGACCCCAATAACATTCTGAAGCGCGACATGATAGAAAATCTGCTTAAAACAAAATCCGTCAAATATGACGTCGCCTTCCCCGACGACATTATCAAGTTTATCAATTTTTTCTATCAATCACCGGAAGAAGAGACATCCATCACGGACATCCTCGGCAAGCTTGAAACGGATGATCGTACGGATTTTGACGACGAGGATGTTGATGCCGTCACCGAATCGGACAGCGCCATCATGCAGCTCGTCAACAAGATCATCAACGACGCCATTGCCCGCCGGGCTTCCGATATCCATGTCGAACCCAATGTGGGGAAAAAGAACGTCGAGGTCCGGTACAGAATCGACGGCGATTGCGCCCTCTACCAAACCGTTCCTTACAGCTACCGGGCGGCCGTGGTATCGAGAATCAAGATTATGTCCAACCTGGATATCACCGTCAGACGCATCCCCCAGGACGGCAAAATCAAATTCAAGAGGCCGGGGGGCGATGAAATCGAGCTTCGCGTCGCCACGATCCCGACGCAGGGCGGCGTTGAAGACGTCGTCATGAGGATTCTGGCCAAGGGAGAAACTCTCCCGCTTGAAGCCATGGCCATGTCCAAACGCAACTATACAGAGCTTCTGGGGGTTCTTTCAAAACCCTATGGGATGATTTTATGCGTCGGCCCTACGGGTTCCGGTAAAACCACAACATTGCATGCAGCCCTGCACCATATCAACACACCGGACCGGAAGATCTGGACCGCCGAAGACCCCGTCGAAATCACCCAGTACGGACTGCGGCAGGTGCAGGTCCAACCGAAAATCGGCTTTGATTTCGCCGCCGCCATGCGCGCCTTCCTCCGCGCCGACCCCGACGTCATCATGGTGGGCGAAATGCGGGATTTTGAGACGGCAAAAACCGGCGTCGAAGCCTCCCTGACAGGCCATCTGGTTTTCAGCACACTGCATACCAACAGTGCGCCGGAAACCATCGTCCGGCTCCTCGACATGGGCATCGACCCGTTGAATTTTGCCGACGCCCTGCTCGCCATTCTTGCCCAGCGGCTTGTGCGGACGCTCTGCAAATGCAAGGAGGTCTATCATCCGACCATGGATGAATTTGATGAAATTGCTGAAAGCTACGGTAAAGACCAATTTGAAAAACTCAATATTTCTTACAACAACGACCTTAAATTATACAGGCCCAAAGGCTGCGATATCTGCGACAGATCGGGTTATAAAGGAAGAATGGGCCTTCACGAACTTGTCGTCGGCACGGATGAAATCAAAAGGCTGGTTCAGCGGCATGCAACGGTTGAAGAAATGCGCGATGTGGCCATGGAACAGGGCATGACGACCCTGCTGCAGGACGGCATCATGAAGTGTTTCAACGGCAGCACGGATTTCAAACAGGTGCGCCGCGTCTGCATCAAGTAATATAACCTACGAAATCTTCAGCTTATCTTTCCATTTGCTGATCATATTCATGGCATCCATGGGCGTCATATTGAGGATATTGACGTTTTTTATTTCGCTGATCACGGTCTGATCGTCATCCATAAACAAGCTGAGTTGCCCCTGATTTTTATGCGTTGCCTTTTTGCTTCGCGCCATGCGGGGCATGCCGATTTCGTCCAGTTCGCCTTTTTCCATGTTTTGCAGAATCTCATAAGCCCGCAAAACGACCTCATCGGGCAGTCCGGCAATCTTGGCCACCTGGATGCCGTAGCTCCGGTTCGTCCCTCCTGCGACCAGCTTTCGTAAAAAAATAATCCGGTCGCCCCATTCCTTGACGGCGATATTGTAATTCATGACGCCCTTTCTTGTCAGTGCCATTTCCGTCAACTGGTGGTAATGCGTCGCAAAGAGCGTCCGGGCGCCGAGATTTTTCACATCATGGATATATTCGGCAACAGCCCAGGCGATGCTGAGACCGTCAAAGGTGCTTGTGCCGCGGCCGACCTCATCGAGAATAACCAGACTCCTTGCAGTCGCATTTTTCAAGATATTGGCCACTTCCGTCATCTCGACCATAAAGGTGCTTTGCCCTTTCGCAAGGCTGTCGGCGGCGCCGATGCGCGTGAATATCCTGTCCACGACGCCGATTTTCGCACTGGCCGCGGGCACAAAGCTTCCCATCTGCGCCAGCAAGACAATCAGGGCTACCTGTCGGATGCAGGTCGATTTGCCGGCCATATTCGGACCGGTGATGATGAGACAGCGGTTCCGATCCATATCCAGATAAATATCATTCGGCACAAAACCTTCCGCAAGGCGCATCCTTTCAACAACCGGATGCCTGCCGTCTTTGATCTCAATGACATCGTCGCCCTCAACCTGGGGACAGCAGTAATTATATCTTTCCGCAATTTCGGCAAGACCCGCGATAACGTCCAGGTCGGCCAGCGAGGAGGCCGTTGTCTGGATCCTTTTGATCTGCCCGGCGATGTGATTTCTGATCTCCAAAAAAAGATCATATTCCCGCTCTTTGCGCCGATCCTCCGCATTAAGAACAGTGTACTCGTATTCCTTCAGCTCCTGATTGATGTATCGCTCCGCATTCACCAGGGTCTGTTTCCTGACATAGTCGTCGGGAACATTCGCAGCATTGGCCTTCGTGACCTCGATATAATAGCCGAAAACCGAGTTGAACCCCACCTTCAGGGAGTTGATGCCTGTTTTCCGGCGCTCCTTTTCTTCCAGGGCGGCGATCCATTTCCTGCCGTTGCGCGATATATCCACCGTTTTATCCAGCTCGTCGTCATAGCCCTCCTTGATGATGCCGCCCTCACGGACCGTAACGGGCGGTTCTTCACAAATGGCGCGCTCAATCAGGTCGGCCACATCGGGCATTTCGTCAATGCCTGCATACATCCGCCTGATGAAGACCGTCTCCAGGTCATGAATCGATGACCGGATGGCCGGCAAGGCTTGCAGGGAAGCTTTCAGTGCAATCAGGTCACGCCCGTTGGCAACGCCCATGGCAATTCTGGCGCCCAGCCTTTCGAGGTCATACATGCGGGCAAGGGACTTGCGGACGGCATCCCGGAGCAGATGACGGTCCTTGATTTCCGCAACCGCCGACAGCCTCTCTTTGATGGCCTCGGGGTTGATCAACGGATAATTGAGCCACCAGCGCAGCCGTCTGCCGCCCATCGGCGTCGCTGTTTGATCGAGGACATGAAACAGGGAGCCCTCTTTTTTGCCGTCGGCGATGGTACTGAACAGTTCAAGGTTGCGCCGGGCAACGTCGTCGAGAATAAGGTGGCTTTCCTTACCGTACCAGTTGATCGCGTTGATGTGGGTAAGGCGCTCCTTCTGCGTCTCTTCAACATAGCGGAGAACCGCCCCGACGGCGGCGAGGACGGCGGGATGTTCATCGATGCCGAGCTCATTCAATCTTTCATCGGGGAAGTAGACTTCCGACAATGTTCTTGCCTTTTGCCGGTCGAAATAATCGCCGGGAAAATAATTGACGCGGCATGGCGTCTCCCCCGTCGTCAATTGATTAAGAACCGTATTCCCCCGAAGATGGTCCCCGCAGATCATTTCCCGGAAATGGAGCCCCGTCCATTCGGCGATAAAGTAGTCTTTGTCGCTCGATTCCGTAATGCGGAACTCCCCCGTTGAAATATCGATGAAGGCCAGGCCGTAAATACCGTCATCAAAAGACAAAGCCCCTAAAAAATTATTTTCCTTAGCCTCCAGGTTATTTTGATCCACGACAAGGCCGGGCGTAATAATCCGCACGACCTCCCTTTTGACGACGCCCTTGGCCAGTTTGGGGTCTTCCATCTGCTCGCATACGGCCACTTTAAAACCTTTTTCTATCAACTTGGCAATATAGGAAGGCCCGGCATGGTAGGGGACGCCGCAGAGGGGAATGCCGCCCGTTTTGTTCTTGTTGCGCGATGTGAGCGTGATCTCCAAAGCCTGTGACGCCGTCACGGCGTCGTCAAAAAACATCTCATAGAAATCACCCATCCGAAAAAAAAGGATGCAGTCCGGATGTTCTTCTTTAATGGCCATGTATTGCTTCATGGCAGGCGTTATGTCCGTCGAATTCATCTAATCGGCCTTATGCATGATGATAACTGTTCCAAGCTAACGATTGCGGGCTTTCGTGAAAGAATTCAGAAACCATGCGACAATACTGATCAAAAGGGCGCCGAATACGGCCGTCCAAAAACCGTGGACCTCAAAGCCCGGCATGATTTCCGATGCTATTTTCAGCATCAGGGCATTGATGAGAAATGTCAGGAGCCCCAAAGTCAGGATGTTGATCGGCAATGTCAGGATGAGCAGGACCGGCCGCAGGGACACATTCAGAATGCCGAGGACGGCCGATGCGAAGAAAGCGGAAAGCACATTGTCAACCCTGATGCCGTCCAGGATATATGAAACGATCAAAACCGCCAATGTCAGAATGACCCAGCGTATGACTATCATCATGTGATTGTCTCCTCAGTATTTTGAAAAAGATGGGCGCGGTAGAATGCCAGTTCGGCAATGGACGCCTGTACGTCATAATAAGCATCATGCTTCCCGGCAACGGGCAGGACCGCTTCCGGGAAATACTTTTTAATCAATGTGGGATCATCCTTATCAAATTCCGAATCCGGGCGCCGCCTTTTCCATTCCAGTTTAAAGGCCGTCACATCGAGATGCCGGTAATGGAGGCGGCTCAGGAACCGGGGCAAAAAACGCTACGCCAGCCACCAGTCTGCATGAACACTGTTCCCCGAAAGGACCGGCCTTAGATCCTTTTTCGGATGGACAGGACCTGCCGCTCTGTCGATATAGGCAGCCAGGCGTTGATCAGCATGAGCGACATCCAGCGCTTCCGCCGACCGGCACCGGGCAAGCAGATCGGAAAGGTTTTCTTCGACCCAGGCACTGGGCTTCTTTTCTGCCGGAAGCCTCACGGCCAATGTTACATCATCATCCGGCGAAAGAACGCGCCGCAATGAGGCATCTGTAACAAGGGCCGATACCTGAAGCAAGTTTGCGTCTTCAAGGTCAAGACCGGAGTATTCCGTGTCAAACCAGACATAGAGGGATGTATCGTGTGGTTTCACTTTTCCAGGGGCAGCACCATAACGGGTACGGATGCCTTTTCTTTAAATTTTTGAGCAGCCGATATATTGCCGACCGGTCCTCCCACATGCATGGGAATGGTGATTTTGGCCCTGATGGCTGCCGCGGCCTCAACGGCTTCCTCAACCGTCATAACCACCATGCCGCTCACGGGCAGGAAGGCGATGTCCGGTTCAAGCCCTTTCATCTCCGGGATAAAATCCGTATCGCCGGCATGATAAATGCGCATCCCCTTCACGGTGACAATATAACCGACATATCCGGACTCCTTCGGATGGTAAGGGACGCCGGGCTTGCGGAATTTATTGATGTTGTAGGCCGGTATGGTCCGGATACGAATGCCTTTGACCGTCATTTCTTCGCCCGGCCCGATCTGCCTCACATCGCCCGTCAGTTTTTCAGCCGCTTTGGCCACCGTCACAATCACCGTGTCGGGTTTGCGAATTTTGGCCACATCGGCAGGATTGTTATGATCAAAATGATCATGGGTAATAAGGATCAGATCGGCCTTGGGACCGCCCTCCTTGAGCATGAAAGGGTCGAAATACATAACCATCCCATCGGATTCGATCCGGAAGGCGTCATGCCCCAGCCAGTGGATGCCGGAAACCATTTTAATCATATCAGCCTCTGTGTAACCCCGGGGCGATTGCGCCCAGGCGCAGGATAAAAGAAAGATGATGGAACAAAGAAAAAAAGATACCCCGGCACTCTTTTTGAGAAACTTCTTTTTATTCATGCCATTTTCCTTTCTCACCTTGAATTGATGATTTTATGCATTTTCTCATGATGTATACCACGATCCGCCCATCTTGTAAAATGCCGGATGACAGCCGACCGGTTATCGCTGTCTCATAAATACCTGACCGCAGCATGCAGAGCCGACTTGCATGTGTCGCATTTCAGTCGTATTTGCTTGACACAAAAGCGTCTTGTTCATAATATAGCACCCGTTTTCCGGAACAACACATGGACGCCTATCAATCAGGAGGTAAGAAAAAATGAAGAGAATATTGCTGTTTCTTTTGACCAATATCGCCGTTGTGGTCGTTTTGAGCATCGTCCTTAAAATCCTCGGCGTGGACCGCATCCTCGATGCCCAGGGGACAGGACTCAATTTGTACAGCCTTCTCATTTTCGCCGCCGTCTTCGGATTCGGCGGGTCTTTCATATCTCTTGCCATGTCCAAATGGATGGCCAAGCGGATGATGGGCGCCCAGGTCATCACACAACCGCAGAGTTCTTCTGAAATCTGGCTGATCGATACGGTGAAGAGGCAGGCCGACATGGCCGGCATCGGCATGCCGGAAGTAGCCATCTTCGATTCCCCCTCGCCGAACGCCTTTGCTACGGGAATGAATAAAAACAGCGCCCTCGTTGCCGTCAGCACGGGGCTCCTGCGCGCCATGGATAAAAACCAGGTCGAAGCTGTCCTGGGCCACGAAATCAGCCACGTTGCCAACGGCGACATGGTCACCCTGACCCTGATCCAGGGTGTCGTCAATACCTTCGTTATCTTCATCTCCCGTGTCGTCGGTCATTTTGTCGACCGGGTCATCCTGAAGAATGAAGAGGGACACGGCATGGGATTCTTTTTAACGACCATGGTGGCCCAAATCGTCTTCGGCATCCTGGCGAGCATTATCGTAATGTGGTTCAGCAGACAAAGAGAATACAAAGCCGATGCGGGCGGCGCCAATCTTGCCGGCCGCAACAACATGATCGCCGCCCTGGAAACCCTCAAAAGAGGCATCCCGGAACCGCTCCCCGATCAGATGTCCGCCTTCGGTATCAACGGCAAGCCCTCCGGCGGTTTGAAAACCCTCTTTATGACCCATCCCCCCCTGGAAGACCGCATTGCGGCGCTCAGGGAATACAGGGAATCCTGATCGGGATAGAGAGCATTTTTTCGCAAAAACGGCCCGTTAAGCAAGATGACGACAGAAATCGTACCTGATTCTTCGGCGCCCAATGAACCGGCATTGCGTCTTTAGGCCGGCCGTATGGACGGGCCTTCCTTCCGCATAAAGCGGTTTATGCAAAACGGTTCAGTCTTGGCATTGGCCGTTATGCCTGCGGCCACCAGTGCCGATGATTTCTTCCTGTTGCACAGTAACGGACTTGCGCTGTCCGCGGCCGGCCGTGAAAATGTTTTTGCCGCCTGCCCGCCAAAAAACATTGACACCCGAATTCATTCTGCTAAGTTAGCCTCCAAAATGATGATTCGTTTCCATACATGACCATCTGCAAGCCCTTTACTATCAACAGGCGGAATGTCCTATGCAGAGCTTTTTATTATTCAAACCGGAAATCGAGGAAATGATCGCCTCCCAGCAGTGGCAGGAAATCAGGGAACTGCTTGTCGAACTTCCTGAACCGGACATTGCCGATCTCATTACGGAAATAGATGAAGGGAAACGGATTTTCATCCTGAGGCTCCTCCCCCGGACAATCCTGCCCGAGGTCTTCGCCCATCTCGAAGTCAAACTCAAAGACGACATCTTAAGAGCCTTGACGGATGAGGAAACGCGGATCATTCTTGCCGGCATGACCCCGGACGACCGGGCCGATTTTCTGGAAGAGCTGCCGGGAAAGGCCATCCAAAAGCTGCTCACCCTGCTGACCCCGGAAGACCGGCGGGAGGCCCTTCAATTGCTGGGCTACCCCGCCGAAAGCGTCGGCCGTCTCATGACGCCCGACTACGTCGCCGTTCTTCCCGAATGGACAGTCAGTACGGCGCTGGATCATGTTCGGTCGGAAGGAAAGGACAGCGAAACCATCAATGTCATCTATGTCATCGATGCGGATTGGCGGCTGATCGGCGTTATCAGTCTTCGGCAGCTCATTCTGGCCAAGCCGGAGGAACTGATTAGCGATATCATGGAGGACACGGTCATCAACCTTTCGGCCTTCGACGACAGGGAGAAGGCCGTCCAGAAAATACGCCGCTACGACGTCGTCGCCCTCCCGGTTGTGGACGCTGCCGGCGTCATGCTCGGCATCGTGACCATTGACGACCTCTTTGACGTAGCCGAAGAAGAAGTCACAGAAGACATTCAGAAATCCGCCGCCGTGAATCCCCTGAAGACGAGTTACCGGGAATCTTCCCTGTGGTCCCTCTACGGAAAGCGCGTTTTATGGCTCGCCGGCCTTTTGGGCGTCAGCGTCGTGACGACAGGCATCATTTCCGCCCAGGAAGAAATTCTGACCTCCGCTATCGCCCTGGCCTTTTTTATCCCCCTTCTGACGGGCACGGGCGGCAATACGGGCAATCAATCGGCAACACTCATGATCCGCGCCATAGCCACGGGCGACATTCGCGACCGGCAGTGGATCAAGGCATTTTTCAGAGAAATCGGGATCGGTTGTCTTTTAGGCGCCACGATGGGGGCGGCGAGTCTGTTGCTGGGCATATTTAAGGCCGGCTGGTCGATTGCGCTTATCGTATCGCTGACCATGGTGACCATCGTCGTCGTATCGAGCCTCCTCGGCATCCTCCTGCCCTTGATTCTTCAGCGTCTGCGGGTGGACCCCGCCGTGGCAAGCAACCCGCTCATCGCCTCCGTCATGGACATTGTCGGTCTTCTGATCTATTTTTTTATCGCAGCGCTGATCATGTAACCCTGCACAAGGCACCGCATCGGGAACCCCTTCATCGGCGAGGCGTTTTCTGCTATGCTTCCTTTTTCTTATCGGTTGTCCCGTGAACGACATGCAGGGGCGACGCATCCCCCTTCTTGTCCTGCCCCAGGTAGAGCGTCACATGGGGGAAGGGGATCTCGATATTCAACTGATCGAATTTTCTCTTCAGACGCCGGTTGAATTCCCGGCCGACACGCCACTGCCTGCTGGGCAGCGTGGTCGTCCGGGCGCGGACGACGACAGCGGAATCGGCAAACTCGTTCAATCCTAATATTTCAATGGGTTCCAGGATGTCGTCCTTGAATTCCGCATCATTGCGCAGGTCCTCATCGATGCCTTTGATGACCTCAATCACCTCGTCCACATTCTCCCGGTAGGCCACGCCCACATCGAAGACATAGCGCGAAAATTCCTTCGTCATATTGGTGACAACGCTGATGTTGCCGTTGGGCACATAATGGACATTGCCCGCCAGATCCCTCAGGACGGTGACGCGCAGATTCACCTTCTCTACGAGTCCGCCCTTGCCGGCAATCTCCACCACGTCTCCCACACGGATCTGGTCGTCGAGAAGAATGAAAAAACCGCTGATGACATCCTTGACAAGGCTCTGGGCGCCGAAACCAACCGCCAGACCGACAATCCCCGCCGCCGCCAGAACAGGACCGATCTCGATGCCCACTTCCCGCATAATCGTCAAGGCCGCGACAATGAAAATGGCCAGCACCATCACATGACGGGCAATGCTTATCAGTGTTTGAGCCCTTTTCTGGAATTCGACATCGTCATGTTTACCGACGATGAAATCGACAATATGATTGGAAAATTTTTGGGCGAGTTTCAGAGCGATCCAGGCCGCGACAATGACGAGGATCATGCGAATTCCGCTCGTTAAAGACCAGTCAAGGGTTTTTTGCCACAATGCTTGAAAGTCCATTCATGTTCACCTCCCTGAAGTATGCAGGCAAAGGACGGGCGGATAGTCCTTTGCCTGCCTGCTATGTGTAACACGTTATGGCCTGAAATAAAACCCTCGAATTGCTTTCATTGAGCGCCCTGTTATTTTCAGGGATCCCGGCATGTCTCATGAGGATGTATTGATTTGCTTGATTATTTTTTTCATGTCTTTCTTTTGCCGAATATGATTTTCCGGATGCCGTCGCCCCCTCTTACGAAAATATTAGAGATTGCCACGGAGCCCCGCGCCTTGCCATGACAGGAACAACGGAAATTCAAAGCTCACGCAGGGTTCCTTGATTGAAATGACTGCCGTTTCCGATCAGAATTTCATGCCGGGCATATTCAGCGAAGCCGTATTGCCGCCGTCCACGGGAATGGACTGGCCCGTGATGTAACTGGATTCATCGCCGGCTAGAAAAAGAATGGCATAGGCCACCTCTTCCGGAACCCCGTAGCGCCTCAGTTCGCACCGGTTTCCCATCCGGCCGATCTTGCCCGCAGAGCGGGCGTAATCGAAGATGGGCTTGGTCATCCCCGTCTCAATGAGTCCCGGACAGACGGAGTTGACCCGGACATTAAAGCCGCCCATGTCGCAGGCCGCGGTCTTGGTAAAGTTGATGATCGCCGCTTTGCTGGCGCTGTATGCATTGCCGCCCGCCCCCGACCGGATTCCCGCCACGGACGCCGTATTGACGATGGAACCTTTTTTACGTTCCTGCATGTGGGGCCCGACGTATTTGATTCCGTAAACGGCGCCCATGACATTGACCGAAAAAACCTTTCTCCACTCGGTGGCTTCGTCGCCTTCGGCGCCGCCGATGCCCGCGTTGTTGCAAAGAATATCTACCTGGGCATAGGTTTTCAAGGTCAGTTCAATCAGGTCCTTGACCTCCTCCTCAACGGAGACATCTACTTTCTCTGTCACCACACAACCGCCTTCTTTCTTCACCAGGTCGGCAGTTTCCTGTAAACCCGATTCATTGACATCGGCAATCGCCAGTTTGGCGCCTTCCCGGGCAAAAAGCACTGCCGTCGCCCGGCCGATACCGTTGGCAGCCCCCGTGATGACGGCTACCTTGCCTTCCAGTCTACCCTTTCTTTCCATGATGCTGTTTCATTCCTCTCATTCAATCCGCAACCCCCTGCCTGCCGCGGGTCACCTTTTTTATTTCTGCCGTCTTGAACCCCGATCTGAAAACCTTTCGCCTAAACGTTTTTGCCTTCGCTCAACGCCAGGCCGAGTTTCTTCAAAAGGCGAGCAAATTCCTCCTGCTCTTCCGGCGTCAGGATCGATGACAGTTTGGTCAAATAAACGGCATGGCTGCTGAACGCCTCCGTATAGATTTTCTGTCCCTTCGGCGTAAGCCGGACAAGGATCGAACGCCGATCGTCCTCGGTGTAAATGCGTTCTGCGATGCCGGCTTTTTCCAAGCCGTCCACCACGAAGGTCATATTCCCGGCGCTCAAAAAGGTTTTTTTGCACAGTTCCCCCATGATCAGAGGACCCGAATGACCGAGACACTCGATCACCCACAGTTGCGACAGCGTCAGACCGAAATTTTTGATGTGTTCGGCAGCTTTTTTATTATACGTCGAATAGGCCCTGATGAATTTGAGCCACATTTTTAATGCCCGTCCGACAGACGCATCATTTACTTTCGTATTTGCCATAAATATCCTTTATGCCTTTCAAATCCAGGCCGCCGCTTCCGGGCGGATAGTTCAGACCGTCATGGTCGGTCGCAATACACGCCGTCGCATCTTTGCAAAACAGCCGTGCTATGCCAGCGAGCCGCCGTCCACCGTAATGCAGGTTCCCGTCGTATAGGTCGCCGCATCGGAAACCAGATAAAGGACGGCGCCGGCCATTTCTTCGGGCTGGGCAGCCCGCTTCATTGTATTGCCCGTCGTCGTCTTTGCCGCACCCCGCCGTTCCATCAACACGGCGGCAAATTTCGTATCCGTCAATCCCGGCAAGACGGCATTGACCCGGATATTGAATTCGGCCAGTTCCTTGGCAAAGGATTTCGTCATGGAAATGACGGCCGCTTTGGTCATGGAATAGACGCCCTGGCCGGGAGCAGGCCGCACGCCGTTGACGGAGGCAATGTTGACGATGGCGCCGCCGCCTTTTTCCTTCATCATCCTGGCTGCGTACTGGCTCATAAAGAAATACCCCTTAAAATTGACCTCCACCGTCTTCATCCAGGCCCCTTCATCGATGCTCAGGACATCGCCGAAAAAGGGATTCGTGGCAGCGTTGTTGACGAGAATATCGAGATGGCCAAATCCTTTTTTAACTTCTTCAAAGAGACCAGCTATTTGCTTCATATCGCCCGTGTGGCAGGCGATGGACGTCGCTTTTCCGCCGTTTTTGATAATTTCCTGTTCGACTTCATGAAGGGCATCGATTTTCCGGCTTGTCAAGATGACCTGCGCACCGTTTTCAGCAAGCGTTTTGGCGATGGCTTCCCCGATTCCCCGACTGGCGCCCGTAATGAGGGCAATTTTATTATCCAGTTTAAAAATGTCTCTGTTCATGATTTCTTTTCCTTTCCCCATTCATGGTTTTGGTCTGCGTCAAATAATCGACACCTGTTAATATTTCATGCCCGGCAGATTGAGGGAGCATGTATTTCCTCCATCCACCGGAATGGACTGGCCGGTGATGTAGCTCGATTCATCGCTGGCGAGAAACAGGATGGCATAGGCTACTTCCTCGGGAACGCCGTAGCGCCTGAGTTCGCAGCGGTATCCCATCTTTTGAATTTTCCCCGTGTCACGGGCATGGTCGAAAGCCCGCTTCGTCATGCCTGTTTCAATGAGACCGGGACAGACAGCATTCACCCGCACGTTAAACCCGCCCATGTCACAAGCCGCCGTTTTGGTATAATTAATCAACGCCGCTTTGCTGGCGCTGTATGCGTTGCCGCCAGCCCCCGCCCGGATCCCCGCGACGGACGCTGTATTGACGATGGACCCTTTTTTACGTTCCTGCATATGGGGCCCCGCATATTTGATGCCGTAAACGGCGCTCAAGACATTGACGTCATAGACTCGCTTCCAAACCTGCTCATCTGTGCCAATGCCGCCGCCGATCCCGGCGTTGTTGCAGAGTATATCGATCTGACCAAAAGTATTCAAGGTCCGTTCCATGAGTTCCCTGACATCCTGTTCAATCGACACGTCCACCCGCTTCATGAACGCCTCGCCTTTTTCTTTTTTCACCAGGTCATAGGTTTCTTTCAAACCCTCTTCATTGACATCGGCCAGGGCCATCCTGGCGCCCTCCCGGGCAAACAAGACCGCTGTCGCCCTGCCGATTCCGTTGGCGGCTCCGGTGATGACAGCTACTTTGCCCTCCAGTCTTCCCGCTCTTTCCATGTCTCTACTATATCCTTCCTCCGACGATTATTTTATCAGGCATGCCGCCGGCGTATTTAAAGTGCGAATATTTTGATATTGAAATATATGGATAAAAAAAATCACGGCGCTTCTGTAAGCCCAAGTCCTAATTTCTTCAACAGCCGCGCAAATTCCGACTGTTCCTCCTCAGAAAAAACGCCAGCCAGCCCGGTCAGAAACTCCCCGTGCCTGCTGAAGGCTTCTTCATACAAGCTCTCGCCCTTGGGTGTCAGCTGAACCATAATAGCCCGCCTGTCATCTTCAATCGCAAAACGTTTCACTAAATCGGCTTTTTCAAGAGCATCCACAACAAACGTCATATTGCCGCCGCTCCGGAAGGTTTTTTTACATAAATCGCCCGTCAGCAGAGGACCGCAATAGCCAAGGCATTCAATAACCATATATTGAGCCGTCGTCAGACCGAAACTTCGCAAGTGTTCGGCAGCCATTTTGTTATACGTCGAATAGGCGCGAATAAACTTCAACCACATATTCAGGGCTTTCTTGACTTGCGCCCCATTCATTTTTTCATCAGCCATAAGTTTGATTTGATATTATTATTTTGGATTTTGAATATTAAATAATATCTCCCCTGTCAAGGATAATTTAAATTCAACCGTCTTTAAAACACCGGCCTTCAGCGTCTCCTGTCATCGTAATTACGACGTTTTTCAGGGCGGTGATGCTTTGCGTACAGGGCTTGCCCAATACTCAGATCTGCGGGACACAATTTTTTTTACTGCCGCTTCATGAGGATGAAAGTCCTCGTCCATTGCGGTATTGCAAAAGACAATGGGTATGGAAATTCATGATGCTTGGAGGCGTCCGGGGCAGGCAGCTGGTGATTTTCTTGTTACAGGGGTTCAAAAAAGTCTTTTCCTGACAGAAAGACAAAACACCCGCCGCGTGATTGCCCAGGCGAGCTTGTTTATGAGTCAGGCAATGCTTGGCAGTCCATCTGTTCGACACAGCGGGTTTTTAAACAATCCAATGAAAGGTATGCAGCCCTGTGGCATCAGTCATCTTCATAAACCTCGATGGCAACCTGAAGGTCTCCAATGGTTGATAAAAGATCAACCGTAGAAACATACTCTCCCTGTAAGGCATACTTGTTGTCATCCCGATTGTCGTAAATGATCGGCGGTTGTGATTTTAGTTTAACATCCACCGTCGACAGCTTTGCACAACCGTTGCCGGTAATGATATTTACAAATTCCGCAACGGCATCGCAGGATATTTCGTCAGGTTCCGCTACATCCATTTTCATCATGTTAGATGCAATTTTTAAAAGGGTCGGCGTCGATAAATTAAGGAGAAAACCGCAATTTTCAGCACCCATAATTTTCTGGTAGAATGTCCAGTCCATCAGATTCACCTTGTCCTTTGACGAGGAACATTCGCCGATTTTTACCGTTTCCCTAAGCATACGCAAAAACATCTTGATGGTGACATCAACAAAGACCTCAGCGGTTTGCAATGACTTCACATTATTCAGTACCGTCTTAATTTCTGTCTCATCTTTTTCTTGTTCTTCTCTGAATAATTCTAATTCCTTTTCCAGTTCAGCCAGCGTCAAATAACCTTTTTGGACTAATGATTCGCCCAAAAATATTTTTCTTGTTATTTGCATCGCCAATATTTCATTAAATTTTTCCTGCGTGAGATACCCGAAGTCAATGGCAATTTCTCCAAATTTATTATCCGTTCTGAGTTGCTCCCTGTTTATTTTATCAACCTGCTGAGCCGTCAGATAACCCTTTTCTATCGCAAGCGTTCCAACAGAGACATTGACTTCTTTTTGATATTCCACTGCTGAAAGCAATTGTTCAGGCGTTATTTTACTTTTTTCCAATAGATATTGTCCGAAAAATTTTATTGCCATAGTTCCCTCCTTATTCTTAATTCCTCATTAAGCCTGTTCAACACCCTTGGAAATGTAAACCCGACAATGGAAAGGCGGCGGCGTTTTTGCATTTACGGAAGACCTTTCTTTAAGAACTTGAAGCTTTCGCAAAAAAGTTCAATATGTCGCACAATCCAAAGGGCAGGTTGACCCCAAAACTCCGTATTTGTCGTCCTTAAGAAGGAAAGATGTTCTTCAAAATAAATCGCATTGATTTACGGTGCGTTTGCGCCGCTGCCGATCATTCAACTCCCGCATCGAGAATCGAATCAACCAAGAGACGGCCGATCCTTACAGCTTAAAATGTATCGTGAACAGGTTTGATTTTTTGTCGCTTATTTTACCACTTCTCTAATAACTTCCTGAACCTTGTCCTTCTCAAACGGCTTTTGCAAAAAGTTCTTTGCTCCTTTCCTCAAACACTCAAGAACAGCCTCTTCCGTCCCCAATGATGAAGCCATAATAACCTTAAGATCCGGTTTGACAGACAAAAGCTTTTCCAATGTTTCAATCCCGTCTTCTCCCGGCATAACAATATCTAAAAGGACAACCTCCGGTGAGCATATCTTGACTTTTTCTAATGCTTCCTTTCCGTTTTTTGCCGTATCTACGAGTTCAAAATCCGAATCTTTAAGATATGCGGTAATAACGCTCAACATAAAAGACGAATCATCAACGGCCATCACCCTTGTTTTTTTAACTTGCGCCATACTCTCACCTCCCCATATATTCTGAATACATCTTTTTATTATTTTTTGGAATTTAAATAATAGTCCTTCTTGTCCAAAAAGTTTATGACGGCAAAAAAAGTTAATCTCCGATTTGTTATAAAATCCCGTGTTGTAACCAAAATCCGAAAAAGGATTTAACCATTGTGCAAATTATTAGCATATTTATTTATCCGTTGCAATTATTGCCTTATCGGAGGGGGTCAGGTCTACACTCTTGACTCCGCCCGAGGCGGAGTCAAGAGTGTAGACCTGACCCCCTCATTCCAAGATGCGGCGACAGATGAGAGCGGCGCTGTACATGGAGAATCGCTTCTGCCAGATATTTACAGAGCGGTAGGAGACAATGGGATAGGTCCACTCCAGGGCTGACAAAAGGTAAGGGAGCATGTTTTTCTCGAAGATCGTCACACGGTCGGCATAAGACCTCAGCAGGCGGATGATTCCGTAAGCCTTTTCCGCCGCCGCCGGATCGGCGCCCGCATACCGCCAGGGAGGAACATCGCTCAAGGCATTCACCTTAAGCAGGGCCTCTTCGAAACCGACAAGCTCCTTCAGTGCGGCTTCGTCATCCAGCGGCAGACACTCGGTCTTCAGAATCGTTTCCAAACGGGCAAAATCCGTTACTGCATCGCGGATGCCCGTTTCCGAATAATCAATGATGTAGACATTCTCCCGCTCGTCCAACAGGATGTTCTGCATGTTGAGATCGCCGTGGGTGATGCAGGTATACCATGTACAGGTGACATCCCGGCGCGCATCATAGCCATATTTCAGAAAATGATAGGGATTGGGCAACGTCATGCCGAGAGGTTCGAAGGTAATGGTCTCGGCTTCCGGCGACACGCCGAGGTAGCGCTCGGCATCCTCCAGAATATGAGAGAAAACAGGCAACGGGTTTCGCAGGGGGTGGTGAGCAACATAGGGGGAAAATACCTGCCAATGCGGCTGGCCGTACCACGGGCGCAGAATATCGGTAAATATTCGATTAAAGAGAGGAACGAGTTCCGCCAAGGGTCGCTCCAGGTATTGGCGGGTCAGCCAGGTCAACTGGCTGTCCGGTCCGTTGATCCCGATAAAGTTGTAGCGCAGACCGGCCCACGCGCCTTCGACGGCCGATCCCATGATGACCGTACTGTTGTTCAGGATGTATTTTTCTACATGCTCATGAAAGGCATCCTCCTCACGCCGGGTGAGATCGACGCCGCCTATCTTCAATACCGTCGGGAGCATCCGCCGTCCCTCCCGGTCGTAACTGGTCACCTGATAGGTTTTGGAGGAATAGCCGCCATGGATAGGCTTCATAACCACATGGCCGGCATCGCTGTAGATTCGCCGCACCAGGGTTTCCCACTCGGCAGGAAACGGATCCCCCTCGACATCCACCTTAAGCAGCTTCTCCCGTCCGGCCCGGACGGAATCCGGGAGATATATCCAGGCGGAGATATTCTCCAGTCGGGTCTCCATACCGACATCCACGACGTCGCGCAGTTGATCCAGGGGAAGATGTTTTTTCAAGGCAGCGGGAAGATTTCGCGTGTCAAAGACCGGGCGTGCTGCATCGAGGATCAGGGCATGACCGTGGAATCGCCGGCCGTCGGGCAGGAGCGCCCCCTGTTGCTCCGGAACCATGTCGCCGGCAAGCATCCCTGTCGCCGATATTTCCTCCGACGGCAGGACGGTCAGGCCGACCATTACGAGGGCGCCTCCCCGGCGATCCGGCGTCTTTGTCTTTTTTCCCGCCGAGATATCGCTGCGGTCCCGGTAATAACCGGAATCAATCTCTGAGGTATCGGCCAGCACGATCAGACCGATGGCCGGGAGAAGCCCCATCTTTTTTTGCTCTCCGATCGCCAGGATGTCTGAAAGCAGATCGGAGAGTTTAAGCGAACCGGTCTTCGGCCCCTCCAGAAGCAGTGCTGCCGAACCGGCAATCCCCCAGGCCGACGTTAAATGTATCACTGTTTCTGCAGGCTTTTCGGTAAGGAAAAAATCGGCTACGCAGTGACCGTCCGCCGGACGGATGCCGACCCCATGTCCCAAACCCAGGAATTCCCCTGTGGCTTCAGCCGCCTGCTCCGCATCGTTCCCGAGACCTCCAATGCCGAACGCATAACCCAATTCGGCAAAGGACACCTTTTCCATGATGAACCGGTCGGAATGCGTCCCTTCAGGCTTTAACGCCGCACCCCATTGTTCCACCGTGCTCTTCGCGCCGGGGAAAACCGTCAAGGAATAGGTTCTGCCACCTGCAACAACTGTTTCCGGCGCGTTACCCATGATGAATTTTCCGATAAAGTCCAGCCCTTCCTCGACCGTTGCGGTCATGGTCAGACGATCAAGAAGCCCGGACAGGGACAGGGTTTGGGATACAAACGAGGCCACTGCCGCGAGGATCATGTTTCCCTGCTTGCGACGCAGCATCTTTTCCAGCTTCAGCAGGGACCGGATCCCTGCACTCGACAGATACTCTATCTGACCCATGTCGAGAACCACCGACGACAGGTCTGCTTCCTGAGCTGCGACCCACTCATCGAATCGGATCGCCCCAACGCCGTCAAAGCGTCCGGAGAGACGGACCACCACGCCCGTTTCCCGATATTCCATTTCCATCTCCATATTTATGCTATCTTGCCTCCATTCCTGCCGGTAATTCGATCATGACCATCATATATTGAATAATCTTACATAATTAGTGATTGTAATCAAGTAAATATTCACAAGCCTTTTTAAAAATTCATGTTTGAACAAAAAACACAGATGTTACCGCTATCGCTCGCCCTCATTTTTTACGGCCAAAATCCCCTTGACACATAAACGTCTTCTACATATATACAAACACATTGGGAATAATCCCGTTTTTATTCAAATAACCGGAGGAGATAATATCCGAATATGTCAAAAGCATTGAACGCACATGCAGCCGCACGGAGTTTTGTTTCATATGCAGCCGCCTCAGCTTTTTTCATTATCATCCTGGCCGCCTCGTTTCCTCAATGCGTACAAGCTAAAACCCTATACAGATATGTGGATAAAGACGGCACCGTTATTTTGACGGATCAGGAACCCCCGCAGGGAACCAGCGCCCAGCGCAGGGAAAGTATTCCCGAACCGACGGAAGACCAGAAATCGGACGCACCGGATGACACTGCAGCAACCATACAAAAAGAAGGCACCGAACAAAAAGAAAAAGCGGATGCGAAAAATGCGGAAAAACAAGAGAAGATAAAAACGCTCATCAACGAAATAGAAGCGGCAAAAAGTGACATAAAAAGATACGAGGTTCAGAGGAACATAGCTGTCAGCAACGTAAGGAAGAACTATGTGAAGTCGCAGATTGAGCAGAAGTTAAAAGAGATTGCCGAAAAAGAGGAAGAACTTCAAGTGCTGCAGGAAGAACCGTAACTTTTAAGAAGGGGGTCAGGTCTACACTCTTGACACACCGCCC
>JAFGHS010000066.1 GCA_016930075.1 Deltaproteobacteria bacterium
GACAGCACCATATCGAGACGGTTGAGCGCCTCCGCCGCTTCACGCAGATCGGCCATGACAGCAGTGATCCGGTCTTGCTCGGCAGGAAAGGTCCGCCGCAGGCTCTCTTCAAATGCACCGATGCTTTCCGGCAGGTCGAAAGTAAAATCATCGAAAATGTAGCGATCGACAATGCCTCCCGAACCCATGCGTTCAAGGGGAATTGCCGATGTGACGCCGAGGAAGTCCCACAGCCTCCTTAAGGGCTGCCCCTCGTCAAGGGCGCCCAGATAGTGAACGCCGGTGGGACAGTCTATGCCGCCCCGCCGATAGCTGCGCATCAGGCCTCCGGCCAAAGGCGCTTTTTCCACAACCGTGACGGGATAGTGAAGTTTTGCCAGGATGATGCCCGCCGTCAATCCGCCGATTCCGGATCCGATAATCACAATGCGTTCCGGACTGGTCATAACGTCACCCTCCTGGTTGTCATATCAATCAAATTCAGGATGAAAACACCGCGTTCGGTCTTGACTGTCCGGGTTTCGGCACCGGGATTCCTGAAGACCGCCAACATGCGGAGAACCTTGAATTTCCGTCTTTCCTGTCATGGCGAGGCGCGGAGCGCCGGGGGAACTCCGTGTTGCAATCCCGGACTTCTCTACCGGAGCGCGGGGGCGGCGAGAACGCCGACATTTTTGAGCAGGGCCTCCGGCAGCACAAGGCCCGCTTCAGCGGCGGCCCTTGTACTGATCCCGAACTTCTTTTGCAGATCCCGGTCATTTTCGAAGGGCATCTTGTTGGGCTCCGTTCCCTTTACGATCTTTGCAACCATTTGGGCAAACTTTCGCCCGATCTCGTCACGATCCGTTGCGCAGATGACGGCGGCGCCGAGTTTGTGCATGTTGTAAACAACTGAAAATACAGGTATTTTTGCAGCTGCGGCACTTTGATACATGGCGGGAAAGGTAATGTCCTGGGCAGGGTCCTGGGAATGGATGAAGGCATCGATCTGCTTTGCCCCAAGGGCCTTGGCGGCCATGTAGATCTCGTCCTGTGTATGATAGCCCGCGGCGATCACTTCAATCTTTCTCTCGGCGGCGATTCTGGTCAGTTCGTCCTTACGGTTGATGGAATCGTCATTGCCGACGAGATAGAGGGTCCCCACCTTTTTTATCGCCGGTTTGATCTGGCTGATCACGTCGATCAGCTCTTCAAAGGGAGGAACGATATACATACCCGTCAGGTTGGGCAGGTGGTCCGCATCTGTCTTGCCGGCCCCTAAAAGGAACGGATTCTGGAGGAGGGTAAAGACTTTTCTGACGGACGGCGCCCGCTGGATTGCCGTGTAGAGGGTCGGCGCCTGGAAGGTGATCAGGAGGTCAACATCGTCGCCTTTCGCCGCATCGATGAGCATCGCCAGGGCCGACATATCCCCCTGGGCGGATCTGTTCCTTATTTTATAATCTTTCCCTGCGACAAGGCCGTTTTCTTTCATGACCTCATCGAGGTTTTTTTCAAAATTCTGCGTGTAGGAATTGTCCATGTACTTGACAAGATCGATTTTGAACGAATGATCTTTCTTTGCACAGGAACTAAAGGAGATCAGAATGAAACACAGAAACAACACCCCGGAATATTTTCTTGCCATGGCCCTGATCCTTTTCATCAACCCTTTGTTTTATCTCGCAGTCTTTCTATTTGATTAACGTCTTTCGCGACAGGAGTATAAGAAACCCGATGGGGTGTCAAGATAATTTCGGACGCAAGGCATGGAGAACGGCGCCGGTGATCAAGACAGGAAGGACACTGAAGAAGATTTTTTCTGATTTCACTTCTTGACGGGTATCAGATATAGTTTCTTTGCAGCATCTCTGCGGCGGAGATGTCGATCTGTTCCTTTCTTCGTATCTCGTTAAAGAGCGCCAAAAGGTCGCCGGCGCGAAGCAGCCGCTTTTCATCCCCTTTGAAATCATAAACAATCCTGCCTTTGTGCATCATGATGATCCTGTCGCCCAGGTTTACGGCCTGCTGCATGGAATGCGTCACCATGAGCGTCGTCAGGCGATGCTTTTTGATGACGTCTTCCGTAAGCTCGACGACCTTCTTGGCCGTCTTGGGATCGAGGGCCGCCGTATGTTCGTCAAGAAGCAACAGTTTGGGTTTCGACCATGTAGCCATCAGCAGGGTCAATGCCTGTCTCTGCCCGCCCGACAGTGAACCGACAATGTTGGTCATGCGGTCTTCAAGGGCCATTGTCAGGCTTTTTACCCGCTCTTTGATCCCGGCAGCGGCAGCGGCGTTCAGACACAATCCTAATCCACGACGTTTGCCGCGTTTTGCGGCCAGCGTAAGATTCTCTTCGATCGTCATATCCGCTGCCGTGCCAAGGAACGGATTTTGAAAAACCCTGCCGATGAGCGACGCCCTCTGATGTTCGGCCATGGGGCCGACATCGACGCCGTCGATCAAAATCTCTCCCGAATCAATGAAAAATGAGCCGGCTACGGCGTTCAGCAGGGAAGTCTTGCCGCTGCCGTTTGTTCCGATGACGACCAGAAAGCCGCCTTCATCAAGCGAGAAGCTGACCCCCTGCAATGCTCTCACCTCGTCGGGCGTGCCGGGATTGAAAGTCTTGAAGATGTTATTGACGACGAGCATTGCCGCCCAGCCTCTTTCTTTTACGGAATTTTTCAATTTCCAGGGGCAGAATCAGTGCGCCCAGGACAAAAATCGCCGTTATCAGTTTCAGGTCGTTCGGATTCATGCCCAGCCTGAGTGCAACGGCCACCAACTGCCTGAATAAAATCGAGCCTAAAACCACGCCCGGAAGGATAAGCCCCAGACGTTTCTTCCCCACCAGGGTCTCGCCGATGATCAGGTTGGCGATGCCCAAAACAAACATCCCCAGCCCCATTTGTATATCCGCAAACCCTTGATACTGGGCGAGCAGCGCGCCGGACAGGGCGATAAATCCATTGGACAGGGCAATGCCCAATATGATCATCGCCTTCGTATTGACGCCGAGGGCTGTGATCATTTGCGGGTTGCTGCCTGTGGCCCTCATGGCGGCCCCCATGTCGGTTTTGAAGAAAAAATACAGGGCGCCGCCAAAAAACACAATCATCATCAGGAAAAACAGCAGGACCGTCATGTCGGCAGCGGCAATCTGCCCGCCAAAAATACCTATCTTTTTGTCAGCCCCCCAAAAGGCCGTCGTCCATCCGTCGGCACAGGAAATGACTGTCTTTTCAGAAAACAGGGGAATATTACTTTTACCCATGATGCGAAGATTGATGGAATACAGCCCCGTCATGACCAGAATGCCCGACAATAACTGCGGGATGCGAAAATGCGTATGCAAAAGGCCTGTCACCGAACCGGCGAGCCCACCCCCCAGAAAAGCAAAGACGACGGCAAGGGCCGGATTGATGTTCATCACCAGGAGCGATGCGGCCAGAGCGCCGCCCAGAGCGAAAGAACCATCCGCGGTAATATCGGTAAAGTTGAGAACCCGGAAACTGATGAACACCCCGATGGTGAGAAACGACAGGATCAATCCGATGATGAAAGCGCCGATGAAGATGGTCATTTAGCCAACCTATGATATGAATTCAAAATCGCTTATCTCGCTTATCCAGCACAAGCCGCGGGTAAATTCGCTTTCACCGGCCCCGACGGCATCCCTGTCGTCATTGATGAGATGCAGCACCGAAAGCGGCGGGTCTTCCGATTCGTACAGACGGTGCACGACCTCCGCCAGCGCCTTTGCGTTTTTCCTGAGCGGATGATAAGGAAAGACGGCGCAGTGGAAATGCCCATACACAGGAGCATTAGGCGTAAGCGGCTTGAGAAAGGCATTCCTGCCTCCATTGTCTTCCGTTACAGCCACGCCGGCTATGACCGCCAGCGTTTTTGGAAACGCCTTCTCCGGCGTAAAGAGGATATTTTCTCTCACTTGAGGAAAGGCAAACAGGCCCTCCGGCGGAATATTAACCGGGGACAGGGACAGGGCCGCTCCCACAAGACCGGCAGCTTCGCAAACAAACGTCAGCGCCGCCGATTTGAAATTGAGGACGTCCATCATTTTTTCAACAAGTTCAGAAAGCGGCGCAGAGCGGTACGGCGCCGATAATGAAAAATTTACGACATGAGAGAAAGCCCCTTGGCAGATCAGGCCGTAGAGCATTTTTACTTCGGGGAGAAACGTCCCTGCGGACAGGGAGTAGTCGAGTCTGTCCGTGCCGTCCGTCGGGTGGTAGGAAAGGGTTCCGGCAACGGCGATGAATTCGCCGAATCGCTTCCGGCAATCGGAGAAGTCGCCGCCGATGGCGCCTAAACCGATGCCCAATGTATCCCTCAAAATCGTTTCCGTCTTCATGTGTTCCGCGGAAAAAGCCCCGGCGAAAAACAGATCGGGATTCCCCACGTAACGGCACGTCATTTTTTGCGCGACGTCAACAGCCTCTATGGCGAGGTTAAATCGCGGGGTGGAGAATTCGACGCCCTGCTTTGCTGCGTCTGCGGCCTTTGGGAGCCGTTTGTCTTGCTCAAGAAGGTCATTCATCCCCGTCATCTTCAATATTCCGCGAACCTCCGCGGAAGGGGCGGATACGGAAAATGCGCCGTTTAAGCTCTTTAATTTCTTGAAGGACGCCAAAAGAACGCGGATGCCGGCGGAGCCCACATAGAACACCTCCGACATATCGACGGTGATCGTGTAATGACCGGCGTTGAGCTCCTCATCAATGGATCTTTTCAGGTGCTCCGACCAGTATGCGTCGATTCGGCCCGAAAGACGCAAAACGACGCCGTCCGCCTGTTGTGTTTTTACGATCTCAAGCTTATGATTCACCGATCGTCACCGATTATCTTATCCGCCCTGTTGACCGCGTCCGGCTTTCAGCCGCAAAAGCAGAGAATGAAAAAACGAGAATCACCGGAAGTAGGCATTTTAAGACATTCATACTTTCCCCGATCTTATCTTTTCATGGATATCGCCGCGCCGATCCTACTCCAGGGCGACGACAGCCGTAAGATAGGAAAATCTCTCCGACGGCGCTCCCCATATGGATTGGGCAATGTTGTTATACTTGCTGTTCAGGTCTTTTTGCGGGTACCAGGGGTTGGGCTGGACGGTCACCGGCGTCTTGGGAGACGCGCCGGCCACCGCGGGCTCATACCAGTCGTACCGGTCGCCGGGCATATAGACTCTCCATTTCTGCTGATCCGTCTTGAACACGACGCGGCCGGACTGATCGACGGCAATCAGCATGAACCCGTAGCTTCCTCCCCTTCGCCCCCCGACCGTAAACACGTCTCCGTTTTTCAGCCTCGCTGCCGCGGAGAAAGCGGGTCGGGGCGCCTCGTCGCCGCGCGTCTTGAATGACGGTTCATAGCGCCTGAGCGGAACGCCGTTGAGATAGACGTCGGCATCGTCGGCCATGTGCCAAAAAACCGTCACAGGCACGTCCGCAGCCGCGGATGCGCCCGGATAGGCGCCGGGCCTGTCATCAAACGAAATGCTGAGAATATCATCTTTATTCACGGGAACGCTGACGCTTCTGCCGTCCTTCATAAATACGGTCATGGCGGCAGAAGCGCTTACGGAGGCCGCAAAAAAAACAAGCGCGGCGCAGAGGATGATCCGAAGATATTGATTTCTTTCTTTCATATTTGTTTTCCTCCTTTCAAAGTCACGGATAAATATATCCTTCCGGCAATGCTTTTGAACCTTGCATATCCTTCAGGACACGTCAACAAACAGGTAACGCCGGGATCATGATCGGACCTTTCTGTTTTCCCCCGTCGTGCATCGCCCAACGCCATGCTCATTTGATCAGGAACGGAGCTTGTTTTTCATGTCCGAGAGCCGTTCCCTGTTTAAATAAAACTTGCCGCCCCCGGCTTTGACGACCAGCCCTTCGGCGATGAGGACATTCAGGGCTTTGGGGCGCAGATTGCCCGTGCCGACCCGGAAAAAATTGCGCCGGCCTTCGGGCAGTCCGATGGCCTGGGCGGCGCTGAAGGCTTTCGCCTCTTCCATCTCGGCAATGATCTTAAAGCAGAGCCGTCTGATCCCCAACCCCCCCAGAAGCAGGGCCAGGACGTAGAAAGCGATAAAAGCGGCGACGATAAGGATGATCTGCAAATAAACGGGCATATCTGAAATTCAAGCCTTTCCTGATAAAAAGCAATTTTAAAAAAACGCTTAACGCAGACGGTTGATAACGCCTGCGGCATAGCCGGCGCCGTAGCCGTTGTCGATATTGACGACGCAGACACCGTTGGCGCAGCTGTTGAGCATGGATAAAAGGGCGGACAAACCATGGAAACTGGCGCCGTATCCGACGCTTGTCGGCACGGCGATGACGGGCTTGTCGACCAGACCGCCGATCACGCTGGGCAGGGCGCCGTCCATGCCGGCGACGACAATGTTTACCCTGGCGCCTTTGATGAGATCGAGGTTGTGAAACAGCCGGTGGATGCCCGCGACGCCGGCGTCGTAAATTCTCTCGACGCGATTGCCGAACAATTCCGCCGTCACGGCGGCCTCCTCGGCAACGGGAATATCCGACGTGCCTGCCGTGATGCAGGCGATATAGCCCTCGGACGCTTCCATTTCCCGTTTTTTCAGGGTGACGGCTTTTGCCTCACGATGATAGACGGCGTCGGGGCAGATGCCCCTGATTTCCGCGTAGAGGTCTTCGCCGGCCCGCGTGGCAAGGATGTTCGATCCCCGCTCCATCATGGCCTGGAAAATGGCTTTCACCTGCTCCGCCGTCTTGCCGGGGCAGTAGATCACTTCGGGATAACCAACCCGCAACTCCCGGTGCGTATCGATCTTGGCATGGCCGATGTCCATATAGGGCAGATCTTTGAGCAGACGGATTCCCTCTTCCACCTCCATGCGGCCGTCGCGGATATGTTCCAGCAACGTCTTTAATGTGTCTGCGTCCATTGCATCAACCTTCCTGCGTGTTTATTTTTCCGCCTTCAGGCTCTCATATATCTCCCGGAGGCTGACGCCCTTTTCTTTGGCGAGCCTTTTGCAGTCCTCGTACTCCGGCTTGGATTTGATTTTCTTCCCGCCGTAGTAAGCATCTTTAAATGTGATCTCGCCATACCGCGTCGATCGTTTCGAGAATTCCCGTTTCAGCATGGTCTTGGAGGCCCGGAAGGTTCTTAAGCCCAGTGTCGATGTCTGGAGGAGAAGGATTTCCTCGATGGCCTTCCGGACGGCCTCGCTGCACAGGACGCTGATCTTCACGCCGGGCCGCGATTTCTTCATGATGATGGCGGTGAGGAATACGTCCTGCGCCCCGCTTTTGAAGAGCTGTTCTATCACATCCTCATAAAGCTCCGGGTTCATGTCGTCGATGTTGCACTCCATGAGGAGCGCCTCGCCGGTCTCCACGTCCGAGGCGATGGTTGCTTCATCCGTTTCACCGAGATAAACCCTAAGGACGTTCGGGATGTCCGTATCCCGGTGGCCGATGCCGTAACCCACCTTCCCGGCCGTAAAATGGAGGTTTTCCGTGAAGGATGAAACCGTCGCCGCCAAGATGGCGGCGCCCGTCGGCGTTGTTGTTTCAAAAGGCACAAGGCCCGATTTGACGGGGATGCCTTTCAGCAATTCCGCCGTCGCCGGCGCGGGGACCGGAAACGTTCCGTGGGCGCATTTCACAAAACCGCCGCCCACCTGAACGGGGGAGCAAAAGATTTTATCGACGTTGAGATATTCGAGACAGATCGCCGCACCGACAATATCGACGATGGAATCGACGGCCCCGACTTCATGAAAATGGACGTCGTCTATGGCGCATCCGTGGATCCTGGCTTCCGCCCGGGCAAGCTTTGTGAAAATATCCGTGCTGACGGTTTTTACTTTATCGGAAAGGCTGCTCTTTTTGATGAGCCCTTTAATGGTTTTAAACGTCCGGTGATGGGCGTGATGTCCATGATGCTCCTGTTCGGAGGCAACGACCACATCGACCTTCGTGCCCGTAATGCCTTTTCTTTGATCCTTGCTGATCCTGATGTCATAATGATCGATAGATAACTTCTGCAATTCGCTCACAAGATAGTTCCTGTCAACACCCAGATCGATCATGGCCCCCAGGTTCATGTCGCCGCTGATCCCGGAAAAGCAGTCATAATATAAAATCTTCATGGTTTATCCTTATTTCTCATTGTCAATGATCGCCGTGATGGAAAAACCGGCGTGATCGACGCCTTTGGTGGATTTCATCCGGCTGTAAAGGGCGTCGATGTCCCTGGCCTTTCCCCGGACAACAATGATTTCCAGACAGTGATCGTGATCGATATGGACGTGCTGGGTCGAAAAAATATTGTGATGGCGGTCATGCTGGATGTCCATCAGGCGGCCGACGAGACCCCGCTTGTGGTGGTTGTAGACCAGGACGATGGCCCCGCTCACATCCCTGTTTTCCTGCCATTCCTTCTTGATGAGGGCGTCCCGGATCAGGTCCCTGATAGCCTCGGAGCGGTTTGTGTATTTTTTCCCCGCAATGAGGGCATCGAATTTGTCCAGCAGTTCTTTTTCCAGCGACACGCCAAACCTGATCAAATCAGACATAAAAACCACCCCGCACTTTCGTTAATTGTAAAACGAGACCTTTGAATTTCTCTGTTTTCTGTCATGGCGAGGCACGAAGCGTCGTGGCAATCTCTACAATTATTCGATACTTATGAGATTGCTTCGCTTCGCTCGCAATGACAGAAGAGGTGTTTTTCAAAGGCCTTAAAACAATCATATTGGAATGTTCTTTTCTAATCTTCTCATCTTCTTATCTTCTTATCTTCTTCTTTGCTTTTCCTTCACCGCCTGCCCATGCATCATATTTGTCCGCTTGCAATGAGTCAAGCACTTCTTACCGTTAAAAAAACCTCTGGACGATTTCCGGCAACCTCATCTATAAGCAAGACAAACTTATTTTGAGGGGGCAGCATGAAAATATTTGTTGTCGTAGGGATGCCGGCGGCGGGAAAGAATATCGCCCGGACGTACGCGGAATCGAAGGGATTTGCCTATTACGCCACAGGCGACATCGTCCGGGCGGAAGTCAGGAAGCGGGGGCTTGCAGCGGACGCCGACGGGACGGCGAGGGTTTCCGATGAACTGCGGGGTGAAGACGGCATGGGCGTGACCCGTCTGGCCCTGGAGGAAGTCCTTCAATCCGGCGCGGCTGTCGGTTTTCTGGAGGGCATGCGGTCCTGGCCGGAAATAGAACTGATCCGTAAAAAGGCGGATGGCATTGTCGTGGCCTTCATTGCGCCGCGGACCCTGCGGCTGGAGCGGATTTGCGCCCGGGGCCGGGCCGATGATTCCCCCGACGCCTTCGACGAGCGGGACCGGCGGGAGATCGCCTACGGGACGGCCATTCCCATTGCCCTGGCCGACGCATACATCCTGAATACGGCCGGCATGGACGACGCGATTGAGGAACTGGACGTCATCGTCAAAAAAACAGCGGCGGAAAAATGAAAGAACTGACCATCACCTTGTCTTCCGAAGCCCTTTTGACGGGCGACTGCCCGGAGCTTTTCAAGGCCGTTGCCGAGGCGCTGACGTTCACCAATCCTCAGTGGCTCGAAAACAGAAAGATGAAGCGCTGGCAGGGAAAAACGCGCCGGACGATCCGGTGTTACCGGAATATCCGGCAAAACCAGGGGCTGTCCGTTCCCAGAGGCTTCATGGGACAGCTCATCGCCATGGCGCGGCAGGCCGGCGTGCCTTACCGCATCGTCGATCAGCGTCCCTCCCTTCCGGACGTATCTTATGAATTCGGCGGCGCCTTGAAACCTTTTCAGGAAAAAGCCGTGGCCGTCATGCTGAAAAAAGACTTCGGCATCCTGGCGGCGCCGACGGGATCGGGCAAGACGGTCATGGCCCTCGCCATGATCGCGCAAAGGAAGCAGCCGGCGCTGATCATCGTCCATTCCAAGGAACTTCTGAACCAGTGGATCGACCGCATCGGAAGCTTCCTCGACATGCCGGAGGAAGACCTGGGCATCCTCGGTGCGGGGAAAAAAGCGGTGGGGAATAAAATCACCGTCGGGATCGTCAATACAATCTACCAGATCGCCCATGAGATGAGGGACCGCATCGGCTTTCTCGTCGTTGACGAATGCCACCGGACGCCGGCCCGGACATTCACGGAAGCCGTCTCCGCCTTTGACTGCAAATATATGCTGGGCCTGTCGGCAACCCCCTGGCGGCGGGATGATCTGACCCATCTCATTTACTGGTACATGGGCGATTTGCATCACAAGATCGACCCGGCCGGGCTTATGGAATCCGGGGACATCCTCGAAGCGGAAGTCGTCACGCGGGAAACGGCCTTCATCCCTCTGTCCGATCCCGTGGCGGAATATTCGTCGATGCTGTCCGAACTGACGGAAAACGCTGCGCGAAACGCCCTGATTGCCGGAGATGTGGTTGAAGAGGCGAAAAACGCCGATGGGGTTTGCCTGCTTCTCTCGGACCGCAAGGAACATTGCCGCACCCTGGCGGAGCTGATTGCCGCTCAGGGCGTGGAGGCCGCCATCCTGACGGGCGATCTGGCGGACGGCGAGCGGCAGACGATTGTCGAACAATTGAACAGCGGCGGGATCAGGGTGCTCATCGCGACAGGGCAACTGATCGGCGAGGGATTCGACAGCGGCGCCCTGTCCACCCTTTTTCTCACGACGCCCGTCAAATTCGACGGACGCCTCCTGCAGTATCTGGGCCGCATCTTAAGGCCCGGACCGGGAAGAGGCAAGGCGCGGGTGTACGACTACGTCGATGTTAACGTCGGGCCGCTGAAAGCGGCGGCAAGATCGCGGTCCCAGGTGTACCGGCAAATGCAAAAGGGATGACCCCCCGCATCATCTCACAAGATTGGACAACACCAGCACCGTCCAGTAGGGAAAGAGCATGAGCAATATGATCGCGATGATGTATGACGGGATGTAATAAAAGCTCCCCCGGAAGACCGTTCCCAGAGGAATATCCTTCGCCATGCCCGCCACGACGTAGCAGCAGATGCCGATGGGCGGCATGATGGAGCCCATGGTTGTAACGATGGTGATGACCTGTCCGAACCAGATGGGATCGTAGCCCATTTGCATGACGATGGGATAAAAAATGGGCAGGGAAACCAGCAGGAAGGCCAGGGCGTCCATGATGCAGCCGCCGATGATGTAGCACAAAAGAATGACGCACAACATGGCCCAGTTGGGAAGTCCCAGGGTGCCGATCCAGCCGGCCGCCTCAAAGGGCAGCCGGGTCAGGGTGAGAAATCGCCCGAAGATGACGGCGCCGGCGACGATCATAAACACCATGCAGGATATCCTCAGGGTATCTTTAATGGAAGCGATAAATCCATCCCAGGAAAGCTTCCTTCTGACAAGGCAGATGATGAGTCCGAGCGTACAGCTCACGGCGGCCGCTTCCGTCGCCGTCACGACGCCCGTAAAGAGGGCATACATGATGATGGCAAACAGGATGAGAATATCCAGCGCCTCCGGGAGGGCCTGGAAGCGTTCCCGCCAGGTGCTTCTCTCGCTCTTGGGACCCCATGTGGGATGCCGGAAACAAATGAAAAAAACCGTAGAGGCAATGAGAACCGTGAGGATGACGCTCGGGATAACGTTGCCGAAAAACAGCTTGCCGATGGACTGGCCCGTGTACAGACCGTAAACGACCAGAACGATGCTTGGCGGAATAAGGACGCCGAGGGTTGCCCCGGCGGCGACGCTTCCGGCGTTGAGCATGGGATGATAGCCGTATTTCTTCATGGCCGGAATAGCCACGGTGCTCATGGTGGCGGCCGTGGCCGTGTTGGAGCCGCTGATGGCGGAAAA
>JAFGHS010000067.1 GCA_016930075.1 Deltaproteobacteria bacterium
TAACTACTTGGTTTATACATGTCGCCAAAAAATATATTAAATATTGGGGATAGTTCGTCTGACTTTATTAGCCATTTAGTGACTTTAGAAATGATAGTTGACTTAATGTCGTTATATGAAAACAGCATGTTTGGTGGAATAACATCAAAATCTTTTCTTTCACCAACGTATAAAGCGATGAATTCGAGCGAAGCCTCGATTTCATCGCGGGTTGAACAAGCCTGCTTCATCCGGGTGATGACTATGCGATTTAAACGGAGAAGAATTCAGCCGGGATAGTGAGCAAAAAAAGAGGCACAACTGGCCCAGAGGCTGAAAAACAGATGGGAGCGTCACGGCCGATGATAAATTTTAATAGCATCGGCATCCGTAAGCCTCGTTTCAAGCCGTCCGTAACGATCAAAACCGACCCCGGGCAACACGCATCCACCTCGGCAAAAAATCGCCTTCGAAAAAAAGCATTGAGCAACGATCCCGAGAGAAAACGGCAACACGCTCTCAATTTCATCAAGGCCCCCTGACCGGCAATACCGTTTTGACAAGCACCAGAGGCGTTCCGCAGCATTTGCAGAGCATCTGTCTTTTGGTGATTTCAAAATGCAGGTGGAGAAAGCGAGCCTGCTCTTTTTGGGAGATGGATTTCAGAATCAGCCATTTCAGATGGTTGAGCCGTTTTCCCTGATTGGCGCCCATCAGGCCGAAGTAGCGGATTTTGACAAACCCTTTCGGCAGGACATGCTGCAAATAGCGCCGGAAAAGCTCCACGGCCTCAAGACGGCAAGTCTTTCTTTTTTTCGTTGCATTATCCTTGTACTGAAAAGAAACCGTCGCATCGTCATGGAGCGTCAAGTGGCGATGATCCGTCAAAGCCGTCCGGAAGATATAAGGGGCGACATACCGGATAATCTCCCGGCCGTAGCCCGCCGGTTCGCAGTGAACCACCCAGTCCCGACGCCAGACCGAATCCGGAACTTTCGCATAGAGTTCCGGATGCTTCTTCAGCGCCTGCTGAAACAGCGATTTGAACCGAAGCCCCATCGGCTTTACATGAAGCAGAAACGTCTTGTTTTTGATCTTGATCCAGTTTTTGCGATTTCGAGATAACCCGACGCCGGGGACAATGTAATGGATATGCGGATGATAGAACAACTCCGACGTCCAGGTTTGCAAAATGCCGAAGAAACCGATATCCCCACCGACAAAACGTTTGTTTGAAGCAACCTCTTTAAGCGCCTGCGCGGACGCCTCAAAGAAGAGACCATAGCAAAGCTTCTGGTGTGATCGGAACAAGAAGCGAAAAGTATCCGGCAAGGTAAAGGTCGCAAAGAAATAGGGAACGGGCAGCAGCCGGTCAAACTGGGTTTTCAGCCACAACTGGGTTTTATCTCCTCCGCACCGGGGACAGTGGCGGTTGTTGCACGAATGGTAAGCGTACTGTTGGGCTTTGCATTGAGGACAGTCATACCATTTTCCGCCCATCACGGGCGTTCGGCAAGACAAAATGTCCCCGATCGCCTTGCGGTGGGCAGGCGGCATTGCTTCGGCATACCGGGAAAGATACTCCTCCCCGAACCTCTGAAACAACTCGGAGAGGCGCATGTTAGAGGACGCCGCTCATGATGTCGTTAATCGTTGAAACCGCAAAAACCTGGGCCTGGGGGGTGAGATGGGTATATTGAGCCGTGGTTTTGGGCGAGGTGTGTCCCAGGTATTCCTGAATCAGACGCAAATGAACGCCAGCTTCCAGAAGGTGCGTGGCATAGGAATGCCGCAACGTCTGGCAGTGAACCCATTTTTGAATGCCCGTTTCCCGGACGACCAGCCGCAGAACATTTTGCACCGATTGAAAGGGCATCGGACGCAGGGCAAAAGACGAGCGGTTTTCTCCCCGTCCCGGCGCGGGAAAGATCAACGAGGGATGCCGGTGCGTGCGCCAATGCTTTCGCAAAACATCCAAAGTGGCCTGAGGCAGAGGAACAAACCGGTCTTTCTTTCCCTTGCCCGCCCGGACATGGACCAGCATCCGGGCGGAATCAATATCTCCGATCTGCAGATGAAGTCCTTCCGAGAGGCGCAGGCCCAGGGAGTAGAGGGTAAACAGGAAGGCTTTCTGCCGGGGAACCCGGACATGGGATAAAATGAGTTTCACTTCGTCCCGGGAGAGAACATCGGGTAGCCGTCTTTCTTTTTGCGGCTTGATGAATTTAAGGGTTTTCCAGTCGGCGTGTTCGAGGATGTGAGAGTAGAAGAAGCGGAAGGCACTGATGGCCTGTTTGAAGAAGGATTCGGAATAATGCTTCTCATCCTTCATGGAAATCAGATACCGTCGCAGTTCTTCTTCATTGATTTGTTCGGGGGACTTGTTGTAGAATCGCTCAATCTTTTGTAAATGCTTTTCGTAAAGTTGAATGGTTCGATTGGATTTGCCGGTGAGTTTAAGGTCTTCGTAAAACGTTTGATAATAGTGTGTCATGTTGTTTCTCCTTTCAGGTCTTTGATTTTTTGTTTTTGACCATGAATCAAGGAGATACTTTTTAAGGAAAGAAAAACAAGATGATTAAACTGCCGTGCCCTGCACGGCTTCGTTCAACATGCAAATACAACACTTTTATATCAGAAGGATAATTCTTACCACCGACTTCATCGTATATATCATTACAGTATGCATGAACCTCGATAGGGACAACTGGCTTTAATGTAGCAAATGATATTAGATTCTGGATTTTATAAATATGGTCAAAAAAGAAAGATAATTCATTATCTGTAAATGTCTCAATAGTAATATATGCCTTTTGAGATATATTCGCTTCTTTCTGCACAAAATTTAGTGAAGGTGTCTTTACACTAATATCAATAAATATTTTAAATTCATCTGAGCGGTATATTTCAACTCGCTCTGGCAGTTTATATTTAACCTCAAATGTATGTTCTTTAAAATCATGATTGATATCAAAACCTGATATATTTACCCATTCATCAAGAAGCGTTGTTCTAAATCTAAACTTAATAAATTTGGGATTATCTTGCAGCAATCCTCCTATAAACGTCCTATTGACATATATTTTTGATTCTCCTTGAGCGCCAGTAGAAAATCTCGTACAACTGGTATTGAAAGCATGTTGTAAAGTTATCTTTTGCCCATTGTTCGTGACACCATAAATGATTGGGTGAGTTTCTCCGTCAAATACCCCTTCTAGCTCTAGTACACCACCCTCGGCGGTGTTAAAATAAAACCTACCA
>JAFGHS010000068.1 GCA_016930075.1 Deltaproteobacteria bacterium
GGCAAATGGTCAAAATGGCTGGCATCGCAGCTCGGTATCACCTGGAAAGCCCCGTTGCCGCTCAATGCATTTACAACCTTGTTCACCGGGAACTCGAACGGGAAGTCATCCCCGCCGCCATCGATCAGGGCATGGGGATTCTCTGCTACAGCGCTCTCGGCGGAGGACTCCTGACGGGGAAGTACTCGGGAATGAAAGCGCCGTCAAAGGGAACCCGGCTTTCCTACCGTTCGGAAGTGGACGGCCCCCGCTTCTGGAATCCCAGGGGACTGCAAACAGCTGATATTCTAAATAAAATCTCAACATCTTCAGGCGTGCCGATCACCACTCTCGCCATTGCCTGGCCGCTGAAGCGTCGCTTCGTAACATCGGTCATCATCGGTGCACGCAACCTCCAGCAGCTTGAAGCAAACCTGGAGGCGGCCAACTGGGACATTCCGGACAGTCTCTTTAATAAACTGGAAAAAAAGACCCGCCCCGATGAAGAATACATGACCTGGTTCACCAAGAGAAATTATGATCGTTTTTTCGCCGCAGCGGATTTTCATGATGAAGAAAGCGAGCTTCCTTAGAAAATCAACCTGCGGAAAAAAGGGGGGCTTCACTGCCTTTTCCCGCGCGGGACGAACGAAAGAATAACTTTCTTATCAGGCGACGTCAGGTCTTCCCGTCCGATCGACGGCGGTCTTCGTCGAGCAGCGTGGATTTTCGCAACGCCTCCCGCGGGTCTTCTCCTGAAATCAGTTCTTGCACATCCTCATCATACTCGGCAGGAACAATCCCTCGTCTAACCATAACGGCATATATTTTATGAGCCCTTTGAGCCACGTAACGGCTCGACCCCAGGGGATTCAGCTGACGGGGACTCGGGAGAACGGCGGCAAGACGCGATGATTCACGGGCCGTCAGTTCGCGAGCGCTTTTATCGAAGTACGTACGGGCCGCCGCCTCGATGCCGAATATTCCCTCCCCCCATTCCGCGACATTCAGATACAATTCGACAATCCGCCGTTTCGATATATTCCGTTCTATCCGCCATGTGAGAATCGCTTCCTTCACTTTACGGATGGGATTCCTGGACGGCGAAAGATAAAGGTTTTTGGCGAGCTGCTGGCTTATAGTGCTTCCCCCCGCCCCCAAAGTTCCCCGGCGAAGATCCTTTTCGAGAGCCTTCTGCATGGCATCAAAGTCGAAGCCGCCGTGCGACCAGAATTTGTCATCCTCGGCAATAATCACCGATTTTCCGGCAAAAGGCGATATTCGGGACAGCGGAACCCAGCGACGATCAATTCTGATGTTCTTTCCCTTTTCTCTATACTCCCGCCGTCGGTATTCCATGAAGGCGGTCGTTGCGGGATTTTCCAACCGCAATTTCGCGACATCGGGAAAGACGAAATACCTGCACACGTCCACCAGGACCAGGAAAGTGACGGCGAACAGAGCGATAACTATTAATCTCCGGACCATGGACGCCCTTCTACATCAATTTTACATTCCATGGAAGGGGTTGCCGCCACGAGATGTGCCCGGAAAAAAACTAAAATAAACCTTGACTAAGCATGAAAATGCTGCAATAGTCCCACACAATAGCGCGTGATCAAGACTTTCAGTCTTAGAGGCGCGGTAAAGTTTGGATTGAAACACAAGCAGTACAGGCATGAAAGAACTTTTTTTCAGCATACAAGATACTCTTGCATGTAGGCGATCCAGCTTTAGATCACCAAGAAAGGAGGATTGCCACAATGCCTAAGGGTACCGTTAAATGGTTCAATGAAAGCAAGGGTTTCGGCTTCATCGCAAACGATGAGGGCGGCGACGTGTTTGTTCATTTCAGCGCCATTCAGGCCGCAGGGTTCAAGTCGCTGCAGGAAAATCAGCGAGTGTCGTTTGATATCGAGCAGGGCAAAAAGGGTCCGGCTGCAACGAATGTAAAGCCTCTATAGTATTAGATTGAGGAACAAAAAACGCTCCATCGTTTTCAGCGGCGGAGCGTTTTTTATTTAAAATGACATCTCTTTGATTGTATCGCCTTTGAATATCAATAAACGCCGTCAAGGCTTATTTCATCGGTATCAACCCAGAGCAAGCTCCTTCGAAATCCGGAAAGATACACGCAATCGGTGATATTCTAAAAACTGAACGCCCTGAACTATCGGGATTGAATATATGTTTGTTATGGTGTAAAAGAGATAAATCAAAAGCATTCCATCAGTTCTCAGTATTCGTGCTATTGATTGAGGAACTGATGACATTCAACGAATAGCACATACTAGAAGAAAGGCCCTATTGATGAATATCTATGTTGGCAATTTGCCTTACAATGTCACAGAGGACGAGCTTAAGGATCTTTTTGCCCAGTTCGGAACGATAGAAACAGTTAACATCCCGAAAGATAATTATTCGGGCCAAGCCAAGGGCTTCGGATTTGTCGAAATCCCCGACAACTCGTCGGCCGATAAGGCAATTAAAGCTTTGAATGGAAGCGATTTCAAGGGACGCAACATAAAAGTCAATCAAGCAAAACCCCGCGAAGAGCGTTCTCCGCGTCCGAGAAGGTATTGACAGATCCCTGGTATTTGAAATCCGTTACACGGGGCGACTGACCCCGCCTGACGAAAAAGGAGTAACGGTCTTTTTCAAGGGATGGATTTATACCGCGGAAATATATCCGGGCTTGGCTTCACTGCCAAGCCCCTTTTTTTTTGCTGAGAGTTGCAACTTCAATGATGCTTCCTTCAGGCACAAGCGCCCGTGAACAGGCTGTTGAAAAACAACCGGACGTAAAATAGCAGCACCGAAAACCTTGAATGCACTAGGAAAAAATAAACCGAACGTAACATAGGTCAGTCCCTTCAGGGGCTGCCGGTTTCATGGATCTGAAGAAAACCCCCTTTACGGGATATTTTTAAAAACAACATTCCGCCACGGTTGGGCAGGCCGGTCTTTTCAACAACCCCTAAAGGCCTCTCTGACAATCTTCATTGCTTCATTCTGAATCCGCCGCAGGTGTTCTCCACCAGCAAAACTTTCAGCGTATATCTTGTAAATATCCTCGGTGCCTGAGGGCCGCGCGGCGAACCAGCCGTTTTCAGCAACGATCTTTAAACCGCCTATGGGCGCCCCGTTTCCGGGCGCGTGGGTCAGAATTTTTTCTATCGGTTCTCCGGCCAGGTTCCGTGCTTTAATCATTTTCGGGGAAAGTGTTTTCAGTGCACTTCTTTGTTCCAGCGTCGCCTCGGCGTCAATGCGTTCATAAACGGACCTGCCGAATTGGTCTTCCAGATCGGCATACAGCTCTGAAGGATCTTTGCCTGTTTTGGCCATTATCTCGACCGCCAGAAGGTCCATGATGAAGCCGTCCTTGTCGGTGCTCCAGACGGACCCGTCGCGCCGCAAAAAGGATGCGCCGGCGCTCTCTTCACCGCCGAAACCGTAAGAACCGTCAAGCAGGCCGTTGACGAACCATTTGAAGCCAACAGGAACCTCCATAAGAGGGCGCCCGAGGTGCGCGGCCACCCGATCGATCATCGAGCTGGAAACAAGAGTCTTGCCGACAGCCGCGGCCTTCCGCCATAAGGGTCGATTGCGGAAAAGAAACCATACAGCCACAGCGAGATAATGGTTGGGATTCATCAGCCCTGCCGTTCTCGTAACGATTCCATGACGGTCGAAGTCGGGATCGTTGCCGAAGGCGATGTCGAATTTTTCCTTGAGGCTGATGAGGCCGGCCATGGCGTATGGCGAGGAACAGTCCATTCGAATCTTTCCGTCATGATCGACTGTCATGAAGGAAAAGGTCGGATCGACGGCCCTGTTCACGATGTCGAGGGATAGACCGTATTCCGATGCGATAGGGTCCCAGAAGGCCAGTCCCGACCCGCCGAGGGGATCGACTCCGATGTTCAGCCCGGCGCGGCCGATGGCCTCCA
>JAFGHS010000069.1 GCA_016930075.1 Deltaproteobacteria bacterium
AAAAATGATGCTCTAAGGCTCGAAAACACCCATTTATGGAATATATATCGTGAATATTCAATATGTTAGTTTGGTCCGACCCCAAAGTAGGAGATCATATGAAAATTGGCGATATTGAGTTGCTGCCCGTTACGGATGGGACGGTATGGAACGACGGCGGCGGGGCATTCGGACTTGTTCCCAAAACAACCTGGGAAAAGCTGTTGCCATGCGATTCCTGTAACCGTATTCCCATGGTATTGCGTTGCATCGTCATCCGGACACCGCAGGCAACGATTCTGGTGGAGACCGGCATGGGAGACAAGGTTACGCCGGAAATGGCGGCGCTGAACAATGTCCATTTATCGCGGCCTGACGGTTGGCTTCTGGATAGTCTGGCAACCCAAGGCATCTCGCCCAACGATGTGGACATTGTTTTGCTTACGCACCTTCACAGCGATCACAGCGGCGGAAGCACACGCATCATCGACGGAGAACTGGTTCCCACTTTTCCGCGTGCGCAATACTGGGTGCAGGAGCGTGAATGGGAGGACGCACATCATCTTAACGAACGAACTCGCGGCACCTATTTTGGTTTTAATTATGATCCGCTGGAACAGGCCAAACAACTGCGCTTGCTCAACGGCGATGCATCGGTGACCCAGGGGGTCAGGCTGGTGACCGCGCCCGGGCATACCAGGGGGCTGCAAATTGTGACGATAGAATCCGGGGGACAGACGGCTGTTTTCCTTGGAGATGCTGCGTTTTTCCACTGGCAGATAGAAAAGCTGGCATGGGTCAGCGCTTATGATATTGACCCGAATACGAATATTGAGACCAAGCGCATCTGGCAAAAATGGTTGGCCGAACGTCAGGCGCTTATCCTGTTTCAACATGATCCAATGATTATCGCCGGGAAGTTGATCGTGGAGAGTAATCGTTACAAGGTAGAGGCTGTGCTGCAAGCGTGATGAGATGATAAATGGGTTTGTTTTCAATTGACAACCAGGAGAGATTTCCATAATATTCTCGATCAAATGGATCGATGTTGCAAAAGCGGCTCTGCCGCTATTGAGGATAAGACGGGGAAACTTACCATTTCTTAGTAAGGTAACGATGGCCAAGATTATCTCTATTCATTCCTTTCGGGGAGGCACCGGCAAATCCAATACGGCGGCAAACATCGCCGCCCTTCTGGCAGGGGGCGGAAAAAAGACGGGCGTCGTGGACACGGATATACAATCTCCCGGAATCCATGTGCTTTTCGGCATTGACCAGGCTGCGATAAAATATACCCTGAATGATTTTCTCTGGGGAAAGTGTGAAATCCGGCATGCGTCTTACGATATGTCGCAGGCCCAGGGGATCGCCCCGCCCGGCAAACTGTTTTTAATCCCGTCCAGCGTCAAAACGGGCGATATTGCCCGCGTTCTTCATTATGGATATGATGTCAATCTCCTTCGGGAAGGATTTCAAAGACTGATTGATGAACTGGCTCTCGATTATCTTTTGATCGATACGCATCCGGGGCTCAACGAAGAAACGCTCTTGTCCATTGCACTATCGGATGTTCTGATCATCGTTCTGCGTCCCGATCAGCAGGATTACCAGGGCTCGGCGGTGACCGTCGAGGTGTCTCGCCAGTTGGAAGTGCCCAGCCTGCTCCTTCTGGTCAATAAAGTGCCGTCCATCCTCAATATGGATGATCTCAAACAGAAGGTGGAAAAAACATACAACTGTCCGGTTGCGGGACTTATTCCCCATTCCGAAGAGATGATGGTCCTTGCGAGCAGCGGCATCTTTGCCCTTCATTACCCCCATCATCCGGTGACGGAATTATATCGCCGGGTCGCAGACATGTTGACCGCATAACGCAAAATATAGGTGAGCGTTTCATGCAGCCTTTGTCCGTTAAAACGGTTTTTCAAAAGCTTTCTCATTGGGGTTTGCTCTGGGCCGTTCTCTACGGCCTGATGAACATCCTGTCCAATCAGCTGACGTTGCCCGCAGCGCCGGCTATCGCGATAAGACCCCAGGTGGCTTTGCCGATGATCATTGGTTTTTTCTACGGTCCCCTTCCGGGATTCGTCACCGGTTTTCTGGGCAATATGATCGGCGATGTTCTCTACGGTTACGGCATCGGCCAATTCTGGAACTGGCATATCGCCAATGGATTAATGGGGCTGGTACCGGGATTGGCGGCAATGCTTGCCGGGATTAAAGTCATGAAAACCGTCCGGGATTTCGGCATCATTGAAGCGGCCGTTGTTGTCTCCTGCGCCGTAGCCGTGGGCGTGGCGGTTTGCCTGGATCTGTTGTTCATTCACTTGATGAAGTTCCCCGAGTCTTTTAATGCCTGGATACTGCCGGCTTTTATTTTCAACGCCGTCAGCGGATTCATTCTTGTTCCGGTATTTTTTTTACTGGCCCGCCGTGTCGTGATTACTCTGGAGACACGGACGATTTTAACCATCACCTCGCTTCTCGTCGTTGCCATTCTGAGCACATCCATCACCATCACCTGGGCGATGCATGATGACCTCACATCCTACAACGCCCTGGTTAACGCCATTTATTTTGCCGGCATTGTTTCCGTCATCATGGTCATCATCGGGTTTGCTTCCTCCATCTACTTTGTAAAGCGGATCACCGGACCGGTTACGCTCCTGACGGAGGCGGCCGTATCCGTGGAAAAAGGCGAGTACGATCTTGAGTCCATTCAACCGGTGTCCAGACGGACGGATGAACTTGGGCAACTTTCCCGGGTGCTTCAGAACATGGCCGGCGAGGTATATCAAAGAGAACAAACCCTGAAAAAGCAGGTAGAGCAGCTCCAGATCAGGATTGACCGGAAGAAAATGGATCAGGATGTTGCCGATATTGTGGGAACGGATTACTTCCAGGACCTTCGGGAAAAGGTCAAAGAGTTTCGGAAGAAATGACAGATCATGAAAGGGGAGGATTGGCCATGACGGATCAAAATACAATGCGGGCGGTTGTCTTTGACGGATCTCTTCATGTCGTTGACGATTATCCGGTGCCGGAACTGCGTCCGGGATGGGCAAGAATTCACATAAAAACGGCGGGGATCTGCAAAACGGATATGGAGCTGATGAAAGGCTACATGGGATTTCAGGGCGTCCTGGGGCATGAATTTATCGGCGTCGTGGAAGCGTGCGACCGGAAAGAATGGCTCGGCAAAAAAGTGGTCGGCGAAATCAACGCCGCCTGCGGCGATTGTGAGTGGTGTCAAAAGGGATTGGGACGTCATTGCCCGAACCGGACGACCCTGGGCATCGTCAATCACGACGGCTGCATGGCCGATTATTGTATTCTCCCCGTAAGTAATTTGATTGAAATCCCGGCGGATGTGTCCGACGACCGGGCCGTGCTTACGGAGCCGCTGTCGGCGGCCTGTGAAATCATCGAGCAATTGCCGATGACAGGGGTGGAGCGCGCCGTCGTCCTGGGGGACGGACGTCTCGGCATCCTCTGCGCGTGGGCCCTCTCCACCGTTTTGTCCGACATTACCATCGTGGGGCATCATCCGGAAAAGCTGCAAATCGCCCGGTGGCGTCATATCCATCCCGTTGCCGACTCTTCGGACGTCGAACCGGGGGCGGACATTATCGTGGATGCTACCGGTTCAGGAAGCGGTATGACGGAAGCCATGAGGCTCTGCCGGCCCCGCGGCACGATCGTTCTGAAAACAACCGTTGCCTACCAGGGTGATATCAATTTGGCGCCGGTGGTGATTAACGAGATCAGCATCCTCGGATCAAGATGCGGACAGTTTAAGGATGGAATAAAAATGCTGCAGGATTATCCCGATATGCCGGTGGAACGTTTAATCACCGATCGGTATCCCATTGCCGACGCCGTTTATGCCTTTGAGCGCGCAACCCGGTCGGATGCCATGAAAGTCTTGCTGCAAATCAATCCCTGACCGACCGATATTTTTTCGAAAGGGTTTATTAATCAATTATCCATGAGGGAGCAGGTTCGGTGAAAAAAAAGAATGTCGGGAATATTCTGCAGGAACTCATTGAGGGGGAAAGCCGTAAGGATCAAAATATTGGCGATCACTTTCTCACGTCGTTCGGGGTTCCTTTAGTTCGGGTAAAACAGCATCACTATAAAATCGATTTAAGCGATCTTCGCGTCTTTGCCGGCCTTTCCACCTTTGTTAGTCTTCTGACCAATGACGTCATGGAACAATGCAGCTTCGGCATTGCCGACATCATGGTCCGCAAACGGCTGGACCCGCAGATCATGAAAGAACTGACCGATATGGGCATCCTTTGGGTGACGGTCTATGCCCGCCTGGAAGCCGCTGAAAGCCTCCCCTTTTTCCAGCGCCGGTTTCATCAGTTTCTGAACACCGTATTCAATGCCATTCAGACGCCCCGATGGGGAGGGATTCTGTTCCCCGAATATTTTGATCGAAAGAATAACCCTGATGAGGAAGCAGTCCCGGCCCTTGTTTTCCCTTTTAACCTGCTTCGCAAGGAGGATAAAGCGGATTATTATATCCTTGCCGAACGTTCTCAGACCGGTCATTTCTTAAGAATTACGGTAGAAGATGCCAACGAGTCCCGGTTGCAGTTGAAGCACATTTCCCATCGTGTTGTGGATAATCTGGACAGCAGCTTCCATATTGCGCAGCGAAACACGATTGCACAACAGATTCACCAGGGCATCCTGCGTGAATGCATGAACAGCGGGACCGAATATAAAGAGAGTCCGGACAGGCAATTCACCCTTTTTGAACACCTGAAAAAAGAAGGCCTGCCGGATTTATCCCTGATTCATTTCCGCTGGCCCTCCAGCGACTTCCGGTTTTTTCTTCCGGTGAAAACGGCTGAACCGCTTTCTTCCATAAATGACGCTGTCTCTATCCTGAATAAAATCATGCTTTGCCTGGGCGATCGCGATGTTCTGAATCATCTGGCCCGTAAGGATTTAATCGAAATGCGGGCAGGGGATCGTGACATTTTTTTTGATATTTCCCGACGCGGCGCCTGTCTTAATATTTGTTTTGATGCGAAGCGCCCGCGCCCGGTGCTTCATAATTACCTGAATTCCATGCCTCGGCTTGAAGAAGAAATCAGCCGGGAAGGCAGCATGAAGCTCAAAGGCGTCAGATTGTTTCTTATTCACCACATCACATCCGAAGTCCTGGGGCTCATCGAAGCTTACCGGTCGCTGGGCTGTGAAGCCGTGACGACGCTCTTTGTGAAATATGCCGGCGTGGTTCCCGATGACTATCTGGAAGCCTTGTTCACCATGCCGGATGACCGGTTTCGTTTCTACAGTTTGCAAAAGATTGAATTAAGGGATTCCCTCCAGGGGGCCTATTCCCTCTCAAATCAGTACTCCGATTCGACGGGGCTGGCGGCTATCGATGATTACCTGTTGACGGAAAAACCGGACTTTTTTACGGCCATGCGTTTTGTCGCCGGGCATTTATTTTTCCGGGAGGCCGTGCTGCACCGCAACGATGAGCGCCCCCTGCTGCTTGTGGAAGACGGCGGCTATTTAGCCCCCTTAATCAACCGGTTTTGTCTTGAAAATAAAACGGTCGGAGATGTGCTCAATTATTTCCGGGTTACTGCGGCACCTTCTGCTGATAAGATTGATCTTGCAGACGAAGAAATGCGCTTGCCCCTGGCAACATGGATGGCCCGTTTTTTTATCGGCAGCGTCGAACATACAAAAAACGGCCATGAATATATCGAAGAGGTCATGCAGCAATTCGGCAGATTGCAGTTTCCCGCAGGCAGCATCGCCGTGTCTCATTTGAAGCGCGGGCCGGAAGCTCTCGCCTGCTCAGCGGCCATTCTCAATGCGGTTGAAAATATCCTCCACCGGACAGGGCTTCTCCTGTCAAATCGGCGCGCCCTTGTCCTGGGGAGCAGCGGCGCCATCGGCCAATATCTGGTCAACGATCTTTGCGACCGGCTGTGCCCCGACCGGGTCTGCGGCGTGGATATTGCGCCTCCCCGACTGCATAAGCACGCCATTACAGCGGTACGTTCATTGGATGAACTGGAGCCGGAGATTCTTTATGAGATTGATCTTGTCATCGGCGTCATCGGCAAATCCATTCTGCAACCGCTGATTCTGGAAGACATCATCGACAGGGGCAGGCAGTCGGACCTGTTTTTTGCCAGCGGTTCAACAAAAACACTGGAATTTGCGGATTTGGAACGATGGCTGCAAAATCTGAAGAATGCTTCCGAACCGCAAATAGCCGGTAAAGCCGTAAGCATTCACACAACGGCGCTGCGGGATTTGCAAACCGGCATTCTTCAGGGGCATCGCGTATCCATCCGCTTTGCCGACGGCTCCCTGCCGGAAAAGAATCTCTACCTGCTGGGCGGACTTACGCCTATCAATTTTCTCTATTATGGGATTCCCAGGGAAATGATGGAGCAGGTCATGGCCCAGTTGGTCGGTGTTTGCGTCGGTGTGGTTCAGCACCACAATGACGGCAGGCCCCTTCCTCCCCGCCTGCTCGCCGTGGATCATGAAATCGACAGGGATGCCAATCTGCTGCCCTAAAGATGAGTTGACTCACAGGAAAAGCTAAATCGGACGCCGCCGCTGCGGTGAGGTTTGAAAAGGGCATCGTTCCGCTTCCCGTTTGCGCGATGCGGGGATGAGGGTTGCGCCCTGTTGAGCGAATCCTTGGGCAACGGCCTTTCCTGAAACACATAACAAATGATGCCGTCAATCCGAACGGACGTTTATTGAAGATTAAAAAGGTTCTTTTCCGTGGCGGATTGAGGATTTAGAAAATGGATCGCGCAAATCCGCTTGACACCTGCAAATTTCTCAATTAGAAGATAGACGAAAGCTCCGTTTATTAAAAACCGGGCTTTCATGTCCTTTGCGGGTTGATCAACTCCCCATGGACCCGGCAGGGATGGCATCTCGATAGGGATAGGGGGGTGCGTCCTGTTTGACGGATGCAAAAATGAATAATGAATGACGGAGAGCATCATGGAAAAATTTCCCATCACCAAAGAGGGTTTTGAAAAACTGAAAAAAGATCTGGAGCATTTGAAGACCGTTTCCGTGCCGGAAAACATCCGTGATATCGAAGAAGCCAGGGCCCATGGCGACCTTTCCGAAAATGCCGAATACCATGCCGCCAAAGAAAGACAATCTTTCATTCACGGTAAGATTGCAGAAATTGAAAACAATCTTGCCCTATCCAATATTATCGATATTGATAAACTCAGCAATGATAAAGTCGTCTTCGGATCGAAAGTATCCGTTGAAGACAGTCAAACGGGAACCCGTACGATATACCAACTTGTCGGTCCCTTTGAATCGGATATCAATGTAAATAAAATTTCCGTTACCTCGCCCATCGGAAAAGCGCTTATCGGCAAAACGGTCAGTGACCAGGTGATCGTAAAGACGCCGGGCGGCATGCGGGAATTTGAAATTGTCGATATATCCATATAGCGTCGAAACATGGTAAAAAATCCAGGCGCCGAAGGATTTTTCCACACATAAAAAAGCCGGGGCATGATGATTTCATGACCCCGGCTTTTTTGTATGCTTTTTATGAAAATGGTTTCTACATTGTTTTTTCTGAAACGCTTATTCTCGCAATCGCCCTTGCAAGCGCAGCGCGGAGAAGCTCGTAATCGTAATCGCCCCTATCGATCTTGGTCAGTTGCGATTCCGCATTATCCTTTGCTTTTTGCGCTCTTGCCTTATCGATCATGTCGGATCTTTCGGCCGTTTCAACCAGGATGGTTACCTTGGAAGAGGTGACTTCCGCGTAACCGGTATTCACGGCATAAAAAGTCCTTTTGCCGTCCTTTGTAAAACTCAGAACCCCGATCTCCAGCGAACTCAGGAGGGGCGCATGGCCTCTCAGCACGCCGAATTCGCCGTCGCTGCCGGGGATGGTTATTTCTTCAACGCTGCCGCTAAATGCTATTTTTTCTGGAGTAACAATCTCCACCATCAACTCATCAGCCATTACAATACCCCCGGTTGTCCTATTCTGTCAGCTTCTTTGCTTTTTCAACCGCTTCTTCTATACCGCCGACCATATAGAACGCCTGTTCCGGCAGATCATCATGCTTGCCCTCAAGGATTTCTTTGAATCCTTTCACCGTATCGGCAACGGAAACAAATTTTCCTTCGGAACCTGTAAACTGGGCCGCGACGAAGAAGGGCTGAGACAGGAATCTCTGAATCTTTCTTGCCCTGCTGACCGTCAGCTTATCTGTTTCCGAAAGCTCGTCCATACCGAGGATGGAAATAATGTCCTGAAGGTCCTTGTATTTCTGCAAGGTTACCTGCACCTGCCGGGCCACCTGATAATGCTCGACGCCCAAAACGTTGGGATCCAATATGCGGGATGTCGAATCCAGAGGATCGACGGCCGGGTAGATGCCCAATTCCGTCAAGGGGCGCGACAAAACGACGGTCCCGTCAAGGTGGGCAAAGGTTGTCGCCGGTGCGGGGTCCGTCAAGTCGTCCGCCGGAACGTAAACACACTGGACGGCGGTGATGGAACCTTTCGTGGTTGAGGTAATTCTTTCCTGAAGTTCTCCAAGGTCCGTGGCCAGGGTCGGCTGGTAACCGACGGCGGACGGCATGCGGCCCAGAAGGGCCGAAACCTCGGCGCCGGCCTGGGTAAACCGGAAGATGTTATCGACAAACAGAAGCACGTCCTGTCCTTCCACATCCCGGAAATACTCGGCAGCCGCCAAAGCCGTCAAGGAGACTCGCGCCCTTGCGCCGGGCGGCTCCGTCATCTGTCCGTAAATCAAGGCAGCCTGCTTGATAACGCCCGAATCTTTCATTTCCAGATACAGGTCGTTTCCTTCACGGGTCCGCTCACCGACACCGGCAAACACGGAAATGCCGCCGTGATGCATGGCGATGTTATGAATCATCTCCATCATAACGACGGTTTTCCCGACGCCGGCACCGCCGAACATGCCCATCTTGCCGCCCCGGGGAAACGGCACCAGAAGATCGATAACCTTCACGCCCGTTTCCAAAACGTGAACCGATGTATCCTGCTCAAGGAACGACGGCGCTTCCCTGTGGATCGGCATAAAGTTTTTTGCGTCAATAGGGCCCAAGCCATCGACGGGCCTGCCAACCACGTTTTGTATCCTGCCGAGACACTCTTTGCCCACGGGCACCATGATCGGGGCGCCCGTATCCGTTGCGTTCATGCCCCTTACCAGACCATCCGTAATGTCCATCGCAATGCATCGGACGACATTGTCGCCCAGGTGCTGTGCAACCTCAACGACCAGGTTTTCCGGTTGATCGTTAATCGTGGGGTTGGTGATGGTGACGGCATTCAAGATCGAAGGCAGATTGCCTTCCCCGAACGATACGTCCACAACCGGTCCAATGACTTGCACTATCTTTCCTATATTCATACCCATCTCCTTCAATTATCTGTAGAGAATTTATTAACTTACTTTCCTGTATTATAAAAAAGGCTATCCTTTTGCCAATGCTTCCGTGCCGCCCACAATATCCATCAGTTCCGCCGTAATGGCGGCCTGTCTTGCCTTATTGTATTTCAGGGTCAGGCTGCTGATCAAATCTTCGCAGTTTCTTGTGGCATTGTCCATGGCAGCCATCCTCGCGCCGTTTTCACCGGCCGATGTTTCGAGAAGGGCCCTGAATATGAGGACATGGATGTACATGGGCAGCAGTCTTTCCAGCAAAACCTCATCGGACGGTTCATAGATATAATCAAGCCTTTTCTCCGGATCGATATCCACATCCTTGCCGATGGAAGGCAGCGGGAAGAGTCTCACCACAACGGGCCGCTGGACGGATACATTCACAAATTCATTGTAAATGATGTACAGTTCATCATAGTCCCCTTTAACAAAGGGCGGGATGATGTCGTCCGAAATCTTCACGGCAAGACTGATGTCGAACTTTCCGAATACATCGGCGCGGTCATTGATGATGGAAGCCTTTTTCCTGAAGTAATCCCTTCCTTTACGGCCTACGGGAATCAATGAGACATCCTTCCCCTCGCCGGTTTTCTCTTTGATGAATCGTTCCGTCAACTTGATTAAATTGGTATTGAAACCGCCGCAAAGCCCGCGGTCCGACGTCATGCAGATGGCACGAATTCTGTTGGGATCTCTTACGGCCAATAAGGGATGTGTATCCGATTCGACCCTCAGGGCCAGGCTGTTCAAGACATCCATGAATCTTGTGGCATAGGGCCTGAAATTCTCCATTCTGACTTGGGAATTCTTGAACTTCGACGCCGCAACCATGTTCATGGCCTTTGTAATCTGCTTTGTCTTTGAAACTGCCTGGACCTTCCTTTTAATGTCCTTTAGCGCGGCCATTAAAATCTACTCCTCTATATATTGAATCACTCATATGTGAGATAAGCCCGCGGATGCAATGTTGATTGAATCCATCGCTTCTACTGGGCAACAAATACCGTATCGAACTCCTTCAAGGCTTCTTTCATCTTGTTTTCAAGTTCGGGACTGAGAATCTTTTTATCGTCAATCTCGCTCGAAATTTCCGGATGCTTGCTTTCAATAAACTGCAAAAGCTGGGCTTCGTAATTTTTCAAGGCTTCAACATCATATTTATCCAGGAAACCGCGTGTGCCGGCATACAGGATAACCACCTGTTTCGACAGAGACATGGGCTGGAACTGCGGCTGTTTCAATATTTCAACAAGACGTATGCCGCGGTCGAGCTGCGCCTGGGTTGCTTTATCGAGGTCGCTTCCAAACTGAGCGAAAGCGGCCAATTCGCGATACTGGGCCAGATCGAGCTTCAAGGTTCCCGCGACCTGCTTCATCGCCTTCACCTGGGCGGCGCCGCCGACGCGGGACACGGAAAGACCCACGTTGATGGCCGGCCGGATGCCGGAGAAGAACAGGTTCGGCTCAAGATAAACCTGACCGTCCGTGATGGAAATAACGTTCGTCGGAATGTAGGCAGACACGTCGCCGGCCTGTGTTTCGATGATCGGCAACGCCGTCAGGGACCCGCCGCCCAATTCCTTGCTCACGCGTGCTGCGCGCTCCAGAAGCCGTGAGTGGTTGTAGAAAATGTCGCCCGGATAGGCTTCACGTCCCGGAGGCCGCCGGAGAAGAAGCGAAATCTGCCGGTAGGCAACGGCCTGCTTGGAAAGATCGTCATAAATAATGAGGGCGTCTTGCCCCTTATCGCGGAAATATTCGCCGATGCTGCAGCCGGCGTAAGCCGCAATGTATTGCAGCGTGGCCGGGTCGCTCGCACAGGCCGATACGACGCATGTGTAGGGCAGGGCGTCATACTTTCTGAGATTTTCCACGACCTGGGCGACGGTTGATTTTTTCTGACCGATAGCGACATAGATGCATTTGACGCCCGTATCCTTCTGTCTCAAAATGGCGTCGATACACACAGCCGTCTTGCCGATCTGCCTGTCACCGATGACCAGCTCACGCTGGCCTCTGCCGATGGGCGTCATGGCGTCGATGGCCTTAAGACCCGTGTACATCGGTTGATTAACCGGCTGGCGCTGAATAACGCCGGGGGCAATCATTTCAATTCTACGGAATTCGCTTGTCTCTATGGGACCCTTCCCATCAATGGGGGCGCCCGTCGCATCGATGACCCTTCCCAAAAGAGCTTCTCCCACAGGAACCTGGGCGATCTTTCCCGTTCTCTTGACAATGTCGCCTTCCTTGATGTGGGTCACTTCGCCGAGAACGGCAACGCCCACGTTGTCCGTTTCGAGATTGAGGACCATTCCCAATATGCCGCCGGGAAACTCCAGTAATTCCATGGCCATCGCATTTTCCACGCCATAAACTCTGGCAATGCCGTCGCCGACGGACAGGACCGTTCCGGTTTCGCTGATATCGAGTTTCTTCTCATATTCCTTTATCTGCTTGGAAATAATCTGACTTATTTCCTCTGCCTTGATCGTTTCCATGTCTTACAACTCCTCCCCCAAGAGATTCCTTATATTGTTCAGCTGAGTTTTTATGCTTCCGTCATAATAGGTGTCGCCTACTTTGACAACGAGACCGCCAAGCAATGAGGCATCTTCAGAGACAGCCATTTCCACCGCTTTGCCGGTCATTACTTCGAGGCTTTTTTGCAGACGCTCCATCAGGTCGCTTTTCAGAGGAAAAGCCGTTTTGACCTCGACCTGAATTTTCCTTAAAGTACCGTCCATCAGTTCCCGATAACTGTCTGCGATATCAGGCAGGACGTCGATGCGCCGTTTGTCGACGAGGAGATTGATAAAATTCTCCGTCATGTGAGAAATATCGACCTTGCCGAGGATTTGACCGACGACGACCTTTTTATCGGACTGGTCAAAGATGGGATTGGATAGAAACTCCTTGAGATCCTTATTGCCGCCGATGATTGAAGAGACAGATTGCAACTCACCAAAGTATTTTTCGTACTGATTGTCTTCTCCGGCTATGTCAAAAAATGCCCGTGCATATCGCTTTGCTATATTGCTGCTGATCAATGTTTTATCACCACCTTGTCCAAATAATCACGAACCATGTTTTCGTGGTCTTCAATAGTTACGTTTTTCTTCAGAATGTCTTCCGCTATCTGCAAGGATAAAGCAACCGCCTCTGCCCGCAACTGGTTGCTTGCCTTGTTGAATTCCTGTTCGACCCGCCGCTGCGCATCCTCTTTCAACTTGTCCGCCGCTTTTTTCGCGTCTTCAATGATTCTTTCTTTCTCTGCCAGGCCCTGCGCTTTGATCATATCGGATATATCCGTGATCTCGCCTGTCGCCTTATCCAGTTTGTCCGATAATTCCTTGTATTTCATTTCGGCTTCCTCTTTGGCGGCTATGGCTTCCGCGAGAGAGGTTTTAATATCCGCGCTCCGTCCGACGAAGAACTCTTTTATTTTGTTGCCGACGAGCCAGTAAAGAAATCCTGCCAGGATAACAAAGTTCAATGTTCTCCATGCAAAATCAATCCAGTTATTTCCCTCATGGGCTTCCTCTCCGCCGCCTGAGGCGTAGACTACCGCTGATGAGAGCATAACAAAGGCGGCGATTGAGGCAAGATGCAAAAAGAATCGTTTCACGGGTATATTCTTAAAATAAACGTTCATTTAGAGGCTCCTCCCCAACACTTTTTCTGCGATCTCAAGTGAAATTTTCCGGGAATGATCGCCTAAAATGCGCCTTGCCTGATCGATTTCTTCATCCATGCGGTTTTGGTACTGGGATAAAAATTGCGGGAGGTCGGATCTCACGGCATCGATAATATTTTTTGCTTCATCCGATCCTTGTTTGAGAAGCTCATTTTTCTGTTCCATAGCGGCCGTTTTTGCCTGCTTGATCTTTTCCTCATAATCGGCCATCCTATCCAACACCCTCTGATTAAGGCCTTTTATCTCTTCCTGTGAACCGCTCAGCTTTGCATTTCTGCGCTCGATGATGCCTAAAATCGGTTTATAAAGAAGAACATTCAATATCAAGATGAGAAGGATAAAATTAACCATCTGGATAACTATATGTGCCAAATTAAGACTAACCACTGTCCGTTACCTCTAAAAAATATCGAAAAAAAAGCCGAATGAACAAGAAAATCTTATCCATCCGGCTGCCTTCATCTATTGAACCCCAATGTATTGCTATTTACTCTATCGAGAACCGTTTCTCCATAGCTCCTGATACGAACGCTATCCACTTCATGCCCCAAGACGACTTTTTTCATTAAAAACGCGGACTACTAATCATAACTATGAACGCTTGTCAAGCACTTTTTGGCTTAAAAAAATGAGCTTACCGTATCATAATTTTTCGGGAGGCCGGAAGGCGTCAAGATTGAAGAATAAATCGCCGCATGCTCACATTCATTAAAATACCGATGCCCATCATCAGCACGACAATGGCGGACCCTCCGTAACTTAAAAACGGCAAGGGGATGCCGACCACGGGAAGAATGCCGAGCACCATCCCGATATTGATGAAGACTTTCCAGAAGATGAGCATGGTAATGCCGTACGCGATGAGCGTGCCCAGCAGGTCACGGGAATGCAAAGCGATCTTGAACCCCCATAAGATCAGCATCAAGAACATAAATACCAGCAGAAAGCCGCCCAGAAAACCCCACTCTTCGGCAAATACGGAAAAAACAAAATCGGTATGTTGTTCAGGTAAAAATTGCAGTTGCGTCTGGGTGCCTTTTAAATATCCTTTGCCGAATATTCCCCCTGATCCTACGGCGATGATGGATTGGATAATGTGATACCCCGTTCCCAGGGGGTCTCTTTCAGGGTTGAAAACGGTCAGGATGCGTTCCTTCTGATATTCCTTGAGAAAAAACCAGGAGAGCGGCGCCAGCAGCAGACCGGTGCAGCATGCAATCAAAAATGATTTAAAGCGGATGCCGACAAAGATGACCATGGACACGAAGATAATGGCAAGAATGAGGGCCGTGCCCAGGTCGGGTTGTTTTATGATCAACAAAAACGGCGCCAGCATAATGAGAAAAGGAACACACAGGTCCCTTAACTCATAACCACCCGTCAGGTTGTAATCATCAAAAAACTTTGCCAGGGCTATGATCACGGTCAGTTTCATCAACTCCGACGGTTGAAAGGAAAACCCCCAGAGGATGATCCATCGCTGAGAGCCGTTTGTTGTCGTTCCGTATAAAAATACCGCAATCAGGAGCAGCAGCGAAATGCCGTAAATAACGTAGGCATATCGGGCGATAATCCGGTAATCGATACAGAAGGCGACGACCATTGCCGCGAGACCCACGATAACCCACTGTATCTGCTTGATGTATTGCGGGTTTTGTTTGATTTCGTGCATACTGAAGCCGGCGCTGTATATATTCACAATGCCGATGATCACCAAACCGAGAACCACAGAAAAGAGGGTCCAGTCAAAACTTGTAAACAATCGCCGGTCAAATTTCATGGTCTGATCCCAAAATGGTGATTCTAACCTCGATTTTCCCCTGCAGTGTGATCTGCCATGAGAGGTTGTCGTTTCTTTACGGGTGTTTTGGCATTGAAGTAAGCGTCGATGATTTTTCTGGCAACCGGCGCAGCTGCAGCGCCTCCTCCGCCTGCGTTTTCCATGACGACGGCAACGGCGATTTCCGGATTTTTATAAGGGGCAAAACAAACAAACAGCGCATGATCCTTATATCGCAGAGCCATCTGCTTCAGGCGGCGGGCTTTTTCATCCGACGGCAAGCCGACGACCTGCGAAGTCCCGGTTTTTCCGCAGACGTCCGCCTCTGCTCTTCTGAGGGCATATCCTGTTCCCCCGCCTTCATTGACCACGCCCCAGAGGGCATAATTTAATATATCGATGTTTTTTTGAGACACAGGGATCTTTCCTCTTTTCTCCGGATTGAATACCTTGTAAGGTTTGCCGTCCGGCGTATCGATTCGTCTAATAATGATCGGTCGATACAAGGTTCCGCCGTTTGCCAGGGCGCAATAGGCGTTGAGCAGTTGCAGAGGCGTGACCAGATTGTAGCCCTGGCCGATGGAAATCGATATGGTTTCACCCGGTTGCCAAGCATTTCCAAACCGCTTCATTTTCCATTGCTTTGAGGGCACCAGTCCGCTCTTCTCGCGGGGCAGATCGACGCCCGTTTGTTCTCCGAGGCCGAATCCTCTTGCATATTCATGCAATTTATCGACGCCGAGCATCTTGCCCACATTGTAAAAATAGACGTCGCATGATTCAACAATGGCCCGGTGCAGGTTCACGTTGCCGTGGCCGTGCTTTTGCCAGCACCGGAATGTCCGATTGCCGAATGAAAATGTGCCGTCGCAAAAAAAAGTCGTATCCGGCGTGATGATCCCTTCCTGAAGCGCCGCGGCGGCAATAATCGGCTTGTATGTCGATCCGGGCGGATATTGCCCCGATATGGCTCTATTTTCCATGGGGTAAAGCGGGTCGCTAGCGAGGCGTTCCCAATCCGCAAAAGAAATTCCTCCAAGAAAAAGATTGGAATCAAAAGACGGCGAACTGGCCATGACAAGAATGGAGCCGTCCCGCGGGTCCATGACGACAACGGAGCCGGCTTTGCCGTCGATGGCGTCCCAGGCGGTCTTCTGAAGTGCATAATCGATGGTCAGAACAATATTATGACCGGGGGTCGGCTCGATTGCGCCGACGGTTTTTAATGTCCTGCCCAGCGCATTGACCTCAACGCGTTCTGCGCCGTTTTTCCCGCGCAAATACGGGTCAAGATACCTTTCTATCCCCTGCTTGCCGATGAAATCGCCCGAACTGTAATCACCGGTCTCGTTTTTCTCCAGTTCCTTTTGGCTGATCTCGCCGATATAGCCGATGATCTGGGACATCATCTTGTCGCCGGAATATTTTCTGACCGGCACCACCTCGATGGATATTCCGGGCAGATCAATCGCGTTTGTTTCCACAAGGGCCAATTTTTCCCGGCTGATATTTTTTTCCAGTTTAATAGGCACAAAAGGTTTGATGCTTTTATTGAGAAACGGATCGGATGGAAAAGACAACGAGTTTTCGGCGTAAAGATGTTCCATTTTTTTCAGGATGCCGTGTATGTCTTTTGCCCGGTTCGGAACATAGACGATATTAAATGCCGGCTGATTCTCCACCAGGACAAGACCGTTTCTGTCCATGATGTAGCCCCGCGACGGTACGATTTTCCGGAGGCGGATACTGTTGTTTTCGGATCGTTGCTTTAACTCGTCACCCCTGATCACCTGAAGATACCACAACCGGACGATGAGAATGGAGAGGCAGACGGCTACAATGGCGAACAATATCTTCATTTTTGGCCGGTATTCACTTGCGTCATGCCCGTTCAAACGGTCCCGTATTTTCATAACCTAATGCACCCTCGACAAAATGGAATATTTCAAATATTACGGGGCTCAAAATACCGCCGACAACGGCACGCGGCAGGGTAAAGGCCAGTAAATTATGCAATATGCCGTTTTCATACAACATCCCGTAGAACAACAATACGGCAAAGCCCTCTAAAAGAATACTCATAAAACAGAAAAACGCCATAAACGCCAACTTATCGGCCCTGATCCGCAAGAAATAAAGCTTGGCTGTAAAAAAAAGAACAACGTAGGTGAAGGCATGAAGACCTGACAGAACGCCCGTTGTGCAATCGATAAAATAACCGATCAGGAGACTCAGAATTCCACCCTGCAAAGGTTTTATCCGCAATCCGATATAAATGACAATAATTATTGAAAGATCGACGCCGCTTTTGCCGAAAAACAGGTTGTCCAAAACGGTTGCCTGAAAAGAAACCATGATCAACAGAATCAGCGGCAACAGGATAAAATACATCATTTTTTATCACCACCTACCAGGACCAATACTTCTTCCAGTTTATTGAAGTCAATGGATGGATGCACTTCAATTTTCTGAAACAGATCCGAGTGTCCCTTGTCAACCCTGGTTACAACGCCGAGAAGGATTTCTTTTGGGAAAATGCCTCCCAGGCCGGAAGTAATGACCACATCGCCTTGTCTGACGTCATCGGATTTCAAAACATATTTAAGCCTGCACCCCGTAATGCCGGCGCCCTGCAAAATGCCCTGGGTCCTCGTTCTTTGAATTACCGCATCAATATTGCTGTTTTCATCGATCACCAAAAGAACTCTTGATGCGTGCCAGGACGCCTCCGTGGTTCTTCCCACAATGCCTTTCGATGCGATAACGGGCAAGCCCGCCTTCAATCCATGGGCTGTGCCCCGGTTGATCATAATGGTTTTCAGCAAGGCCGTGTCCGATTTATTGATCACTTGTGCGCCGATGGCGGGATGAGGGGCATCTTTTTTCAGGTTCAAAATATCCTGAAGACGTTTTGCCTCCAGATACCCCTCCCGGTATTTGATGAGTTCACCCAGCAACTGAGCATTCTGTTCCCGGAGACGCCTGTTCTCGGCTTCCATGCCGACGAGAAACAGATACCTGTTCCATAGATTTTTGACGGCGCCTATAGAACTGTTGATGCTGAACACAAGGGATGCGCTGATTTCCATAACCAGTTTTCTGACGGGTCCCGCAGAGGGTTGCTTCACGTTATAAGACAAAACGACAAGAGAAATAATGATTAAAATACATGCCGTTATAACATTTTTATGTCTTTTGAAAAATGACATATTTCACTCAAAAAATAAATGAATTCAAAACGCATTAACAGCCGTATCGCAGTCGTTGTTTTTAAACATCTGAAAATGGAAAGTCGGTGCATGGGCAGGATAAGATATGCGATTACGGATGATCCGTTGCTGCAAGTTTCTGCCGGAAATATAAAAAAAATAGCGATGCATCCCGCGGGAAAGTAAAAGGGATATATGCTTTGTCCCAACAACAGCCGTCATACCTGGAACGTAACTTCTTTGAGGATATCCAACTGATCAAGGGCCATCCCGGCGCCTTTGGCAACTGTTGAAAGCGGATCATCGGCAATGGTGATGGGAAGGCCTGTTTCTTCACGGACCAAAATATCAATATTTCTTAAAAGGGCGCCGCCGCCGGTCAATACGATTCCTCTGTCCACAATATCGCCGGCCAGTTCCGGCGGGGCGTTTTCCAGGGCGTCTTTGATGGCGTCGATAATGAGGCTGATCGGTTCGGCAATCGCTTCGCGGACCTCTTCAGAGTTGATTTCAATAGTCTTGGGGATGCCCGATATCAGATCCCGCCCTTTCACATCAATGGTTCTTGGCTCCTTTTCAGGATAAGCGCAGCCGATGGATGTCTTGATAACCTCGCCTGACCGATCCCCGATGAGGAGGCTGTATTTTCGCTTCAGATACTGCACGATTTCGTCGTCCATCTTGTCGCCGGCAACGCGCACGGATTTGGAGTACACAATTCCCGCCAGGGATATGACGGCCACTTCCGTCGTCCCGCCGCCGATGTCGACGATCATGGAACTGATCGGCTCAGTGATGGGAAGCCCGGCGCCGATGGCCGCCGCCATGGGTTCTTCGATGAGATATATCTCCCGTGCGCCGGCGGATTCCACGGATTCGCGGACAGCCCGCTTTTCGACCTGTGTAATGCCCGAGGGGATGGAGATGATGATTCTCGGTCTGACCAGGGCGCGGCGGTTGTGAACGCTTAAGATAAAATGTTTCAGCATGGCGCCGGTGATGTCAAAATCAGCGATGACGCCGTCTCTCATGGGCCGGATGGCAACGATATTGCCCGGCGTCCGCCCCAGCATCTTTTTTGCTTCGGCGCCTACGGCCAAAACCTTTTTAACGCCCCGTGAATCCATGTGCACCGCCACAACCGACGGCTCGCTCAATACGATTCCTTTACCCTTTACAAATACCAGTGTGTTAGCCGTTCCCAGATCGATGGCCAGATCGTTGGAAAATTTCCCCAAAATAAAGTCAAAAAGCAAGGACTTCCTCCTATGTTGCCGTTTTTTTCCGGATAATCTTTTTTTGATAAAGAGGATTTTGTATACAGCATTTCCCCGACCTAATCAATGCATTTTTCTAAAAAATTATTGCATTTTCCCCGGTACTATAATACTTATGCCCAACTTAAAAAAAGGGCAGGAGACAAGATATGCTTGATCTGATGAGAAAACATGCCAGAAGCTGGATCATGAAAGTCTTGCTGGGTATTATCATTATTGTTTTCGTTTTGTATTTCGGTTCCATGAGCGGCAGACAGAAAACTCAGACCGTCGCCACCATCGACGGCAAGATGATCTCCGTTGCCGACGTGCAGAGAGAATATGGAAATTTGATTTTATACTATGAGAAGATGTATGGCGGCAGCCTCAACAATGAAATTCTCAAGCAGATGAACCTCAAGCAAAAGGCCCTGGATAACCTGATCGATCAGGCCGTCATCCTGAAAAAGGCGGAGCAGTACCGGATTAAAACGACCGATGAAGAAGTGAAGGCGCTTATCATGGCGAATCCGTCGTTTCAGGCAAACAACGTTTTCAATGAACGCGCCTATCAATACGCATTGCGCTCTATCAAAATGTCGCCTGAGGAATTCGAGGCGGTCCAGCAAAAGATGATCACCGCAGCCAAACTGGAAGAACTCATTGCTGATGCCGTCAAAATCACGGATCAGGAAGTATATGATCTGTACCAGCTTCAGATGGAAAAGATCAGGATTGACTACATGAAGTTGTCTCCCCCCGATTTCGCAGGCAGGATCAAACCGACGACGGCCCAACTGGAGGAATATTACAAAGCCAATCAGAGCGCTTTTCGCATTCCCGATCAGGTTCAAATCAAATACATCGCTTTTTTAGGCAATCATTATGCACCCCAGGTAAATATTCCCCCGGATGACGTGCAGAGTTATTACGACAGCCATAAATCACAATGGAAAACGGCTGATGGTAAAGTTTACCCCCTGTCGGCGGTGGAAAGTAAAATCGTTGCCGAATTGAAACAAATCGCCGGGATGCGTTACGCAGGAGATGATGCCAAGAAGGCCCATGATACCATTTACCAAAAAGAGAATTTTGACGCTTATGCAGCGGAGAACAAGCTCAAAATTTCCACAACAGACTTCTTTACGGCTAAAAATCCTCCCGCCGTATTCAGGAATGTCCCGGATTTAGCGAATATTGTATTCGGTCTCGAAAAGAATGAAATGAGCCGGGTCATTTCCTCGGACGACGGTTATTACCTTTTCATGCTGGCGGCGAAAAAACCCGCCTACACGCCGGCGTTTAAGGATGTGGAGCCGGAAGTCGCCGGGCGGTATATCCAGGCGGAAGCGCAAAAACTGTGCAGTAAAGAGGCAGAGGCAATTGTCTTACGATTAAAGGGAGGCGAATCGCTACAGCAAATTTCTCGGGAAAAGAACATAAATATCAATCAATCAGGCTTTTTTTCTCCCCGGTCCCCCATTCCGCAAGTCGGTTTTTCTCCGGAGTTGAGTGATGCCCTGTATCAGCTTTCCGAGAAAAAACCTTATGGAGCGAGCGCTTTTCTCATCGACGGAAATTATGTCATCATTTATTTCCGGGAGCGGGGCGCAATAGACAACAATGACTTCCTGAAACAAAAAGATGCGCTGAAAAACCAGCTTCTGCGGATAAAGAAGATGGAGGCAATCCGTTCATGGATTGACGGCAATAAGGCCGCCATGATCAAGGATGGTCGTCTGAAATTGAATAAGGATACCAAAGATATTTAGAAGATCATCCCTTTATCCCTGCGCGTCAAGCCGATTCTTTCAGGTGTTTAAAGGCCTGATCCACCCTGGAGAGGCTGCGTTTCCCCTCATCGATTTCCTGCTGCGACCTTACAAGACCGGCTTGGGAGATAAGCATGTAGTTGGAAAACGCCGACTGCGCCGCCACCCGGAATCCCCCGGCGTCTTGCACCTGATTGATCGACAACTTGACCAGACGGGTGAAAAGCGGATCCGATTCGGCGATCCGTTCGGCCAGGGTCTGTGTTTCCTGCCGCAGTTTATCCCGCGATGTTACGATGTTAACAAAACCAAGGTCCATGGCCTCTTTTGCTTTGATAAACCGCATCTGAAAGAGGATTTCTTTCGTCTTCCGGACCCCGATGTCCCAGGGGACGCTGAAATATTGCAGGAAAGAGGGCAGAAACAGGGCGTCCTCGGAGGCCACAATAATGTCCATGGCGGAAGCAATCAGCCATCCGCCGAAGATGCAATACCCATGGATTTCAGCGATAGTCGGTTTGGGCAGGTCGCGCCAGCGCATCCCCATATCGTGAAACAGCTCCCATTGCCGCTGATATTTGCCTAAGGTCCCGTCGGCGTAAGGTCTCTGCGCTTGATCCGCCTTCTGTTCCGGCGTGCCGAGGTCGTGACCGGAGCTGAAATGATCGCCTTCCCCGGAAAGAACGATGACGCGCACGGCGTCATCGGAGACCGCCTCATTAAAGGCCCGGTTAAGTTCTTCAAGCAAGATGCGCGACTGGGCGTTTCGGTAATGCGGTCTGTTCATTTTCACGCGGGCGACGGGGCCCTTTTTGGCGTAAATGATTTGCTGATAATGGTACATTGGTGCATCTCCTCTCGATGATAAAGTTTGACCGTTTCAGCCTGAAGGTGGTAAATAAGCAAGGACGTCCCATGCCCGGCCTGCGATATTAAGATACGGAATCTTGCGTGTCAACGGCAAATAAATGATAGAAAATAAATCATCGCTCCCGGTGGTTGAATAATGAAAGAAATCATCGTCCGGAAACCCGGCAACAATAAGCAAAACAGGTGCCTGTCCTGCGGCACGACGGAAAATATGGGCAGGAAGAAGTACTGTTCCATCGAATGCCGTCAGATCTTAAGAAGCAAGCTCGATATGAGGACGGGACTTCTTCAGGCATTGAACACCCGTTATGCGACCTTTTACTTTTCCGATATTATGATCATCATGGACCTGTTGCCTTACGGGTACAGGCAGATATACAGCTTCTTCTATCCCCGGTCTCCCGGCGCAAAACCCGGCGAAGATTTCAGCGCCATGAGCAATATATTGGGCGAGTCTTGGTGGGCTGAAAAACATAGAACCAACAAACGATACCTGGCATCCATGCATGTTCTCAAACTGGCGAACTGCAATCCCAATCCTGCTTTCTCTGTCAGGCCTTCCACGATAACCACGCCGCTCATTAAATCGGCTTCCCTCATCTATCTCAACTTAAGCAAGGAGGATTTATATTCGGCCGAGTTGTCGAAAATTGTGAAAAACGCCTATCGTCGGCAAGCGAAAATTTACCACCCGGATCTGGGCGGCGATGCAGCCGCGTTTCGAAAAATCAATCAGGCTTATGAAGATTTGACCAAATGGGCGGAAAGTCCCTCTTTTTCCAGACGGAAAGGGTTTCCCGATAAATGGTTTTATGACGGCAGCGCCAATAAATGGATGCAACCGGTGCCGGCGCCGCAAAACAGTTTCTGTAAATGACAGCCATGGAAAGCACAGCGCCTCTTCTCATCCGAACATATGATGAGATCAACCATAACCGGCGGCGCCTGCTGCACGAAGCCTACCATGCCTATCCTGAATATATCTATTGCGAACCTGAAGAGTTCAACTGGCATCAATCGCGGGGGCGGACGAACATCTTTGATCTTTATTATCTTTATGATGCCGGGTATATTGATTTGACGCGGGGACTGTATGAAGAGCATCGCCGGCCCGATTTCTTTATGCTGACCCCGGCGGGCGCCGATCTTATGGAGAAGCCCGGCTTTCTCGATGAAAAATTCCCCGTATCGGCGGCGGCTTTGAATAACCGATCTTGCCATGAAACTCAATGACAAGGAACAATTATGGGTGAAAATAACGGCGGTTCTAACGTTCATATTTCTTTCAGGATGGGGTCTTATGAGCTTTGATCAGGAGCAAATGATATTTTTCCCCGAAGTCCTTCCCCCCGGTTATCGGTTTGCCTTTCCGGAAAGTTTTGCGGAAGTTAATCTTCCCGTGGATGGAGCAACGATTCATGCCCTGCATTTTAAAACGGCAGACGCCAAAGGGGTTATCCTCTACTTCCACGGCAATGCCGGAAGTCTGAGCAGTTGGGGGTATGTCGCCCCGGACTTTACCGGCCGCCATTATGATGTATTGGTCGTGGATTATCGCGGTTACGGAAAAAGCACCGGCCGCATTCAAAACGAGCAGATGCTCCATGACGATGCGGCGGCTGTCCATGATTACGTCAAAACGATCTATCGGGAGGAGCAAATCATCCTTTACGGCAGGTCGATCGGCACAGGCATTGCGTGTCGCGTCGCCATGCAAAATAAACCCCGGATGCTGATTCTGGAATCTCCCTACTTCAGCCTCAAAGACATTGCCAATCGCTTCATCCCATTCATGCCGGCGGCCCTCATCGACACTGTATTCAAATACCCGCTGCGCACGGATCTCTGGATTCCCCAGGTTGCCTGTCCCGTCTATCTTTTCCACGGGACTCAGGACGAAATTATCCCTTTTGACTCGAGTACGCGCCTTGAGGGGCTGATCAAATCCAAACATGAACTTATCGCCATCCCCGGCGGCGGACACAACAATCTTATCGACTACCCCCTCTATCACGAGGGGCTTGACCGTATTTTGAAATGAACCTGAGGAAGGACATCCATGATAAAGGGTTTTTACCACCGCATCCTGATCGTTGATTTACATAAACGATCCTTTCAGATTTCACCGCTTTCCGACGATATTCCGGCCCGATACCTTGGCGGGAAAGGGCTGGGGTCGTATCTCCTGTATCATCACAATATGCCGGGCATCGATCCTCTCGGCCCGTCCAATTGCCTCATTTTTGCAACGGGACCGGCGACGGGCAGCCTTCTGTGGGGATCATCCCGCTACGGGGTCTTCACCAAGTCTCCGCAGACGGGTTTTTATACGGAGTCTTATTCGGGCGGAAAAGTGCCGGAGGCTGTGGATGCCGCAGGCTTTGACGCCGTCATCATTACCGGCGCTGCCGATTCCCCGACGGTTCTGACCGTCAATCCCGACGGCGCTTTATTTCATGACGGCGCCGCCCTCTGGGGCATGGAAACCTATGCCGCCGAAGACGCGGTGCATCGGCTTTTCGCCGGGAAAAATCCCGATTACAAGAGATCGGGCGCCGTGGTCATCGGCCCTGCCGGCGAGCATCTGGTCCGGTTTGCCGTCATTGAAAACGATTACTGGCGCTCGGCGGGCAGGACGGGTGTCGGCGCCGTCATGGGCTCGAAAAAACTGAAAGGCATTCTTTTCGAGGGAAACCGCAAACGGGAGCTTTTCGATGCGGCAGCCGTCCGTGAATACGCCAAAAAGTTTACCGAAACAAACCGGGACAGCAACACAACGAAGGCCTACAAGAGCATGGGGACATCCCAGATGGTGAAAGTGATGAACCAGGCCAATGCCTTTCCCACGCGTTACTGGACGGAAGGAAAATACGACCGGTGGGAAGCCATCGGCGCCGATGCCCTCCATGAAAAGCTCTCCGTGATGCCCCGGGCCTGCCTCAAGTGCTTTATGGCCTGCGGGCGCCTCGCTACGGTAAAAGAGGGCAGGCACCAGGGGCTGAAAATCGAAGGGCCCGAATATGAAACCATTTACGCCTTTGGCGGACTTTGCCTCATCGACAAAATCGAAGAAATCGCTTACCTCAACGACCTTTGCGACCGCCTCGGCATGGACACCATCTCGGCGGGCAATTTATGCGCCTTTTCCATAGAAGCGGCAAAAAGGGGAAAGATCAATTACGCCATCGACTACGGCGATGTCGATGCTATCGCCGGCCTCCTCAAGATGATGGCCGCCCGGCAGGGCATCGGGGCTGTTCTGGCCGAAGGCATTCGGTTCGCCGCCGATCAGTGGGACATGGCGGATATGGCCGTTCATGTGAAGGGGCTGGAGCCTGCCGGTTACGATCCGCGGGTTCTCAAAGGCATGGGCCTGGGGTATGCCGTATCCGATCGCGGCGCCTGCCATCTGAGAGCGACCTTCTATAAACCGGAGTTAAGCGGCATGATTGCAGCGGATGCCGTTGAAGGGAAGGCGAAGCTTTTCCTGGATTTTGAAGATCGTCTCACGCTCTTTGATACGATGATCTTTTGCCGTTTTTTCCGGGATTTCTATACGTGGGATGAATTGGGACAAATGATCCGGATGACGACAGGTCTTCCCGGCGACCGGGAAAACCTGCAACGGCAGGCTGACGCCATTGCAAACCTCGTCAGACATTTCAATATCCGCGAGGGACTCACCATGAAAGACGATCAGCTGCCGAAACACCTTTACCGGCAGCTCGAAAAAACCGCCCATCAAATAACGGAAAAAGAAATGGCCTTCATGATCGGAGACTATTACCGCCTCCGCGGCTGGGATGAAAACGGCGTCCCGCCGCCTCTGAAATGAGACCTTTGAAAAACGCCCCTTTTGTCATTGCGAGCGTAGCGAAGCAATCTCGTAAGCATACGATAATGCAAGAGATTGCCACAGCACTTCGCGCCTCGCAATGACACAAAACACAGAAATTCAAAGCTTTTGAAATAATCCGTGACGGCGATAAGATGCAGCGACACGTTGCCGGTTCACGACGGGCGTCGTTCTTGCCGCCGCCGTGCTTTGCCTTGCGCAAAATCAGCGGATGATCAGTTCCGAAACCAGGTCCAGTATGTTGTTGTCGGCGGTATGGAAGAATATTTCATGAGCCGCAACGTACTGGCGCTTATCCACCGACTCTTTGAGCACCGGGACAATGTCGATAGCGTTGACGTCCAGCCATTGATTGTCCATATTTATGCGAACGACGGTGCCCTGCGCATTAAGTTCGTAACCGATGGCGTAGGAGGTCAGCACGCGCACAATAAAATCATTCTTTTGTTTGGTGATCTGCGCCGCTCTTTGCTGCAGCGCTTTCATTTTGCCGTATTCCTGGGCGTGAACGACGGGCAGACTCACAAAAAAAAGAAGCACGGCCATTAAATAAATTCGTATTTTCATGGTACAGGTCCTCCTTGTTTTTCATCCGGCCATTCCGAAATGTTCATGGTTTGTTCCCAATATCTGTTTTTCCCCATATACCTTACTTCATGAACCGTCACAATATCTCAGTCTGCGCTCTGACCTTCCGGATACTCAGCAGACCGGGCATTGCCCTGACGACGCCGGATGCACGATAAGAGACCTTTGAATTTCTCTGTTTCCTGTCATTGCGATGCGTATAGCGCCGTGGCAATCTCTCCAATTATTGGATACTTATGAGATTGCTTCGCTTCGCTCGCAATGACATAAAAACCGTTTTCCAAAGGTCTCGATAAGAAAGCCGCGCATCTGGAATGACGGAATTGCCGGCGGCACAAACAGGCGATTGAGGTCAGATGGAATACCGGTGATGGCCGTCGAAAAGAAAACATGGCCCAAAAAAAATCCTGAACGATCACTTTTTCAGCATTTGTTTGTTAAAATCTTTTAAATTTTCTATCAACTCCTCTTCAGAAATAACGCCGAGCTTTATTAAGGCCTGTCCGAACAGAAGATAGTTGTCATTTTGCATCCTCAACAGTTCATGGACCTGTTCCCTGGTCAGATAGCCTTCTCTTACGGCGATGTCTCCGAATTTCTCAGACGTTTCTTCCTGGATAACAAGGATCAGAGCTATGTCCGCATCACTTAGCCAATCTCTTTTTTTTGCGTATTGCCCAAATTTTATGTTATTTTCCCACTGCAATATCCTGGCATCGGCGACGTCTTTAAAGGTGATCAATCCTTTTTTCTGCAAATATTGTCCGAATAACAGATTTCTTTCATTCATCATTCTAATATGGTTTTTATAAAAAGTTGTTTTCCGTTTATCGACACTGCCCGGTTATTTTCAAAAAAACACCGGCACCCTATTCCGAGGTTTCGGAAGAAGCTGACATATATATCGTTGAGCATTTATTCGCAAGAATTTTGTATTTTTCCGTATATCATTCATTTCCTTATATATACGGATTTAGACGGGTTATTCATCAGGAAATTTATTTTGCAAAAGACATTTTGAAACGATCACGCCTTCCGCAGGCTTCGATTCTTCCTTGAAAAGATGATAGGATTGGCGTAGTTAACATGCAGGTTTTGGATAATGTGCAGAACGGGGTTTCCGTTTATGACGGGAAGAACGGAATAAGGGAAATATATGCCCGGTTTGAAGGTCTATACAAGCAACAGGATGGAGATTCTTTGCAGGCATCTGGCGGCGTCTCTGGAGGCGCCCCTTCGCCATCCGCTTGCCCCTGAAGTCATTCTGGTGCAGAGCAAGGGCATGGAGCGCTGGCTGTCCATGGAGCTTGCCAAACGCCACGGCATCTGCGCGAATTGCCGCTTCCCTTATCCGATTCATTTCGTCAATGATTTGTTTCATCACATCCTCCTTGCCGTTCCGGAAAAATCCCCCTATGAACCCGGCATCATGACCTGGGACGTTATGAATATCCTGCCCGGTTTGCTGGATCAGCCGTCTTTTAAGAGTATCGGCGCCTATCTCGGCAAGGGGGAAGGGGACTTGAAGTTGTTTCAGCTTGCCGACAGGATTGCCGGGCTTTTTGATCAGTATCTTCTCTTCCGGCCCGATATGATTCTGGGTTGGGAGCAGGGGCGGGATGAGGACTGGCAGGCCCTCCTCTGGCGGGCCATCGCCGCCCGGAAAGGCCCTATCCACAGGGCAGCCCTCTATCAGCAACTGCTTACAGCCCTGCGCGAAAAAAATCTGCGTCCGGCGGGCATTCCCGAGCGCATCTCCCTTTTCGGCATTTCCGCGCTGCCCCCTTTTCATATTCAAATTCTGGGCGCCCTCTCGGTGCAGACCGACATCCATATGTTTCTTATGAATCCCTGCCGGGAATTCTGGGGCGACATTGTCTCCGATCAGGCGGCGGACCGCATTGTAGCAGGACGGAAAGACATTGATCTTGAACCCGATGACCTTTATCTGGATGCGGGCAACAGCCTCCTTGCTTCCATGGGGACCCTGGGGCGGGATTTTTTCAAAATGATGGCCGATCTTCCCGCCGAAGAACAGCAGGAATATGAAGACCCTGGGGAATCAACCATCCTGAAGGCCATCCAGTCGGATGTCCTGAACTTAAGGGAAAGACATCTTTCCGCGGCAAACGGGTCCTGTGACAGGGATGCCTCCATACAAATTCACTCCTGCCACAGTCCCCTTCGGGAAATCGAGGCGCTTAAGGATTACCTTTTTTCTGTGTTTGCGGAGAATCCCCATATTCAGGCCGACGACGTCCTCGTGATGATTCCACAAATCGAAACGTACGCGCCGTTCATTCAGGCCGTCTTTTCGCTTCCTCCCGATGATCCGCACTACATTCCTTTTAGCATAGCCGACAGGGGGCTTCTCCAGGAGTGCAATCTCATCGCGACGTTCCTGAAAATTCTGAGCCTGCCGGGAAGCCGCGTCACCGCCGCCGCCGTCCTCGATATTCTGCAATCTGCGGCGGTCCAGAAAAAATATTCCCTGTCCGAAGAAGACCTGGAGCTCATTCATCACTGGATACGAGAAACGGGCATCCGCTGGGGCGTGGACGGCGATCATAAAAAAGCCTTTGGCCTGCCGGGCATATGGCTGAATACCTGGCGCGCGGGTCTTGACAGGCTGCTCCTCGGGTACGCCCTCCCGTCGGGTGAAGACAACGAGCTGTTTGAAGGGATGATTCCCTACGGTGACATAGAAGGCGCAGACGCGCAAATCCTTGGCCGTTTTCTTAGCTTTGTGGAAACCCTGTTTAGTTTCATTGCCCCGTTGGAAGAGAAAGGAACCCTGTGCCGGTGGGCTGATCTGCTGGGGGAACTCGTCGCGGCGTTATTCTCCGGCGACGGGGACGAGATGCGCGATATGCAATCAATCCGCAGCGTCCTGGCCGAGCTGATCGATATTGCGGGTGACGCACTTTTCCGCGAAGACGTGGGGCTTAACGTCATAAAGGCGTGGCTCAAGAAAAATCTTGAAGACAAGGGGGCGGGCTACGGATTTCTCGGCGGCGGCGTGACCTTCTGCACCATTCTTCCCATGCGGAGCATTCCCTTTACATGCGTCTGCATGGTCGGCATGAACGACGAATCCTATCCCCGCCAATCACGCCCCCTCGGCTTCGACCTGATGGCAAAAAAGCCCCGCAGCGGCGACCGCACGCGCCGCAGCGACGACCGGTATCTCTTTCTCGAGGCCATGTTGTCGGCACGGGAAAAGCTCTATATCAGCTACTGCGGCCAAAGCATGAAGGACAACAGCCTGAAACCCCCGTCGGTTCTGGTGAGCGAGCTTGCCGATTACATTGAAACGGGATTCGGGAAGGCTGTCCGGGAGGGGATTTGCGTCAAACATCATCTTCAGGCATTCAGTCCGGAATACTTCTCGGGCCGCGGGAGCCTCTTCAGCTATTCCGAAGAAAATCTCCGGGCGGCGAGGAGCGCTTCGGCACCGCACAGACCGCAGACGGCTTTTATTACCGAAGGGCTTTCGGAGCCTCCCGACAAATGGAAGCGCATCGATCTGAACACCCTCTGCCGGTTTTTTGCCAATCCCGCCCGCTTTTTTCTCAACCACTGCCTGGGCATCTATTTGGACGAATTGCCGGAGTTGCCGGAAGAGAACGAACCCTTCGAGCTCGATCATCTTGATAGGTATTTCATGAAGCAGGATTTGGCGGGGTGGGCCCTCCAGGGCAGGAACATCGAGGATTACCGGCAGGCGGCAGCGGTGCGGGGTAAGCTTCCCCACGGCGCTCCCGGCAGCTATCTGTACGATTCCCTGAGCCGGGAAACCGCGGCGTTTGTAAACAGGGTCCGGCCCCACTTAAGCGGCGGACTCAAAGACCCCATTGACGCAGTGATTGCCGTGGGCGATTACGAACTGAAGGGGCGTCTAACGCAGATTTACGGAGATCATCAATTCCAGTATCGTCCGGCGAAACTGAAAGCCGCCGACCGGCTGCGGGCCTGGATCCATCATTTGATCCTGAACCATCCGGCAGCAGGCGCGCCGACGGCCACCACCATCCTGATTGCCGAAGATCAGGCCGTCAGCTACGGACCCGTGGACGGCGCGGAAGATTATCTGCGCGTCCTTCTGGAGCTTTACTGGGAGGGGCTTCGGAAGCCGCTTCACTTCTTTCCTGAATCGTCGATGATTTATATGGAAAGCGCCGCCAGGGGCAAGGCGGGGACGGAAGCGCTGCGGTCGGCCCGGAATAAATGGGATGCCTATCTGTATCCGGAGAAATCCGACCCCCATTACGAATTATGT
>JAFGHS010000070.1 GCA_016930075.1 Deltaproteobacteria bacterium
GCCTCAAAAAGGGCCGTTTAAGCCCCAAAAACGGGGGTTTATTTTGAACAACCTCCATTATTACCGCTATTTATCTTGGTCCGACCCCAGGGTTTCAGGGTTTAGGGTTTTGGCCGTCCCCGTCCCCTCAGTCCCAATTTTTTGAACATTCCCTCCGTCATGTATTTATGCAGAGCAATACCAGGAAGTTTATCGTCAAGAAAAGTCAACTGTGCTTTATCGTCTAAAGTGGCTAGGTAATCCTTGATTATACTCAGAGCCATGGGTTCGTAAACTTCATGATTCATTTGCCCGCGGTCTAATAAATCCTTCATCTTGGCAAGCACGGAAGATATTTTTTCCAAAGGCATGGTATCCAGTGAATTACTTACCGTGCTGGTTTTTTCAATCACCACTTCGTTTTTGCCCTGGCGCATCGCTTCTTCAAGTTTGAGGCGCATATCTTCGGGCAAATCCTCTAAGTTTATTTTCTTATGGTCTATTTCTACAGAGGTTTGTTCTGTTTGAATAAACAAACCGTTCTTGTCGGCAAAAGCAAATGTTTTTGGAGCAGCCCCCTCATCCCCTATCGGCGCGCCGCAGTAAAGACAGGATTTACTTTGATCGGAAATCTTGTGATTGCACTTCGGGCATTGCATAAAGTTCACTCCTTCATTGCAAAGGTCAACGTAAAAAATCTGATAGTATTTGCCGCTCCAGTTTATTATAACCGCTTAATTTTTTTAGCTTGTTTTCCGTAATGATAGAGCAGGAAATTTCCCGGTTCTGGTCTTTTTCATCATAAATATGAAAGTGATCGTCAGCTTCGGGATCGCGCAAAAGCCGCTCTAACTCTTCTTTTAGCCAGCTTGCCTCGCCGATGGTAAGATACAGATCAATGGATTTTACCGCGCATTTTTTATCAAAATCAATCATTCTCATCGGGGTTACTCCTTTGCTTCAATATCGAAATGATCTATTCTGAGCCATTGGCATATTTGAGTAGCTAAATCAAAAAGGCGCAAAACAGTGTTTCTCTCTGAAATGATCGTAATGCTTTCCAGGCCGCTGTTGATCTTTTCGATGACGATATAAATCAATCCCTTGTCCAAATTTCTTTCCGTGTATTGCAATACGGCTGTACCACACCCGACGCTGGGATTGCCGACAACAAACGGGCCGGAGGCTTCCCGGAAAATTTTATCCCAGGGAATGTCGCCGTTTTTACACGCCAGCAATATACTGCTGCGGATTTCGTGAATGGTAGAAAAAACCCGTGGTTTGTAGAGGATCGGCAGAAAATCCTGCCATGTCCGGCCTGCCAAATCCAGTTCGTGCCGGCTGTTGCGCCGTTTTACATACGGCGAAATTTTTTTGAATTGGGGCGTGTCGGTTTTCAAATCATAAACTGCGGCCAGTTCGATAAAGAGCAATAAAGGATTTAAAATTTTTTTGCAGATGCGGCGTTTTTTCCAGCCCCAAAGCCCGGGGGACAGGCCTATGCTGAAACGTCGGTGTTCTCCGACAAGACGTTTTGTATGATTCAACCGCTTGGGGAAATCGGACAGCTTTTTATTATGAGTTATGAGAAGACTCATGATTTTCATCCCATCTTTTTTTGAATTCCGAAAAAGGCTTTTTCGCCCAGGCCTTCCACATATTTCTTACATACAGGAAAAAATCATCGCTTTCCGCGTCAATACCGTCATACGTGGGATCGATTAACCAGAAAAACAGGTATTTGGGTTTATACCATATGGAAAACACCCGTTTCCCCTGATGTCGAATTCTGAAATTCCTGAAGATAATCCAGTACCTCAGCGACGTTGCGTAATCCGGTGTAACCCTCCATATTTTTTGTTTATGCTGAAGGATTAAAGAATGTTCGTCATTGTGAAAAGCAAACCACTTGCCGTTTTGCCTCCATAAGGAACCAAACGGCGTATCTTCAAGGCGGACATGCGGGGCATCGGCGACAGCTCCCGTGTCCGTGTCGAATTCTTTGACGCCCAGTCCCCACCAGAAATGAGAAAGACATTTTTTCATTCGCCCCCCCTTAAAGCCCCATGCGGTCCTCGACATCAATCCCTTATGAAAATTTGATTTATTTTTCAAGGGGATAAATCGGGAAACGTTGCTTTTGAGGCACTGAAATCGCAGTAAAACAGGGGAGTGTCACTATTTTTTCTGGTGTAAATTGATGGTGATGTCCCGGATGTACATATCCGAAGGGAACTCAAAAAAGCTGCTGAACTGTCGGAAGAAATTCCGGGTCACGCTTTCCGTATAGGAAAATTCGACCTGGTCAAGGGCCAGGGCCTTCTTACAGAGATCGAAACTCTTCTCCTCCTGCAGGACGGCCCAGAAGGTCCTGCCGCCGGAGGTCAGGGCGGAAACCGTCAGTCCCGCCACAAAAGAGATGCCCGGCAGGAGAGAAAGGACGACTTTGCTGCCCAAATGGGCCGTGTTGGTCAAGTTCTCGTCGGATTTCCTGGCGGAGGTCTTTTCGCGGGATTCTTCCAGCGTCAATTCGATGACGATTTCCTGCCGGTCGTCTTTGATATATTTTCGGTAATCCCTCGCGATCTCCTGAAGTATGGGTAAAGCCTTTTGTATGGCATTGACCAGGGCGCCGACGTAATAACGGCGCGGCAGGGCAAATTCACCCCGGTCGCGCTGCGCCTTGGCAGCCCGGAAAAAATTGGGTTGGTCCCCTTCCAGGCGGAGTTTGATGTGGTAATAAACGGCTTGATGCAAGACGACAAAACCGTCTTTATAGGTCTGAAAATCCGCCAACAGTTCAATGCCCTTACAATGCCTGAAGTTTGTCTCCAGGTTGCAAAGGGGCGCCTCCGGCTGCAGCGGGAGGTAAAGGGGCTGATAGGCGTTGCGGAAAAGCGTCGAGAGCTCCGGGACCCTGAAGTCTTTCAGATCCGGGTTTCGGGCCGTTTCCTTTTCCAGATATTCCGCGAGTGTGCCCTGACCGTCGAGAAGAAACCTCAGGTGGTATGACCCGGGCCTCGCCAAACCGGGTTGCTGATAGACCGTGGCCACTTGCGTCCCCGTCTTTGCAGCACAACCGGTCATAAGACACAGGAGCAGGACGACACAAAAAAATTCTCCCGTTTTTCTGATAGGGTATCCTCTCTTCAATGAGAAATAAAGTCTGGAATTCACTCAACCGCCGGCAGGTAAATGATGAACCTGGCGCCGTTACCCTCTTCCGATTCAACCGTCACAACCCCGCCGTGCTTTTTTACGACGGCGTAGCATAATGCCAGGCCCAGCCCCTTGCCTTTGGCGTTTTTAGCGGGTTTTGTTGTAAAATACGGGTAAAAGACCTTCAGTAAAAAAGCTTTGGGTATTCCGGTCCCGTTATCTTCGATGCAGAACTTCACATATCGGCCTGCTGAGATTGAAAAAACGTTATCTTCGGGCATCAGGGCATTTTCCACTATGATTCTGATGCATCCGCCATCGAACCCATCCCCGCCCTCGTTTATTGAAGCGCTGGAAAGCTTATTTCTTCGTTCTGCAATGGCTTCTATGGCATTTATCACCATATTGCGAATGACTTCGTAGAATTGCTCTTCATCTATTTCTACACGTCCGGCATCGTCCGCTATCTCGAGGCTGATCTTAATTCCGGAAACGTCCTTCAGCGAACATCTTTCTACTGCCTGCCTGACAAGGGTGTCCGTTGATTTTTTTTCTCTTCTGCCCGGCAATTGACTATTAGAAAAAACAATCAATTTTCTTGCCATGATGGCGCTTTTTTCACAAAGCTCAAGCACCCATTCCAGAATACTGGTTTGGGGATGATCTTTCCCCAGTTCTCCGGCAACAAGGCTCACACAAGCCACAATTGAAGCAAGAGAATTATTAAAATCATGGGCGATGCCACCACCCAAAATTCCCAGGGATTCCAAGGTGCGGGATTTGGCCAGTTCCTCTTCCATATGTTTGCGCCGGGTGATATCTTCTATCACGCCATCCATCCATTTGAGGTCCCCGTTGCCGTCATATTGGGCTACTACACATAAAGACGCCCAGGCCGAAGTACCGTCTCTTTTCTTCAGTTCCAGTTCGGCATGCATGATTTCGCCCTTCCGTGAGACAAAATCGACAAAGCGCTGCCTGTCTTCCGTCCGCGCATAGAGGTCGGAGACTTTGACGGATAAAAATTCATCCAAGCTGTCATATCCGAACATGGCGGCCATAGCACGGTTGGCATATATGAACCTTCCTTCCGGGCCGCGCGTATTTCGATAAACGCCTACATTGATATTTTCAAGAAGCTCAAGCAGAATATTTTGTGTGACAATGATTTCTTCCGGCATTTTACGTTTACAGATCAATGGTTATTTGGCAACTGTCTATCCAATGAATTAGAACGCTTTGATGATAGCATCTTTTCTATGCCTAAATAAAGCCATATTCTTTATATGTCAACAACGACTCCTCTTCCTGATTGACACCCGGGAGAAACTCTCCTATATTTCCGTCGAACAAAATCAAGTTCATATGAATGCCGTCATAAGATCAAATTCTTCTTTGTTGCTCAGCGTGCGTATTCCGGTGCAAGTCGCCACCTCATTCCGACGGAATCCGTCACATGATTCCGATCCATTCCGCCACTCCAACAAAAATGTTGTGCAAATCAGAATTTCGACTTGCTATTTGCACAACTTTGAAATATTGTTGCACCATGATTATTCGAGATATATCAGAAGAGTTGATACGTTCTGCGGCGGAATATTCCGTTGTCACTATTTTGGGTCCTCGGCAATCCGGCAAAACGACGCTGGCCCAAATGACGTTCCCAGATAAACCTTACTTTTCCATGGAAGACCCGGATATCCGGATTACGACTGAAGCCGATCCCCGAGGATTCTTAGGCGGGATCGAAGAAGGCGCCATTCTGGATGAGATACAACGACTGCCGGCGCTCCTCTCATATCTCCAGGGAATGGTCGATAAGGATAAAAGACGCGGACGTTTTATCCTAACGGGCAGCCATCAGCCGCGACTGCATGAAGCAATAAGCCAGTCGCTGGCCGGCCGCACGGCCATGCTGACGCTTTGGCCTTTCTCCAATCATGAACTTAGCCGTTATAAGTCTGTGCGGAGGACGGTTTTCGGCACAATCGTCCGCGGATGTTTTCCGCGGCTTCATGAGGAAAATATCGAATCGCGCAGGTTCTACAACAGCTATCTGCAGACCTACGTCGAACGGGATGTGCGCGCTTTGATTCAATTACGCGACCTGTCTCAATTTCAGAAATTTCTAACTCTGCTGGCCGGCCGAGTGGGACAGATTGTCAATTTGGCTTCTCTCTCAAATGATGTGGGTGTTTCTGCCACAACAATCAGAGACTGGATTTCTGTGTTGAAAGCTTCTTATATTGTATTCGAGCTGCCGCCATTCTTTGAAAATATTCAAAAACGCGTCATCAAGTCTCCCAAGATATACTTCACGGACACGGGTTTGGCCTCTTTTCTTCTGGGTATTGGCACAGAAGAACAGGCCGCCCGCGATCCGTTGCGCGGCCATCTGTATGAAAACTTCATTATTGGGGACATCATGAAAGGCGCACTCAACAAAGGGATTCGTCCGGAGATATTTTTTTTCCGCGACTCCCATGGCAATGAAGTAGATTTACTCATCAGAGAAAAGGGTACACTAACGCCGGTTGAGATAAAATCTTCGTCAACTTTTTCCACGGATTTCATGAAAGGAATAGAGCGCTTTCAGACGCTGGGAATCAAACGCATTGCCCCTGGTGTTGTCCTTTATAACGGTGAGCAGCAATTTAATGTTCGGGGCATCCGTATTTTCAATCCATGGCTTACGGAAGATATCTGGAAAAGCCTGACGTACTTTCAAGAGAAGAAGAAACACTAACCGGATCTATGAACTCCGAGCGATGCATTGCCTGAATAGGACCGGCCGGTGAAAAACTGTCCTTGATCTCCGGTATAACGACGTCCCCCAGTCACAATTTTCGTAATGTTGCGGAAAGATGCCCGGCCAGTTTCTAATTGACACACAAGGGAAACTCTCCTATATTTTATTTCGACAAAAACAAGTTCATATCAATGCCGTCATAAGATCGGATTCTTCTTTGTTGCTCAGCGCTCATAACGATGAGAGATAAGCATGAGATTAAGAGGGGCATCTTGAAAACAAATTTTGCATATTATTTTTTATGCAGCACGGTATCCGCCATTTTTATGTCAGGTGTTTCTAATGCCTGCTTCGATGCGGTATTCGGCAGACGTGAATCCCTGACGGGTCCGGCAGATTCAATTTCTTCCGTATTGGGAGGAGCGCAATGAGTGTAAATATGAGTCAGAGCGATTTTGATTTTGATTATATTGTCATTGGTTCCGGATTCGGCGGCAGCGTGGCGGCCATGCGTCTTTCCCAGAAGGGATACAAAGTCGGCGTCATCGAGTCCGGGAAAAGATGGCATGCTGATGAATTTCCCAAGAGCAATTGGAATGTCCGGAAATTTTTATGGTTCCCGAAAGTCGGCTGTTACGGCATACAGCGGATGCATCTTTTGAAGGATGTGTTTATCCTGGCAGGCGCCGGCGTGGGCGGAGGCAGTCTTAACTATGCAAACACCATGTACACGCCGCCCGACGTCTTTTTCGAGCGCGAAACCATCAAGCGGCTGGGCGGGAAAAAAGAACTGCTGCCCTTCTATGAAATCGCAAAAAAGATGCTCGGCGTTGTTCCCAATCCGGCGCCCACCCCGCAGGATCAGCTTTTAAAAGAAACGGCCGCGGAAATCGGCAGGGAACAGACGTACACGACAACCGATGTCGCCGTCTATTTCGGCAAGGAAAAAATGCCCGCGGAAGATCCATATTTCTATGGAGAGGGACCGGACCGCGTCGGATGTGAACTCTGCGGCGAATGCATGACGGGATGCAAGAAGAACGGCAAGAATACGCTGGATAAGAATTATCTCTATTTTGCCGAAAAGTTCGGGGCGCAGATTTTCGCCGAGCAGAAGGTCTATGACGTCATCCCGCTCTCACCGGACGGCGATCAGGGATATATCGTTAAAACAAAGAAAACCACCGGCATGCTGGGCAGGCATTCCGGCAAGACATTCAAAACCAGGGGCATCGTTCTTGGCGCGGGCGTCATCGGAACACTGTCCCTCCTGATGACGCTCAAGCAGAATGGCCGCCTGCCCCTTGTTTCCGATCATCTCGGCGAGTTTTCCCGCACCAACAGCGAATCCATTATCGGGGTAAAAGCAAAATCCAAAGATGTGGATTTCAGCAGGGGCGTCGCCATCACTTCCAGCGTTCATCCCGATGCCAATACCCATATCGAACCCGTCCGTTATGGGGAGGGTCATGATTTCATGGGCCTCTTAACGGGGATTATGACGGAAGGCGGAGGCGTCATGCCGCGCCAGGTCAAGGCTTTTTTCAACGCCTGTTTTCATCCCGTCATGTTTTTCAGGGTATTGAATCCCATAGGCTTTGCCCGGCGTTCCATCATCCTTCTTATCATGCAGACCCTGGACAACTACATCATTATCAAGAGAAAGCGGAGGTTCCTGTGGCCATTTTACAGGACGTTGACGTCGGAGTACGGCACGGAAAAGAAAAACCCGACGTGGATACCCATCGGCTATGATTTCGGAAGACGTCTGGCAAAAAGGATGAACGGCATCCCCTGCAACATCACGACGGAAAACTTGATGGACGCGCCGATTACGGCCCATATCATGGGCGGCTGTACGATTGGACAAGCTTCTGATGACGGGGTCATCGACGAAGAAAATCATATCCTCGGCTACCGGAACATGCTCGTCTGCGACGCTTCACAGATGCCGGAAAATCTGGGCGTCAATCCTGCATTATCGATTTTGGCCTTTGCGGAGCGTGCCATGTCGTATATCCAGCCAAAGAGCGGAAAGATCCGGTATCTGAAGGCCGAAGAAGAATGGGGCGTCAAGGAATACCTGCTGAAGGAATCCAGGCATCAAGCGCTGTAAAGCAATGCTGCTCCGACACACGGTCATTCTGAGGAGTGCAGCGACGAAGAATCTTCGGTTTTCGCTTTTGGGATCAGGATTCTTCACTCCCTATGGTCGTTCAGAATGACAGAGACGTAAAAATGTCGGAGCAAAAGTCGGCAGACAACTGAAGGAGGAATTATGGCAAACGGTTTTATGGGCAGCATATTAAGGATCAATTTGACGGCAGGATCCATATCTGAAGAGGTCATCCCGGAAGACAAGATGAGAAAATATTTCGGCGGCGTGGGCCTCGCGACAAGTTATCTCTATGATGAAGTCGCCGCAGGGGTGGACCCCCTGGGCGCAGAAAATAAGCTGATCTTCATGACAGGCCTCCTTACCGGAACGGCTTCAGCCAGCTCTGCCCGGTATTCCGTTGTGGCTAAATCGCCCCAGACCGGGATCTGGGGGCATGGAAACTCCGGCGGAAACTTCGGCCCCATGCTCAAAAGAAGCGGCTATGACGGCATCATTTTTGAAGGGATTTCGCCGAAACCGGTGTATCTGGAGATCAGCGACGGCAAAGCCGCTCTGAAGGATGCGGCGCATCTCTGGGGGAAAAGCGTTAATGAGACAGAAGCCGCCGTTCAGAAAGAGTCGGGTAAAAAACCTGTCATGGCATCCATCGGCCAGGGGGGCGAAAACCTCGTCCGGTATGCGGCCATCATGAACAACACGCACCGCGCCGTGGGGCGCTGCGGAATGGGGGCCGTCATGGGATCCAAAAAGTTAAAGGCCGTTGTCTGTTCCGGGAGGGCCCGGATCGAACTCCATGACCCGGACCTGTTCAGAACGGTTTCGAAAAAACAGATTGCCCTCCTGAATGAGTCGATGCTCAAGGTGGGCTTCGAGGCCTTCGGGACCAA
>JAFGHS010000071.1 GCA_016930075.1 Deltaproteobacteria bacterium
AAAAAAATCTCGCTTTAGCGCACAGTCACCGACGGCAAATACATCCTCGGCATCGGTTCGCATGTAATCATCAACCCAGATAGAACCATTATCGATGATCCTTAAACCGGCCTTTTCAGCCAGTTTGCTCGACGGTTTGGCTCCAATGCTGACCAACACTAGGTCAGCCGGAACTTTTTCTCCGCTCTCCAGGGAGACCGATTCTACACCTTCCTTGCCATCTATGGAGACGACACGGACGGCGGTGCGAATGTTGATTCGTTGCTTTTCCAACAAGAGGGTGATTTCATCACAGAATTCATCATCAAAAGCGGTTAAAAGCAGCTTGGGCATAATCTCGATCAGGTAGATTTCCGCATCGGGATCCTTAGATAATTCATCGGCAAACTCAGCGCCGATAAAACCACCCCCGATGATCACGATTTTTTTGGCCTGGTGCACTTTTTCCCGCAATGCATTCATCGCCGACATACTTTTTTTAATGCTAAAAACACCTTGTTTGTCCACACCAGGGATTGGCGGCATACACACTTCGGTTCCAGTGGCCAAAACAAGCTTTTCGTAGGAAAGAACTTCACCGGCCCGCAAGGTAGCCGTGTGCGCTTTTGCATCTAATGAAACCACTTTCCCCACTTTGATTTCGATTCCGGCTTTTTGAAGGGGCGTGTTACCCATGGCGTTCTGCTTCGTGTCCGCCAAGGTGTGCATCATGTAGGGTATGGCGCAGGGAATGACCCCATCCCCGATTTCCTTGATGACACAAACCGATTTTTCAGGATAAACGCTTTTGGCCGTTAATGCCGTGACAACTCCGGCAGGTCCTCCACCGACAACAATTACATTGATTCCCATACGATACTCCTTATATTTTTCGTTCATTAAGTCCGAATGCTGCAGCTCAAATCTTGAAAATAGTGATTGCAGCGCCCTATTGCGGGCGCAAATGAGACAGTAAAGTTTCAAAGGATGTCTCAGAAGGGGAGATCAATTTTCTTCTATTCCCGCGTCATGGCAGCGCCGTATTTGGGACACTGCTGGTCATAACAGAGGGTTCACCGTTTGATGCACCACCTTTTCACCGCAGCTGGGACAAACGCAGTTTCCCCCAGGCCCTGCACCTACGCCTCCACGGCCTTGACCTGCACCACCGCCTTGACCTTTGCCCATTCCGCCGCCTGTTCCAGCGCCCAGGCCTCCCGGTCCTGTTCCGTCTCCTCTTGGCATGTTCCGTCCCTCCTCACAATTAGATTCTTACGGTTTCATCCTGAGAGTCTATCCCTGACAGTATTCAATCTAAAAACTTTTCATGGATCAATTTTCAAGACTTTGTACCAATTTCTCCCAAATGCCCTTAACAGCTCGGGAACCTTTTCCCTGTTCGTCAAATTCAACAATGGTCTTTCCCTGAACCATGGCATGGGTAAAGGCAGGATCAAAAGGAACGCGGCCCATGACCCTTATATTCTTTTCTTTTGCAAAAGCCTCAATAGCCTGTCCCATCCCGGGGTTGATATCGAATTTGTTAACGCAAAGCATTGCCGGCACCTTGAAAAATGCCGCCAGCTCCGACACCCTTTCCATGTCATGCTTGCCCGAAACCGTGGGCTCGGCCACGATCAAAACGGCCGAGGCCCCGCCCAGGGAAGCGATTACCGGACATCCCACACCGGGAGGACCGTCCGTAAGCAGTAAATCCAGGTTCTTTTCTTGGGCCAGTTTCATCCCTTCCCGGCGGATGAGCGCCACTAGCTTTCCTGAATTTTCCTCGGCAATGCCCAGCCTGGCATGGGCCATGGGACCAAAACGCGTGTCGGAAATATACCACTCGCCGCAGGTGTTGATCGGAAACGCTATGGCTTTTTCAGGACAGAAATAATAACAGACGCCGCAGCCCTCACATTCGATTTCGTCCACCACAAAATTCTCGTTGATAGCATCCCATCGGCACAGGTCCCGGCACTGGCCGCACCGGGTGCATTTATCCGGATCAATTTTTGCCGTGTGTCCGGATTCAAAATCATGGCGTTCCTTAATCGTGGGGGCCATGATCAGGTGAAGATCCGCCGCATCCACATCCGCGTCACAAAGCACTTTGCTTTCGGCAAGGGAAGCAAACGCCGAAATAATACTGGTCTTTCCCGTTCCTCCCTTGCCGCTTATAACGACTATTTCTTTCATGAAGCGATCCTTTTTGCCCCTGCTATTTTGTCAATATCCCTGTACAGTTTGATAAACTTTTCTTTCCATTCAGGCAACACATCAACGACCATATCGCCCCGCGAGTAGGCTTCGGCAATTCGTCTGTCAAAGGGGATCTCCATCAAAACGGGTATATTTTCCTCTTTGGCGTAGGCCTTGACACGGTCATCGCCTATATCCGATCGGTTGATGACCAGTCCGCAGGGAATGCCGAGGATTCGGACGGCCCCTATGGCCAACTTCAAATCATGGAGACCGAAAGGCGTTGGTTCGGTCACCAGCAGCACGAAATCCGCGCCTTTCATGGATGCAATCACGGGGCACGAGGTTCCCGGAGGGGCATCGATGATGGTCAGCATGTCCGGGCGTGTGTATTGCCGCACGCTTCTAATCAGCGGCGGAGACATGGCTTCGCCCACACGCAGCTTTCCATACACAAATTCCAAGCCGTTGCGGTGTCCCCTTTCGACGCGACCCAACTCCCGGGTCGTCTCGGTGATAGCCTTTTCGGGACAGACCTCCATGCAGCCGCCGCAGCTATGACACATTTCAACAAAGGGCAGCACGGTTTCTCCAATCACAATGATGGCCCTGAACTGGCAAATTTCTCCACACTTTCCGCAAAGGCTGCATTTTTCCATATCCACCTCGGGCACAGGGGTGGTAATGATCCGGGTCTTTTCCATATGGGGTCGGATGAAGAGGTGGGCATTGGGTTCTTCCACGTCGCAGTCCAGAAGCTGAACTCGGGAATCAAGAGAAACGGCCAGATTGGTGGCGACCGTGGTCTTTCCCGTACCACCCTTTCCGCTTGCTATACTAATAATCATTATGTTCTCCTTTGGCGGTTAGCGACTATCTTCATCACTCAATGATCACAACGATTATCAC
>JAFGHS010000072.1 GCA_016930075.1 Deltaproteobacteria bacterium
GATCAGAAATATTTTTAACCCGGCGATGGGAAATAGGCTCTTTGCCGTTAAATTTGCCGTTTGACTTTTTACGAGGCCGTCATATTTGACGGTCTCGCAAAAAGTCTGTTATTCCCGCGCAGGCGGGAATCCAGGAAAAGGTAAGCACTTGAAAAGACTGGATTCCCGTTTTCACGGGAATGACAAAAAAGACACAAATCCGACTTTTTACGAAGGCATCATATTTTGTGTGTCTATTGATTTGGTTGATCTTTCAAAAGGCTGATCAAACGACGAATGTCCTCCGTCTGCCCACGGGTCTTAGACAAGAGTCCATCAATGGTGGCCAGTTCTTCCCGGATGTATTGAACCGCCTGCTTTTTCATCAGATCGATAGCGTCGTTGATTCGTTTTTCCCATTGCGCTGCCAGGCGGGAAATATTCTTCTCCACTTCACGGGGCAGGCTCTGCAGAAAATGCCGCTCGAAGATTTTGCGAAAAAGGAACATGGGGATCAGAAACCAGATGAGATCGAGGTGGACGTCAAAGGATTTGCTGAAGGTGACATCGGGCCGCTCCGGCTCTGCGACGTCGATCTTCCAATCGACCTCGGCCATTTTCACGCCCAGGGTTTTCTGAATGTTTTCATCGAGAAATTTCCGGAAGGCCTCCAGGGACCGGGAGATGCCGGCATGGGCCTTTTTCAGGGAGCCATAGAAATGGCCGTGTTCCGACTTGGACAGCAGGCGCATTTCTTCCGTCATGGTCTCCGACGTCCAGGTTTCGTATTGCCTCGAAAGCTTCCATAGATTGCCTTTCCAGCCCGGCAGGTCATTTTCGAGCTTCTTGACGACCTTCTTTGTGACGCTCCCCTGAAACTGATCCAGATAGGTCTGGATGAGATCGCGCGTCTGCCGCTGGTTCTCGCGGGCGATCATTCCCAGTTCTTCAAGAACCAGAGACTCGTTGACTTTTTCATCGAGGATTTGGGCGCGCAGGCTTTCGCGATCCTGATCGGCCTGAAGCGCGGCGTTCAAGGCTACTTCCAGATATCCCAGACAACTATGAACCAGGGATTCCGTCTTATAGCGGAGGATTCTCATAAACTCGGCATCCCGGTTGACCGCCAGTTTGCGGATGATTTCATTCTCGACGATCTGTTTGAATTCGCCTGTGCCGGATTTTATGGAATATAAATAGACCGGCAGATCACGATGCAGTTCCCGCTGAAGCGTGGCGCTGAAGAACCGCGTAACCTCCTGGCGCTGCTCCACAGAAAGGAGGTCGGCTTTGGTCAACAGGATGATGATATTCGGCGTATGGCTGGCCAGCTCGCGGATGAGTTCGAGGTCGGGGGCCGACAGAGGCCGGTCGGCGCTGATGGCGAGCAGCGCGGCGCCGACTTCGGGAAGCCAGTTCTCCGATGTGGATTTGTGATATTGATAAACGCTGCCGAGCCCCGGCGTATCGACAAGCCTGAGGCCCGTGTATGCCTCCAACGCGGGCAGTTCGATATCCACGATCTCTACGTTCTTCTGATTGCCGGGGTTTTGGGCCTCCGAGGTATACTCGGCGATTTCGGCAAGGGGTGCTTCTGTTACGGAGCCGTTGAAGTGCCGGATGATCGCCCTTTCCTTTTCACCGTATTGCAGGCGCGTAATGGCCGTGGTGACGGGGATGGCCCCGACGGGAAGGATGGGTCGTCCGATCAGGCTGTTGAGAAATGAGCTTTTGCCGGCCTTAAACTGGCCCAGGACGGCGACGTCGATAAGCGGGTTCTCCGCGACAAGGGCCTCCGTCGCTTCGAGGCGGCGGTTGAGCGAGACGAGGCTGAAGCGGTCGCAGATCTCCCGGACCTGTTGCAGTACGGCTTTAATTTGCGGAAGCGATATGGTTTTTGCCGTTTGTTCCATAAAAAACTCCTCCAGGTTGATTCCCCGCAGGAGTTTTGTCCCTATCGGCGTCTCCTGCGGGCGGATTCCATCTTCAACGCAGGAGTTATCATCCCTTTGGGCGGTTAATCGGCGAACTCCATCGCCGGGCTCTTCATAACCATGATTCTTTTTTCCTGTCAAATGATTTGATGAAAGATGCCTTTCTTTGACAGGGCGCTTCGATACCCATAACGATTGCGCTATAGGACAATTGAATGGAGGGGTCTTTCGGAACTGCTCGTAATTACAAGGCGATTTATTATGGCATGATAATCGCTATAAATACATGAATGAAAATGCTATGATCACAAAGCTGTCTTAAAAAGCGGCACATCAATGTTATAAAAGGAGGACATTATGGAATTTAAACTGGTGAAAAGAAACATGGAGAATCATATCGCTTTTCTATCTCTGGCGCGTGTGGATCGTTTAAACGCCGTTAATCGGGAGCTGGCTGTAGAAATTCTGGAATCTTTCAAAGAGCTGGACGAACTGGGCGACGTCAGGGTCGTCATCCTGAAAAGCGATGCCAGGGTCTTCTGCGCGGGCCTCGATTTGAAAGCCGCCATGACCGGAGGATTCGGCGGCGACGCCCAGAACCAAACCGGCCCGGAATTAAACGGCCATGCGCTTCTGGAGTGCTGCAATATTATCGAACGCTGCAAGAAACCCGTAATCGCCGCCGTTCATGGCGCCTGCGTCGGTGCGGGACTTGACCTGATTGCGGCATGCGATATCCGGTTTTGCACGGAAGACGCCACCTTTTCCATCAGAGAGGCCGGCATAGGGCTTGTCTCCGATATGGGTTCCATACAGCGTCTGCCCATGATCATCGGGCAGGGCTTTACGAGAGAGATGGCTTATACCGCCGGATTTTATACGGCCCGGGATGCGGAGAAGATGCGTCTCGTCAATGCCGTTTATCCGGACAAGGAGGCCCTTTACGCAGCTGCGGAAAAGCTGGCGCGCACCATCACCGAAAACCCGCCCCTCGGTGTGCAAAGCTCGAAATTGCTGCTTAATGCAGGGCGATATATGCAGGTCGAAGAGGCCATGCTGAAAGCCGGCGAGATGAATCGCAAGTTGATGGCCTCTGATGATTTTAAGGAGGCCGCCCAGGCATTTCTGCAGAAACGCAAACCCGTGTTTAAGGGAAATTAAAGAAGACAAGATCGTCATAAGTCGTCACCCCGGAAAAAGCCGGGAGCCAGTGCTTTTGTAAGCACTTGATCCCGCCGTGGCGGGACCGGACACCGGCTTTTGCCGGTATGACGCGGCCGGTGAATGACTGACTTTTTAAAATAAGGGAAGGAGAATGATTATGTTTAAAACAGCGATCACGGAAATGTTCGGCATCAAGTATCCCATCATCTGCGGCGCCATGATGTTCATCTGCAAACCGCAACTGTGTGCGGCGGTTTCCAACGCCGGAGGGATGGGGAATCTGACAGCGGGAAACTGGGAAACGGAAGAAGAATTTCGCAATGCCATCAATGAGACAAGGAAGCTTACCGATAAACCCTTCACCGTCAATCTGACCCTTTTGCCTTCCGTGCGCCTCAAACCGGAAAATTACGCAATGTGGGCGCGCGTATGCGCCGAGGAAAAAATCGCCGCCCTTGAAATTTCAGGCACGCCCATAGACAAAGCCCTGGGCATGGAGACGGTGGAAATGCTGAAGAAAGCCAGCGTGAAACTGTTTCATAAGGTAGGCTCCGTCAGACATGCTGTTCACGCAGAACATGTCGGTTACGACGGCATTTACGCAGCCGGTGTGGAAGAAGGCGGGCATCCGTTGAATGACGATGTGACGACCATGCTGCTGACGCCGAGAATCGCCGAAACGGTAAAAATTCCCGTCGTTACGGTGGGGGGAATTGCCGACGGCCGGTCGCTCGCTGCCGCCATGGTCCTGGGCGCCCAGGGCGTCATGATGGCCAGCCGGTTTATCGCAACCCAGGAATGCGATATCCACGACAACCTCAAACAGGAGCTTGTGAAAAGACAGGAACTCGATACGGTGCTTTATGGACAGTCCCTCGGCTTGCAGGGAAGAGGATTAAAGAATAAAACTGTTTCCGAAATCGCCGCCCTGGAAAGGCGCGGCGCAAAGCCGGAGGAAATCATTCCCCTCATGTCCGGTCTGCGAGGCAGGGAGGCCTGGAAGACCGGCGATGTCGATTCCGCGCCCCTCATGGTAGGCCAGTCCATAGGATTGATTAGGGATATTCCGACATGCCGGGAGCTTCTTGACCGAATGGCGAAGGAAGCGAAAGAATGTCTGGATAAAGCGGGGCAGTTGATTCAGTAACGCTTTGAACAATTTAACGCCATCAGATTTGATGGACTCGTAAAAAGTCGTCACCCCGGCGAATCCCGGATAGGGGTCCGGGACAGGCGCCGGGGTCCAGTGCTTTGGTACCCACCTGATCCCGCCGTGGCGGGACTGGATGCCGGCTTGCGCCGGCATGACGTAACGGGTGAGTTTCAACTTTATATGACACCATCAATGATCACTCGCTTGTCTGAAGCGCCTTCCGTAATCGATGCCAAGCTTTGACATGCGTTTCCTCAGCGTGCTGGGATTGATGCCGAGGATGCGGGCGGCGCCGTCCGGTCCGTGGACTCTGCCGTTTGTCGTCTGCAGCACTTGTCTGATGTGGTTTGAAACGACTTCATCCAGGAGGCGCGGTTTTTCCATGACGCCCCGGGGGTGGGAGATCCCATCCGATTCCTTCGGTATGAGCGAATCGATAAAAACCAGGGGCTCCCCCCTGTTCATAATCAAGGCGCGCTCGACGACGTTTTCCAGCTCCCTGACGTTGCCGGGCCAGTCGTAATCGAGGAGTTGATTGATTGACCCGGCGGCCAGCTTCGGCGGCGCCGGAATCTTCATTTCTTTGGATTTCTTGAACAGAAAGTAATCGACAAACACGGGAATATCATTTTTTCTCTCCCTGAGCGGCGGGATGAGAATGGGGAATACATTCAGGCGAAACCACAGGTCCCGGCGGAACTGATTCGAGTGCGCCATTTCCTCCAGATTTTTATTGGTGGCGGTGATCAATCGGATGTCGATCTGTATCGTTTTGGCGCCGCCGATTCTTTCAATTTCCTTGTCCTGCAGCACGCGAAGCATGCGTACCTGGGCCTGAGGCAGAAGTTCTCCCACTTCGTCCAGGAAAATCGTTCCCCCGTGTGCGCGCTCGAAGCGGCCCCGCTTCTGAACGCCGGCCCCTGTGAACGCGCCCTTCTCATGTCCAAAAAGCTCGCTGTCCAAAAGCGTGTCGGGAATGGCGCCGCAATTCACTTTGACAAAGGGGCCGCTCCGGCGATGGGAAGAATAGTGAATGGCATTGGCGATAACGTCTTTGCCGACGCCGGTTTCTCCCAAAAGCAGCACAGGACTGTTCAGCGGCGCCACCTGGCGAACCATGGCCATAATGTCTTTCAATCCCGTATTCTCGCCGATGATCTTGTCGCCGTATATATCGCGCAGTTCTTTTTGCAGATAACGATTGTCGTCCGCCAGCCGGTCCTTGAGATTGGACAACTCGCGGTGTTTCAATGCATTGTCCAGAGCAATGGTAAAGGGTTCGGCGACGAGAGACAGCAGCCTCGCATGATCCGCGCGATATTTTTCTTTCCCGTCGGCCCGGAGCGACAGTGCGCCCACCTTGTCGCGCTCCATGACCAGGTACAGAAGCATTACGGAATAGGAGGACGGCTTTCCGTGGCGAATCATGGTTTTCACAAGCTGATCCCGCTCCGGATGATTGACGATCTTCACGAGCTCCGTTAATTTTTCCACACCGGCAAATTTTTTTTCCGACTGCCTGTGCAGGGGGGTCATTTTGTCGAAAACGAAGCTTCCGGAAGCGCCGACCCTGGCGATGGTTCGCATGGCGTCGAGGTCCGGTTCATAAAGATGAAGCCCCATGGCGTCCAGAGGAATGAATTCCTGGAGATATTGAAAAGCCCTCGCCAGGGCCGTCTTTATATCCAGCGAGCCGCATACCCTCGTCGTGACTTGCCGGAAGAAATCATTTTCATCGATCATCATCGGTCTCTCGAATGCCCGTCGCGGCCGTTCCATGAGCGCTGGCAGTTATATTTATATTCCCTATCAATAATTGTGCTATAAGACAATATCTTTTGCGCTATAGGACAACCATCAGGGAAGAAGCGGGACAGCATGGCGTGATTACTTGATATTTTATTATGGCACAGTAATCGCTATTGAAGTATAGCTTGAAAGTGGAGGCTATATAAAATTGATGCTGTGACTTTTTGACGAACTCGTAAAAAGTCGTCACCCCGGCGAATCCCGGATCGGGGTCCGGGACAGGCGCCGGGGTTCAGTGCTTTTGTAAAAACTTGATCCCGCCGTGGCGGGACTGGATAACGGCTTTCGCCGGTATGACGTGACGGGTAAATTTCAACTTTTTATGATGTCGTCAATTCTTTGAATGCTTGAAATAAAAAAAGGAGGAAAAAGTGTTTAAAACAAAATTTACAGAAATCGTGAATATTGAGTATCCCATTATGCAGGGCGGCATGATGTGGATTTCCCGTGCGGAATTGACGAGCGCCGTTTCCAATGCGGGGGGATTGGGCACGATGACGGCCCTGACATTTTCCGACCCCAAAGATCTGGTCGCCGAAATCAGGAAAACCAGGCAAATGACGAGCAACACCTTTGCCATAAATCTTACACTGCTTCCCACATTCCGGAACATCAATTACGATGATTATGTCGACGTGATTATCGGTGAAGGCATAAAGGTCGTGGAGACGGCGGGAAACAATCCCGAAAAAATTATCGGCAGATTGAAAGCCGCCGGCATTAAGGTTATTCACAAGTGCACCACCGTGAGACACGCCAAGACGGCTGAGGAATTGGGGTGCGATGTCGTCAGCATCGACGGTTACGAATGCGCCGGACACCCCGGCGAAGACGACGTGGGCGGTCTTGTTCTTGTTCCGGCGGCGGCCGGCGCGTTGAAAGTTCCGGTTATCGCCTCCGGCGGCATCGGCGATGGGAGGGGCCTGGTGGCTGCCCTTGCCCTCGGCGCGGAAGGCGTCAATATGGGAACGCGGTTTATGCTGACCCAAGAAGCCCCCATCCATCAAAACGTCAAAGACTGGCTACTCAAATTCACCGAACGGGACACCATGCTGCTCCTGCGGGCTTTCCGCAACACGGAAAGAGTGGCAAAGACGCCGAACTCGGAAAAGGCCCTCGAGATGGAAAAAAGCGGCGCTTCCATCCAGGAAATGAGGACGATACTGTCGGGAACCAGAGGGCAGTCGATGATGCAGCATGGCGAAGTGGATGAGGGCATCATGTCCGTCGGGCAGTGCATCGGACTGATTAGCGATATCCCGACGGCAAAAGAGGTCATTGACAGGATCATCAAGGAAGCAACGCAGATCATCAACGAACGGCTGGTAAAAATAGCAAAATAATCGATTGTGTCCGGGTGAAAAATCATTCAAGAGGCGACGCGTTTGATTGACTGAGCCGTAGAGGATCTGATCATTGCCGCGACATGGCGACAGGCATGGGCTGCAGCACATGTTGTTCCATCAAGGTATGGGAGAGTCTTCACATGCCGAGTTTTGACATTCATACGCATACGAGCATTTTTTCAGACTGTTCCTTCATTATGCCCGAGGACCTGATCAGGCGGGCGGCGGAGGTCGGCCTTGACGGCATCGCCGTCACGGAGCACGGCATGCGCTGGCCCGATGACAAATTTGCGGAATTGGAGGGGCTTGCCTGTGCGCAAGACCTCGTCTTGATCAACGGTCAGGAGATCAAGACCGCCGGCGCCAACCATAAGATGGAAGGCGAATTCCTGGTATTCGGCCTCAGAAGAAGTCTAACGGGAAATTATTCGGCAAAAGAGCTCGTCGAGATCGTTCATGCCGAAGGCGGGATCCTGATCGCCGCACATCCTTACAAGCTTTCCCGCGGCGGGCGGTCGCATTACTACGGCGCCGGGGATCGGATCTACGACCTGCAACTGGACGCCCTGGAGCTCTGCCATCCCGGTCACGATGAGCGGGCCATGAAAAAAGTCCGGACCGCAATGGATAAAACGGGTTTCCCCGGAACAGGCGGCAGCGACAGCCACAAGCTCTCCGACGTCGGCGCCTGCGTCACCCTGTTTGAAAACAAAATCCGGGATGAAGAAGATTTTATCCGGGAAATACGAATGGGCCGCATTCAGGCGGAAAAAAGAAAATGAAAAGGCGCCCCGGGGGCAGCATAACCCGGGGCGCACGTCGATGGAAAAAGGTCTTGTGAGGACCGGTTATTTGTATTTGTACCAGCCTTCGCCTGTCTTCTGGCCTAATTTTCCTTCCACCACTTTTCTGACGACGCTCGGCGTGGGCAGGTCTGCCGGGTTTCCGGATTCATAGAAGCTGCCCATAGCGATGTCGTAGGTCAGATCGATACCCGTCAGGTCGTTCAGGCGGAAGGGTCCCATGGGATGGCCGGCGCCGTAAACGCATGCCTTGTCGATATCTTCATAGGAGGCCACGCCCATCTCGAGCATCCATTGTGCTTCCTTGGAAATTGCGCCGAAAATTCTGTTCAAAACAAAGCCGTTAACTTCTTTCTTGATCAGAATGGGGACTTTATCGATCTTCAGGCAGAAATCCATCATGCACTGCGCCGTTTCATCCGAACAATGGGGCCCCTGGACGACTTCAACGAGCTTCATCACCAATGCAGGATTGAAGAAGTGGAGGTTGCACACCTGCGAGGGACGGCCGGTGGCATCGGCAATCCTGGAACTGACGATCATGGAACTGTTCGTCGCCAGGATGGCGTTGGCCGGCGCAAATTTGTCGAGATCGGCAAAAACCTTGCGCTTCAGGTCGATTCTCTCCAGGACGGCTTCGATGACCAGGTCGGCATCCTTAGCCGCCTCTTTCAGATCGCCGGTGAATGAAATCAGGCTTCTGGCCTTCTTTGCCGCGTCTTCCGTCAGTTTTCCCTTTTGAACGCGTCCCGCCAGGTACGTATCGACAAACTGATTGGCTTTTTCGATAACCGCCGGAATCACGTCCGTCGTGACCGTTTTAAAGCCGAAAAGGGCGCACTGGAGTGAAATCTGATGCCCCATATTTCCGGCCCCCACCACACATACATTTTTCAAATCGTCAATCTTCATTTTCTCACCTCGTCAATTCTTTATTTTACTCCCAAAGCCAAAAGGCTTTATTAAACAGCATTTCCCTGAAATTGGTTCTTTTTAAAAGATGCCACCTGCCGGTTACGTTGATGAAAATGCCCCTACATTTGCGCCATATCTATTTTGCGGACCTTTTTACAAACCTTGCCTTTTTCATTTCGCCTGCCCCGACAACCTTGCCGATGTGTTTCCACAACAGGTCGGTGAACTCTTCTTTCGTGTAGCGTTTCATGTTCCAGCGCCGCATCGCATAAAGCGACAATTCATACATGATCATATTGGCCGTAAAAGACGTGTCCTTGATTTTAAATACTTTTTCCCGGATTCCTTTTTTAAGGATGCCTTCTATCTGACTGATCACATGACTTTCCCGCGCCATGATGCTCTTTAAATTTTCCCTGGGGAGAACCCTTGACTCTCTGTATAGAAGCAGGATCTCCAGGCCGAAATTTCCTCCCAAATTGATGAGTTCCATAACCATGGTCCTTAATTGCTCCAGGGGATCTTCAATTTTGGATATTTCGCACCGCTCGAATATTTCCTCTTCCGGCTTATGGAACATGTCAAAAATGAGGTAGAGAATTTCTTCCTTACTCTTGATAAAATAATACAGATTGCCCACATCGATTCCGGTTGCTTTGGCAATGTCGCGCATGGACGTCTGGGCGTAGCCCTTCTTGATGAAGAGCTTCGAGGCCTTCTTGATGATGTTTAATTGTCTCTTTTGAAACACAGCACTGGTCTTTGCGGTTGCACAGGCGTCGCAAGAGGGTGTGCGTCCGGTTGCCTGCCGCTCTCTTCTCGTCATTTCAATGAAGTCTCCCGATCGTCATGGATGATGCATGCCTTTATATCATGATTGACCGATTTTTCAATTCAATAAATAAACCTTGACATGGAAATTGCGATCATATTATCTACAACAAACGTTGTATTTTACAACTCCCGTTGTGATCAATGAGATATGGCCGTATGATCTGTTTATCCATCCCCATGATCCATGGGACACCACGAGGAAAGAGAATGGCTTCCATCGACCCCCGCAGCGGCAGATGCAGGGAGTGGACATTTAAAATAAGCAAAGCAAGAATTTAATGATTGTGAGACAATACGTTGAAAACCAAACTTACAGAGAGGTTGCCTCACTGATGAACAATTTATCAAAGGCGCCCGCGGCAAATTGAACGTCTATGCTTTTTTACAGGAGAAAATGAAATGGGTGAAATCAAAAGCAATGAAGATCAATTCCAGGAATTGGCCAATAACCCCAACGAAGAACCGTTTGTCATGCTCAACCTGCTGAAGTTTAAAAAAGAAGGAGGGGCGGAGGCATATTTTCGCTACATCAAGGAATCGGGCTCCCATGTCGACAATGTCGGCGCCAAGGTGCTTTATTTCGGCAAGGCAAAAGAGCTGCTCAACGGCACGGAGACGTGGGATATCCTCATGCTCGTCCAATATCCGTCGCGCAAGGCATTCCTGAAAATGGCCAACAACCCCGACTATCTCAAGGTTCACGAGTTCCGTGCGGAAGCCCTGGAGCGAGCGGTTCTCTATGCGACGGACCCTGTAAAGTTCAAGGATATCATTTCGTAAGTTGCGACGCACAGGCGGCAGCGCCTCTTGATGAAATGAGTATTCCCATTTTTTCAATGAGAGGAAAAATATTTTCTGCAAAATGAGGTAACAGGAGGGAAGGCACATGGGCACCGACATACAGGAGCGCGCTCGAAAGATTCTGACGGGCAGTGAAGGGGCAAAGGCCGTATCGGAGGGCATATTCATTCTTCCTGCCCAGGGCAACGGCCTGGCGGTGGAAACGGGCGACGGCGTCGTGCTTGTCGATTCCGGCCCGGGGGGGAAAGCCACGGCCCGCATGATCGACGCCCTGCGTGACTTCACGAACCTGCCGGTCCAGGCGATCTGCTATTCCCACGGTCATCTCGGCTACAACGAAGGTGCGGCGTTGTGGCTGCAGCACAACGAAGGGCGCAGCGAACCGGCGCCTCAGCTCATCGCGCATGAAAACTGCCTGCGCCGCTACCGTCGATACCGCGAGACACTGGGTTTGCAGCGAACCCTTGCGTCGATGCAGTTTCCGGGAACGCGCCTGAGCTTCAAGATGTTCGATCCGACCCTGACCTTCTCGACACGGCTGTCTCTGCCTTCAAAAACACGCCGCATTGAGCTGATATGGGTGCCTTCGGAAACCGACGACACGATTGCCATGTGGCTGCCCGACGACGGCGTGCTCTATGCGGGCGCAGCGTTTCCCGGCACCACCATTCCCAATATCGGCACACCCCTGCGCACCCAGCGCTTCACTATGCGCTGGGCGGAAAGCTGTGAATTGATGGCCGGCCTCGGCGCCGCACGGCTGATTCAGGAGTTCGGACCGATCATCGACGATCCACTGGAGATACACGATCGCCTGATGCACACGGCGGCAACCTTGCGCTGGTTCCGGCGCGAAGTTGTCGAGCGCATGAACCGCGGCATGTCGGAGCATGAGATCCTGGCCGACATGCATTACGACGAGGCCATGCTCGACCGCCCCTACCTGAAGGCGCGCTATGGCGCTCCCGAATACATCGTGCGCGATCTTTTCCGTGAAGAAACCGGCTGGTGGGACCGGAATCCCACGACCCTGAATCCCGCCGCCCCGTCGGCTGCCGCAGCTGCCGTGCGTGCGGCCATCGCCGATCCGGAAGCGGTTCTGCGCGAGGCGGAGACCCTGCGAGACCGCGGGGAGGTGCAGCTTGCCCTGCATGTCATTGATCTTTTGGCCTTATCGGACGCTGACGACGATATCACCAGGCGCGCCCGTACGATCAAAGCGCAACTGTGCCGACTGCGAGCACAGCAGGTGCGTCCCTATGTCTCCAAGGCCCTGTTCGAAACATCCGCCCTGTTGCTCGAACGAGGCGCTACGTCCTGGACGTCTGTTGCGAAAGACGGAGCAAAATAAAAATCCTTTTGCGTATTTCTTGATATTGTAAACGGGGATCAAAAGGGGAAGGAGAAACACATGTCTGCAAATACATACACAAATCGCATGATCAAAATCGACGGCGGCATCATCGGACCGCAGACGCCAAAACTGAAAAATGTCAAAGCCAAAATCAGGGCCGACTATCCGGGTGTGCCTGCGGCGATTCTCGATGTGGCGGAAGTCTATTCGAGCCCCAAACTGGCGGGACCGCCCCTTTGCGACGAACTGGTCGCCCTGATGGTGCATGTCTTTTCGGAAGAGGAGGCAACCGTCGCCCGGCACATCGGACCGAAGGCCAGCGAGACCGCCGATGCGGTGGCGGCGGCGGCACACCGTCCTATTGAGGAAGTGCGGCCCATCCTGGAGCGGCTTGCCAACGAAAAGCGGATTCTTCTGAGCTATGGCATGGGCGATCAGAAGAAATACACCAATTTGCCGCTGTCGGCCGGTTCCTTTGAAATGGTCTTGATGCGTCCGTCCATGGACACCATTACCGACTGGCATCGCCGGTTCTGCGAGTTGTTCGCCGCCCTGTGGGAGACGGGTTACGGCCTTGATTACTGGGGGAAGGGTCGTCCGGTGGTGAAATACCTCCCCGTCGGCCAGGCCATCGAGCATCAGCCCATGGCCCTGCCGACGGACCAACTGGAAGCCCTCTTCGATCGATACGACATCTTCGGCGTGACGCTTTGCCAGTGCCGCATTGTGGAAGAGCTGGTCGGCCGGGGGTGCGGGCGGGAGAAGGAAGCCTGCATGGCTCTCGGAGTGTCCGCCCTGCCGCTTATTCAATCAGGAAGATTCCGCCGCATTGAAAAGCAAGAAGCTTGGGAAATCAAGAAGAAGGCCGAAGCTGAAGGCCTGGTGTCCTGGATTACCGTCCGGGATCCCGAACTGGGCGGCTCGTGCTGTTCCTGCTGCGGATGTTGCTGTCACATGATGCGCACCATCACCGAATTTAACATGCCCGGCATGATCGCGCCGCCCCATTTTATTCCGCACGTCGATTTCGACAAATGCACTTATTGCGGCAAGTGCGCTTTGGCCTGCCCCATGGGCGCCCTGGTCGTCGATATACAAAACAACAGGTTTCAGTATGATTCAAAGCGCTGTATCGGCTGTGCACAGTGCGCCGTTGCGTGCAGTAAAATCAAAGCGATTGACATGGTACCCGTGCCGAATTACGAACCGTTTAAGCAGGATCGTAAAGCGCTGCTGTAAATTCAAGGACATCCTGTCTGATCCATAAACGATGGCAAAGAGGGAAGGGACCTGATCACCGACAGACAGGAACGTGCATCAGCAGAAACATCATCAGCGGCGATCAAAAGGAATGGATATTGCCTTCTCTTTTGCTGCGGCCTTACATATACGACCGGGCTCCCCGGTAATTGCCGCGGAAATACGGCTGTGACAAAGAATCGCAACGGATCGTTTTTCCTCTGCCCGGCGCATGGATGAACAGGTCTTCGTCCATATAGATGCCCACATGGTTGATTTTGCTGTCTGCGGCATTGCTGAAAAAAATTAGATCGCCTTTTTTAAGATCCTTGTATTCGACGGCAATGCCGCTTTCATACTGTTCGCCGGAGGATCGGGGCAGATTGAGGCCGTTTATCTGATAGACCGCCATGGCAAGACCGCTGCAATCAAAGCCCGTATCAGCGGACGTTCCGCCCCACAGATAGGGAAGGCCGATAAAGCTTTGGGCGGTTTTGACGATTTCATCACGGAGATAATTTGCGCCGTAGGCCTGTTTTTTTGAAACGGCGTAGTCTTCCGGCTGAACAATATAAAATTCCTCGATGACGCCTTCCGATTTGAGGGCATTCGCCTGCAGGC
>JAFGHS010000073.1 GCA_016930075.1 Deltaproteobacteria bacterium
AGCGTCTTGCCCGTGCCGGGGGGGCCGACCAGAAGGATGCCTTTGGGGATCTTGCCGCCCAGCTCGCCGAATTTGCCGGGATTCTTCAGGAACTCAATCACCTCGACGAGTTCCTGCTCCGCTTCGTCGACGCCTGCCACATCGGTGAACCGCACCTTCAGTTCGTCCTCCATATAAATCTTGGCTTTGTTCTTGCCGATGGACATAAAGCCCGGCTGCTGGCCCGACATGCGCTTCATGAGAAAATACCAGATCCCGACGAACAGGAGTACCGGCAGCACCCAGGAGATCAAATCCCGAATAAGTGTGGATTCGACCTGCCCCTTGAACGTCACATTGTATTGCTCCAGCATTTTGGACAGTTCCGGTTCGACGCGAACGGTCCGGAAGTTCTCCGTGCCGCCTTCCGTGCCTTTCATTTTTCCCTGAATCTGGTTTTCCGTCACGGCAATTTCGACGATCTTGCCCTGCTTCAGAAGACCCATGAACTGGCTGTAAGGAATCGTCTTCAGGGCAAACATGGATGCGATGTAACTCTGAACGATCAGGACGATCCAGATGCCGATCAATACGTACCAGACGGAAAACTTGTGTTCTTTTTCCAATGCACTTCCTCCCTGCTCCCTGACCCCTCTTACACTTTTCCCATCAGTTTTGATTCCAATGCGCGGATGCCTTCCCTAAGATGGGGGATCAGATCATGGTTAGTCACCTCAAGATGCAGAGGCGTAATCGAGACATAGCCGGACTCCAGGGCCATAATATCCGTCCCTTCCAGCATCTCCTGCGTTACGGATTTGCCGATGCGAAAGGCGTACCGGCCGTCGGGATTTTTTTCAAAAAGACTGATGTAGCCGGTGGGCGCCGCTTTTGTTGTCAGGATGCCCTTGATCTCTTCCATGGCCGTATTCGGCACATTGATATTGATGATTCCTACCGCCGGCAACCGGCCCTCTTTTACGCTTTCCGCCACCGATTCCGCTACGCCGGCGGCGACGTCAAAGCGCGTTTCGTCCTGATAACCTCTGACAGCGAGGGAAACGGCGATGGACGGGATTCTGCGGAAGTATCCCGGAAGGGTGGCCATGACGGTGCCGGAATGGGGAATGTCCCGGCCGCAGTTGGGGCCGTAATTGATTCCTGAAACAAGCATATCGATCCGTGCCTCGCGCATGACGCGCAGGCCCACGATGACGCAGTCGCTCGGCGTGCCGCCGACGGCATATGCCTTTACGCCGGGAATGGAAGAAGGGACTTCATTGACGGTTGTCGTGCTTTTCAGGGTGACGCTGGTGCCCATGGCGCTCTGTTCTTTTTCCGGTGCGACGATAACAGTATTGCCGAGCCGATTCATGGCCGCGGCCAACGCCCAGATGCCCGGCGACTCAATGCCGTCATCATTGGTGACGAGAATATTCATAATTTTCCTATTCGTTGATTTTTAAAGATATTTTTGTCTGTATTCAAGTTTTCCAGTTTGTGCGGTAGTATATGGGACATAACCGACAGGCGCAAGAAAAAAATAGGGGTTTCCCCCGGCGGACGTCATGATGTGAGATCTTTGAATTTATCTGTTTTCTGTCATGGCGAGGCACTGAAGTGCCGTGGCAATCCCTCCAGTTATCGGATACTTATGAGATTGCTTCGCTTTGCTCGCAACGACATAATAAGCGTTTTTCAAAGGTCTCGATGTGACGGCGGCTTTTTTCGAAGGGCCTATCTTGTCTTCAGAAAAGCCCACCCGTTGATGATCTCATTGGCTTCGCTGATGATGCCGTCGATGAATTCTTTCACCGTGGGGACATGATCAATCACGCCGGCAGCCAAAGACACGGCCTGGCTCCAGTCCGTTTCGCGCGGCGCTGTCTCAGCCGCGGACGGATCGGCAGGTCTGCGGGGCGGACCGGGCGTCAGCACCCGCCGGCGCAGGTCGGGATCTTCCGGATTGAGGCGGGTGATCGCCTCTTTCATCGAATCGGCGATCCGGCATTCCCGGGTTGCCATGAAGGCGCTGCCCATCATGATGCCGTCGGCGCCCATGCCGAGGGCGGCAAGGAAACCGCGCGCACTGCCGATGCCGCCCGCCGCAATAATAGGGACGGTCAGCTGCTTCCGGCCCCAGATGATCGTCGTCATTGTCGGCAGTTGATCCGGGTTCTTGATCCCCGCCCCCTCGACGCCGACCAGAATAATGGCATCCGGCCCCAGTTCCTGGGCGTGAACGGCGTCTTTTACCCGCGCTGCCTTGTGAATCCACGGGATGCCCCCCTGCTTGATCATGGGCGCCAGGGCGTCCGGCTTATAGACGGAGGTCTCGACGGGAACCTTCTCGTCGATGCACACCTCCAACATTTTTTCGATATCCGGACACAGGCCGATGCTGAGATTAACCCCGAATGTCCCGGGAGCACCGGCGGTAGCTTCCTTGCAGGTTAAAATGTCTTCACGCAATTTCTCGGGCGTCCGGGAGATGGAACCCGTTATGATGCCGTGGGCGCCTGCATTGGCAACGGCTGCGGCCAGCCGCCAATCGGCCAATCTCTCCATAGCCCCCTGGAGAATGGGGTATCGACAACCCAGTATATCCGTTACAGCGGTCTTCCATTCCATCTCTGTCTCCTTTTAACAAATCATTACGCTATGCAGCTTGCCTCGCCGACAACAACCTTTTCCCCGTTCTGGTTTGCCATCCAGACATCCAGCGTGATTCTCCCGCCGCTGTCTTCGGCCTCAATCGCTTTTACCGATCCGTGGGCCGTCAATACATCGCCGTTGACGGCGCCGCCGCCGATAAACGAGACGTTGATCCTGCCGCGGCAGAGCCATTTTTCGCCGAAATGGTTGTAGAGCATTTCCAGCACATAGCTCAACAGGGTCGAGCCGGGGACAAGGGCGCCCCTCATGCCGTGCTCCCGTGCGTAATCGTCCTTGTGTATGGGATTCCGGGCATCTTCTTCAATAGGCGCATAGGCGTTTTTTGTTAAGGCCGGGATTTCGTCGCCGATTTTTAAAATAGTTGCCATCTCATTCCTCCCTATTCGACATGGATGCCCGTCTCACGGCTGCGCATCAAAACGTCGCCGTTTTCGTCGACCGTTTCAAACTCGGAAACGCGGTAAAGGCGCCCCCGTTTGATATATTTATCGACCACCTTCCCGCGGATAATAACCTTTGAGCCCATTTTCAGGGGCTTCAAAAATTCATGCTCGCTTTTGGCCCAGATGGCGGCGCGTAAATTCGTAAACTTGGCAAACTGCATCTTTGCATGAAGATTGATCGTCTGCCCCGGCGGGGCGGCTTTGAGTTTGTCGATCACGTCCATCGTTTGCCATTGCGTGAGTGCGGCCCGGTCTTTGATGGTTTTTTCATCCAGGACGATCTCCCATTCCCCCAGATCAAGACCGATGGGTATCGCCGCAAAATCCTCTTCCAAACTCATAAAACCGACCTCCTTATATATCGAAAGGATATGAACATTCAAACTGTTGATAAGATATTGTTTTTGTGCAGCCGGAGTATATGAAGAGAAAAATTCTGCGTCAAGGGGATTTTTAAAAGCGAAATATGTAATATTTTTTCGGCGTCCCCTATAGATTGAGTTTTGAGATTCTGACCAATCCCTCGGCGATATTATTTCTTGCAGCACCTTCGGTTGCCAGTCTAAGACGCGTTGCAGCGGCAAAGGCATCGATTACGGCAGAAGGATGTTCCGACTTTATTGATTCCTGCCATACAGCCGCATTGCCGTCTCTCCGTTTGAGAGTCCATCCGACTTCCATTTTGACGGTAAAAGAAGTTCCAAATGATGGTTGCCCAACGCTGAAGATCGTAATATGAAGCGCGTAGTCAGCCCCCGCACCTTTGATTATTTGAGAGAATGTCCGGGAGTTCTTTATCGCTTCGATCAGTGCCAGAGAAAATTCTTCGTCGGATAGCTGAGATTTCCACATCGCCGACGTTTCGCTTCCCCCCGCTGCCATGACACTGACCGTGCAGGGATGTTGCTTCACAATATCATACCGAGGGGGAATCATCCCCACAGACATCGCGGGTGTGGAACCCATTTAATTACATGACCTTGCCCTGCCGCACGTTTAGTCCGACCCCGAGGTCCGATGGAAGTCAACAAAAAGAAAGGCCGATTTATGAAGAAGAAGTCGTCGTGCTCCATTACTTGATCAATGATCTGTCAATAGTCTTTAAAACACACCATATTTTGCTCTTAAAATCCCTCTTAAAATCCCCTTGACACAAAATTTTTCTCTTCATATACTCCGGCTACAAAAAAGCCATGACTTATCAAATTACCCTACCTGCCGAATTCGATGACCGTCAGATGGCTTCGCACACCGCGTCAGGGGAGACGATCAACGCAACCTTATCGCAGGGCGCTGCATGAATCGAGGAGTGCTGGATGAGAATGCTAAATAAATTGGTTTCTTACGTGCGTGCCAGAAAAATTCGTGGACAGGTCGAGTTGATGCACGGCTCCGATTACGAAGTTAAGATCAAGAGTGAAATATCAGCGTATAAAAACGTTGTAAATGTTGCCGATTTACCCAAGATACATGGCTATTGGGCAAACAATTTTGTCTTGCCGTTGATTGCACCATTCGGCTTCATAAATGATAAAGAGTTCTTTCAGCGTTATATTCAACTGGCTGCCAGGCACACTGGTACCCGGCAGTGCCGGGTTATTGCGCTCGGTTCCGGTAATTGCGAGCTCGAAGTGAGTCTTGCCGAAGGGTTCCAAGCCCTTGGGATTGACAATGTCACCATCGAATGTACGGATATCAATCCCTATATGTTGGATCGTGCACGGGTATTGGCTGCCGATAAATGCGTGGCGGA
>JAFGHS010000009.1 GCA_016930075.1 Deltaproteobacteria bacterium
GTGGGGCTGGCCGCCGTCGTCGGCTTTTTCGCCCTGGCTATCTTCATCCCCATGTGGGATATGACCAAACTGGCAAGGTAATCATCCATGGCAAAAAAGAAATATCAATTTCAGATCAGCCTCTACATCCTGGTTCCCTTCATTTCAAGCGGCGTTGCCTTGATCTGGGTGCTGCTGACGGATCAGGTCATTACTTTCCTGCATGTGAGCAAGTCCGCGAGCCGCTTTTTTGCATTGTGGGAAACAGCCGTCTTCGTGATTACTTATCTGGTGAGCCTGCTGATCACCTGGCTCATTTTGAATCCCGTCAGCAAATTCATCAAGAAGGCGGAAAGCCTTCCAGTCTATCCCGCCTCCCCGGCCGAAAAAGAGAATCCCCAACCGGCTGACGCCATTGCGCATTATAGCCGGGTCTTCGAGCAGATTACCTCCATCCTGAGCAAAGTGGAGGCGAAGGAACTGTTCCCCGGCATCATCGGCCAATGTGCGCTGATGCGCGGAATATTCTCTCAGATCCTGAAAGTCGCCCGGACGGATTCCACCGTGCTGATCTCCGGGGAGAGCGGAACCGGGAAAGAGCTGGTGGCGACCAGCCTTTTCGAGCACAGCTTCCGCAGGGGAAAGCCCTTTATCAAGCTGAATTGTGTCGCCATTCCGGAGGGGCTGCTGGAAAGCGAACTTTTCGGCCATGAAAAAGGGTCTTTCACCGGCGCAACCTCCCAAAAAATCGGGAAATTCGAATTGGCAAATAACGGGACAATCTTCCTGGATGAAATCGGGGACATGCCGCTCGCCACCCAGGCGAAGCTTCTGCGCGTCCTCCAGGAAAAGGAGTTTGAACGGGTGGGCGGCAATCAGACCATCCATGTCGATGTGCGCTTCATCGCCGCGACAAATAAAAACCTGATGGAAATGGTGAAACAGGGCATATTCCGTGAAGATCTCTATTACCGGCTGAACGTTTTTTCGATTTATCTTCCCCCGCTGCGGGAGAGGAAGGAGGACATCCCTCTGCTGGCGGACCATTTTCTTGAGGGAATGGAGAAACATGTGAAACTATCCCCACAGAGCCTGCAGATCCTGACGGCCTACTCCTGGCCGGGGAATATACGGGAACTGCGGAACACGCTGGAGAGAGCCGCCGTTCTGACGGATACGGGCATGATCGAGCCGCCCCACCTTGCCGTACACATCAACGGCAATTTGTCGGCACAGGTCCTTCAAAAACCGGAATCAACACAATCAAGCATTGACGAACGCCTTGAAGAAATTGAAAAGGGACTCATCATCGAAGCGCTGAAGCGTTCAGGCGGTGTTCAGGTCAAGGCGGCCGAAATACTCGGTATAAATCAACGCAGCCTCTGGCATCGCATCAAGAAACTTGGCGTGGATGTTGAGACCCTGAAAAGTCAACAAAAAATGTAGATGGAGCATCAATTTGTGTCATTTTCCAAAAAACACCTCAATTCAAATATTTAAAAAATTCCCCCGGAGTTAAAAAACCCAACCGCGATGATCGTCATAAATATCAAATCATAACATATGATTATGACATCGACCCTGTCTTTTTATTGATTTAATATGCAGACCGGTGATCAATTTGGCACAGCCGGTGCATGATTAGTAAGGCAAAAGGGGCAAGAAAAAGAATATAAAATGAATAAAATATGAGCAGGCTTCCCGGAAAGAGGGATTAAGAAAAGGAGGATAAAAATGAAAACAGCAATATTAAGGAAAAATCAGAAAGGGTTTACGCTCATCGAGATCATCGCGGTTCTTGTCATTCTGGGTATCCTGGCAGCCGTTGCCATACCCAAATACTTGGACATGCGGGCAGACGCGGTACGAAATGCGGCGCTCGGCGCGGTCTCGGAGTTGAATGCGCGTGAACGTCTCGCGCTGGCACAGAGCAAATTGAAGGGTGAAATCGGTCTTTATACCGCGCCAAGCACGAACCTGGGTCCTGACTGGAATAGCAACACTCCTATAGTTTCGGGAACTGCCGTAACCTTTAAGGGGAAATCCGTGACGTTCACAAGAACGGCTCCCGCTGCTGGCGACTTCAATACCCCGGCAACATGGACATTGACGACCGTCAGCTAAATTTTATTTAAGCCCAGAAAATGATTTTGATACAATGAGGGGAATCAGGCGATTCCCCTCATTGGTTTGGTCTTAAGCCCGATGAGCCGACATGATCAACAGATCCAACGGATTTAATTTGGATTTTCACTGGCCTTCCGCCCGGAAGGAATATCTGTTTGCCTTCTTGGCCCTTCTCATCGTTCTGCTCCTTATTTACGGGAACTCCTTCGACGGCGTTTGGCACTTCGACGACGAGTACAATATTGTCAAAAACAGTCATGTTCATCTGTCGACACTGGACTGGAATCAGATTCAAAAAACTTTTTACGGATTGATCCAGGAGCGGCTTTCCCGGCCCGTGGCCTATCTCTCATTCGGGCTGAATTACTATTTCGGACAACTGGATGTTTTCGGATACCATGCCTTCAATCTATGCATCCACTTCCTGACGGCCTTCATCCTTTTCTGTTTTATCTACCGAACATTGAACCTGCCGCTTCTGAAGCCCGATTACGGTTCAGCTTCGTATGCCATTGCCCTGCTTTCAACTTTCTTCTGGGCGGTGAATCCTGTCCAGGTGACCGCGGTAACCTATATAGTCCAGCGCATGGCCAGCATGGCAGGGCTGTTTTATATCCTCTCCATGTTCCTTTACCTCATCGCGCGCACTGACAAAACGGGCTGGAAGAAAATCATTTTCTTTGTCCTAAGCGCTATATCGGCCGTCCTCGCGATCGGCTCTAAGGAAAATGCGGTCATGATTCCCGTGACTCTCTTTCTTTACGATCTCTTGCTGATCCAGGGGATCAATAGAAAAACGTCCATTCGAAGCATTAAATTCTTTGTCATTCCCGCAGTTCTTGCAGTCTTTATTCTTTTCCTTCAGGTCGATCTCGCCAAATTAGCCGGGGATTATTCGGTCAGGCCGTTTTCGATGTTGGAGAGGCTGATAACGGAACCCCGCGTCATCCTCTATTATGCATCCCTCTTATTATACCCTTTGTATTCCCGGGTGATGATGCATCACGATTTCGATATCTCGCGATCCTTCCTGGATCCCTGGACGACGTCGGCCGCAATTCTGTGCATTTTAGGCTGTATTTTTATTGCCGTATGGCTGGCCCGAAAAAAACCTCTCATTTCCTTTTGTATCCTGTTCTTTCTTCTCAATCATTTTATCGAAGGGTCTTTCCTGTCCCTTGAACTGATTTTTGAACATAGAAACTATATTCCTTCCATGCTTTTTTTTGTTCCGGTATCCCTGGCTGTCGTTTGGGTTTTGGACTATTTTTCATACAAGATTGGTATCCAAATGCTGATTGCTGCGGTGATCTGTTTTGTCATTGCTTCGCAGGGGCACACGGTGTCCATGTACAACTTTCTTTTCAAGGATCCTTTTTTGCTTCTGTCCGACAATATCGAGAAGGCCCCTAATTTGAGCAGGCCATACAACAACCTGGGCAATGTTTATTTCAAGTGGGAAATGTATGACACGGCATACAAATACTATACAAAAGCCCGCGAGTTGGACCGATTCCCACTCTTATCGAACCGAGCATCCCCGATGCTGAACATGGGGTGCTATTTTTACGTCTCGAAGGACTATTCAAAGGCCGCCTCCTTTTTTCAGGAGTCCATCAAAATCGATCCCGATTACCTTCCCTCCTGGGGGAACCTTGCACGGGCGCAAATCCATATGAATGATCTGCTCGGCGCTGAAAAAACGGCAAGACTTGCTCTTGCCCATTGGCCTGACAATGCGTTGTTTAATTCGATCCTGAGCCTTACCCTCTTGAAACAGGACGCCTACAATGATGCGATCAAAGTAGCGTGGAAGGCCCTTGGATATGATCAGCAATCCAGTGATGTCTTAAAGGTGCTGGCGGAATCCTATCGGATGAAAAGTCAATACGACAGGGCCATCCGTCTGTGGGAGCAATTTTCTTCGGTCAACGGTAATGACCTGGAAAGCCAATTGGCGTTGATCGATCTTTATTCAAAAACCGGCCGCACAAAACAGATGGACGCAGCCATCGGCAAGGCCATGTTTTTGAAGGGAAATAAAAGCTGGCAAAGTCTGATCGATGAGTATAGAAAAGAAATGGCCTCCCATGTCCATAAACCCGATCCGTCTTTGGTAGCCGCAATTCTGGGGCGGCTGAAGGATCAAAAATGAATGACACAGCGACGAGCCGATGTGAATGGCCGATTAAATATTGATAAGTTTTTAGGATATTCCGTATGGAAACCCATGATTCGGCCATTCAGGATTCATCCGCGGGCGCAACAGAGGTGAGCATCATCATCCCTGCTTTTCGCGAGGAGCAAGGGATACATGCCGTGGTCGAAGGGGTGCGCCGGGTGATGGATGCAACCGGCCGAACCTATGAGATGATCGTGGTCGATGACGGATCGGATGACGGGACAGCCGCGGAAGCTCAACGGGCCGGCGCCAGGATCATCTCCCACCCCTACAATATCGGGAACGGCGCTGCGGTCAAGACCGGCATCCGAAATGCCCTGGGAGATATTTTGGTCTTGCTCGACGGGGATGGACAGCATGCACCCGATGATATCCCCCGCCTTCTTGAAAAAATGGATGTCTATGACATGGCGGTGGGCGCAAGAACGGTCGACTCGGATGCTTCGTTCCATAGAAAGGTTGCCAACAGAATATACAACCGGTTTGCCACGTACATGTGCAAGCGCCGGATCGAGGATCTGACCTCGGGATTCAGGGCCATCAAAACGAAAATTGCCCGCCAGTTTGTCTCGCTGCTGCCCAATGAATTTTCCTATCCGACCACCATCACCATGTCGCTCGTCCGCTCCGGATACAGTCTTGCCTATGTGCCGATTAAGGCACATCGAAGCACGGGCCGAAGCAAGATCAGAATTTTCCGGGACGGCTCCCGCTTCTTTCTGATCATCGTCAAGATCGCCACCCTGTTTTCGCCCATGCGGGTCTTCCTTCCCGTAAGCGCTTTCATGTTTCTTGCCGGATTGGGTTACGGTCTTTTCAGGATCTTTTTTCTGGGAGGACGGTACGGCCCTACATCGGCCATGCTCATGACCGTGGCCGTCGTGGTCTTCATGGTCGGTCTGGTTTCGGAACAGGTCGCCCAACTGCGGTTCGACCGGAATGAAGCGATCCGGAATCCGCAAGGCGGCAGGGAGGCGTTATAAGGGTCTTGGTATTTGCCGAATGATCCATGTCTTTATCGGAACAAAGGCCCAGTTCATCAAGATGGCGCCTCTCATCATGGAGATGGGCCGTCGCGGCATGCCTTACCATCTCATCGAGACGGGGCAGCACGCTGCTCTCACGGCCAATTTGATTGAAGAGTTTGGTCTCCATAAGCCGGATACACGCCTTCAGACGGGCTCAGGCAATATTGCGACTCTCGGCCAGGCTGCCCTTTGGAGCGCAAAAATGCTGTTTGGCCTCCTGTCACCTCCGGAGGTCATTAAGAGGAAGGTGTTCCATGGTGAGGGCAACGGGATTTGCCTGATTCATGGCGATACCCTGTCCACACTCTTTTCTCTTCTCTATGCCAGACGCTGCGGAATTCCCGTTGCGCATTTGGAAGCGGGCCTCAGGAGCTTTCGCCTGTTTGATCCCTTCCCGGAGGAACTGATCCGGCTGGCGGTCATGCGGTACAGTAATATCCTTTTCGCCCCCTCAGACTGGGCGATGGGAAATCTATCGCGGATGTGCTATCAGCACAAGTCGATCAACATCCGCGGCAATACCATATTGGACACGATCCGCTCGGCGCGAGTCCGTTTCAGCGGGAAAGACAGACCGGGTGAGCCTTACGTCGTCGTCACGATCCACCGTGTGGAAACCCTCTATTCGTCAACCCGGATGAATATGGTCATTACGTTCATTGAGGAAATCGCAATGGAACGACGGGTGCTCTTTATCCTCCATGGACCGACCCAGAAGCGGCTTGCAAAGCTCAGCCTTCTCGATCGATTGCAAAGAAACAACCGGATCGAGATGATGCCCCTTCAGCCCTATCTGAAATTCCTGAACCTCCTGGCGGGGGCTGACTTTGCTGTCACCGACGGGGGCAGCATTCAGGAGGAATGCTACAGCCTCAACATCCCCTGCCTTATCATGCGTGCCAAGACAGAGCGCATGGAGGGGCTGGGTGAGAATGCAATACTTTCCGGATTTACCCGTGAACGATTCGAGGATTTCATGAAAGCCCTCCCGGGTCTCAGGCGGCGAGGAACGGATGACGTGGGGGTTTCCCCCTCAGTTCTAATCATTGATCACATGCAGAGGTATCTGGAAGATCATGGATGAACCCCTTACCCATTTCTCTTTGATCGTGCCTGTTTATAACGGTTCGGAAACCCTTGATGCCACTCTCGCAGCGCTCGTTGGCCAAAGTTATCCGCCCGAACGTTTCGAGGTCATCGTGGTCGACGACGGGTCGACCGATGAAACTGTAGTAATCGCATCCCGCTACCCCATCCGCCTGATCAGTCTGCCGGAGAACCGGGGACGCATTGAGGCAAGACTTCGCGGCGCTGAAGAGGCCCGTTTTGATACGCTGGTCTTCAATGATGTACGGGTCATCCCGGGATGCGATCTTCTGGAAAAAATCGGTGAACGGGGTTATGAGCCGGTCATTCCCGATATCCGGGATTATGACGGCAGCCGTTGGGGATTTTCCCGATTCTTCTACCTCCTGAGGTGCAGGCTTTACGCCCCGTATTACCCCCTTTCAAAGGATCGGAGAGATTTCTGGATCACGAAAGAGAATTTTGACCGTGTTCCCAAAGGCACGACCTGCTTCGTTTGCAGCCGTAATCGCTGGCTTGAGAGCCAGCCGGAGAAGGCCGACCGGGAGACGAGCGACGATACCCGCATCCTCCGCAAGATCGTCGAGACAAAACCCATCCTGCGTGCCTCGGCCGTATCGGTCCGTTATCTTCAAAGAACGGATTTCTCGGCCGTGATACCTCACACCTACGAACGGGGACCCCGCTTCGCGGATTATTATCTACGGCCGGGGGGCCGATACTTCGCTCACTATGTGGGGATCTGGGGATTCATCCTGCTTTGGCTGTTGTCGGCCATCTGGGACCCGAGGCTCGGAATGGCCGGATTTGCTCTGATTCTTGCCGCCTTGACCGGCGCGATCGCCTCCTTGAGCCGAAACTTGAGTGATGTCTTTGTCGTGGCTGTTTGCCTGCCCCCTATCGCGGTGGTCTTCGGCCTTGGAATTCTCAAGTGGCAACTCGGAATCGTATCCCGATGCGGAATGAAACGGCGATGAGCAATCTCGTCGATGAAAACCGTGTCGTTTCCCGTCTGGGGATATCCGCTGACAAAATCAGACGGGGACTGCATGGCGAGGGCAACGAATGAACAAAAAGGCTATCGCATCACTGGTCCTTCTTTGCATCACAGCCGCGGGGATCGGGTTTTATTTGAAACACAATCCCGGGCTGATCGGCTATCTACGCAACATCTCCCCCTGGAACATGATTCTTCTCTTTCTGGTGAGTGTAACCACACTTGCAACGAATGGCCTATGCCTCCGGATATTTGCGAAAAAATTCAGCATCTGTCTCAAATGGAAGGAGTGGCTCGGCCTGGCCTCTGTGACGGCCATGGGAAATTATCTGACCCCGTTCTCGGGTGGGTTGGTTGCACGCGCCGCCTACCTGAAGCATCGTTATGATTTACCCTATGCCCATTTTCTGGCGCTGCTGGCCGCACACTACATGATCGCCTTCGCGGTGATCAGTGTCACCGGGACCGTTACCCTGCTCACGCTGACCGGGGCAGGAAGCTTCTCGTGGCCGGTCCTTCTTTTCTTTCTGGCTACATTATCGACGGTCCTGCTGATCTCGTATGTGCCGTCTATTGCCGCCGGAAAACAACATCGGTTGCTGCGTCTCGTTCAACCTGCGCTGGAAGGCTTTGACATCGTCCGGCGGGATGGGGCGCTCTGGGGGAAGCTCATCGCCCTGACCTTCTTCAACATTGCGGCCGGGGGGCTTCTCTATTTCATGGCCTTTGCGTCCATCGGGTTTGCCGTCCCGTTCACGGTGGCGCTCCTGATCTATTTACTGACATCCTTCACGATCCTGATCAATATCACGCCCGGGAATCTCGGCGTGCAGGAAGCCGCGGCGAGTCTTGCTGCCGCGATCCTCGGAGCCGGGGCAGACCAGGGGCTTCTTGCAGCGCTGATCGTCCGGGCCGTGACGATTCTCTCTGCCTTTGCACTGGGTCCGATTTTCAGTTATCTGCTGTCGAAGGAACTGACCAAAGATCCAGGCAGGAAGCCGCTTAACTTTTCTTTTACAGCAGATTAATGGTTCGTCATCGTAAGTCATTGTAATAGTTGGATCGCTCTTTGAAAAATCCGAAA
>JAFGHS010000010.1 GCA_016930075.1 Deltaproteobacteria bacterium
ATCATCGGTATTCACAATCACGGAACCATCAAAATCGGCGACACCTTTACGGAACGCGAGCCGCTGCAGTTTACGGGCATCCCCAGTTTTGCCCCGGAGCATTTTTGCCGGGTCTGCCTGAAAGATCCCCTGAAGTCCAAGCAACTGCAAAAATGCCTGACCCAGCTGGCCGAGGAAGGGGCGATCCAGGTATTCCGCCCTCTGACGAACAATGATTACATCCTGGGCGCCGTCGGCATCCTGCAATTTGATGTCGCCATGGCCCGCCTCAAAGCGGAATACGGCGTCGAAGCCGCCTATGAAAGTTCGCCTTTCACCATCGCCCGATGGGTACGATGCACCGATCAAAAAAAGCTGGAGGAATTTCAGAAAAAGAATGCCGCCAATCTGGCCTGGGACGCAGGTGGAAATCTCACTTACCTCGCTGCGAGCGAGGGGCGCCTTTCATTTGCCCTGGAACACTGGCCCGATATCGAGGCGCAAAAGACGATTGAGCATAACCACGCTGCCCTTGCATAGCGCATAAAGACGCTATGGACTTTTTACAGGCTCATTGATTGATGACAGCCGTGTAAAAAGTCCATGGAGAACTTGATTGTGAAAAAGCCGTCCCGGAAGACGGATCGGGAAAATGCACCGGAAGAAAAATTGATCAGCCCACGACAACCAAAGCATCGACGGCAATCGGCTGACCCTTGGAAAGGATGATGGGGTTGATGTCGATTTCCTTAATCTTGTCGTTTTCAACGCCGATTTTCCCGACATTGATCAATATGTTCGCCAGCACCTCGATATTTGCCGCTTCCATGCCGCGGATGGCATCCAGTATCTTGTGGCCTTTGATTTCCCGCATCATTTCCAGGGCGTCTCTCTTTTCCAGGGGCGCTTTACGGAAAGATACATCCTTTAGTATTTCCGTAAAAATCCCGCCCAGACCGAACATGACGCAGGGTCCGAACTGGGGATCGCGGGTCATGCCGACCACAAGCTCACGTTGCCCTTTGACCATCTCCTGAATAAGAATCGCAGGGTTTTTTATGTCTTTCATGTTTTTCATGAATTCGTCAAAAGTTTTCAATGCCTCATCTTCGTTTCTGATATCTACCCGGATGAGTCCCTTTTCCGTTTTATGCGCCAATTCAGATGAACTTCCCTTCATGACCAGCGGATAGCCGACTTGCTTTGCCGCTTTTGCAACATCATCTTTCTTATCGACGACGACTTCCTTCGTAATCGGTATGGAATACTTTGCAAGCACCTGTTTCGACTCATATTCGGAAAGTGTCGACCGTCCCTCTTTCACTGCTTTATCTACGAAATCCATTTTAGCCTCCCTATGCTTTCTTGTTCATCAAAGATTAATATTTATGTCAAGTTTGACTATATATGACGACTTTTATTCGAGATCAAGGATAATATCGCTGTCGTATATATCAAAGCCTGACGCATTTGCAAAAAAAATATTTTTTATGCACCCGTACGTTCCATTCTCCGCCGATAATAATTAGACACCTGACCGATGGCATGAAAGGCATCGGTTAAATTCTCAAAAGCCAGGACATTTTTCTTCAGGAAAAGCTCCCGCGCCTCGCGCCTGATTTCTTCAACATCCAGATCGTTAAGTCCCTGTCTATTGTTGGGCAGGACAAGAACGGCCGGCTTTCCTGTCTTTTTTTGCACATCCTCCATCATGTCGGCCAGTTCAATCGTCGGAGTGGCTTCCCTTAAAGATTTTGCGTTTTCCCGACGCTGAATGGCCTTATATACATAAAGAAGCTGCATCAAAATCTGCAAATCCACCTTCTCCTCCTCCGCCGCATGAAGCAGCACCTGTTTGAGGATAAAAGGCGGGACGCCCGGATTGGCTACGTCAATAGGGTTGCCGGCGCTGGAACCGGGCTTGGGCAGGACGGCCATGATCTTTTCCTGCGTTTCGGCTTTCAGCTGTGGGAGTTCCATGCCGTTGGCTTCGGCTGCATCACAGGCCGCAACACCCAGGGCGCCGCCGCCGCCCGCGACGGCAATTCCTTTATAGGCCCTTTCCGGCAGCATGGCAAAGGCCAGGCTCACCTGTGCCATCTCCCAGGTTGTCGCCACCTGAACGACATTGGCCTGGTACAGGATCGCCTCCCAGATGGCTTTGCTGCCCCCCATCGAAGCGGTGTGACTGGCAACCGCCCGTTGACCCGCTTCGGAAAGCCCCCCTTTATAAACGATCACCGGCTTTTTTGCCGTCACTTGCTTCAGAACATCGAAAAAGGCAGCGCCGTCCTCAACGCCTTCGATGTACATGCAAATGACTTTCGTCTCCGGATCGTCCCCAAGGTATTGTAAAAGCTCCGTTTCCCTCAGATCGGCACCGTTGCCGAAACTGACGACCTTGCTGTAGCGCAAACCCAGCCACTTACCGATGTTGATAAAGTCGTTGGCCATGCCCCCGCTCTGGGCCAAAAACGCGACAGGGCCGCCTTCCCTCGGAAACTCAGCCCCGGGCAGGATAGTCAGGCCGCTTTGGGGGCAGTAGATTCCGAAACAGTTCGGCCCTACGACACGGATGCCCTTGCGGGCAACCTTTTTGATGTCATCCTCCAGGGACCGTCCTTCCGGTGTTCCTATTTCCCGGAAACCGGATGACAACACCTCGGCGCCGGCGGCGCCCTTCTTGAGGCAATCCTCCAGAGATCTTGCCACAAGGGGCGCGGCGACTGCAATGACGGCAAAATCAATCTGCCCCGGAATTTCCTCAATCGTTTTGTAAATTTTCCGACCGGCTATTTCGCCGCCTTTGGGATTAACGGGAAATATTTCGCCCTCATAACCGATGGTAAGAAGGGACGACAGCATTCCGCTGCCGAAACCGTAACCCTCTGCCGAAACGCCGACGATGGCAAGCTTTTTCGGGTGAAAAATCTTTTCGTAATCTGTAACGGTATGATTACCTGACTTATCATTATTCATTGATATACTCCTTTGCCATATATCCGCCAGACTGCATTCATAGCAATACAGCCGGCCGTTCAGTACGATATCACTTGCTATGGCGTTGATATTATTGCGCTTAAACGAAACAGCCCAGAGATGCTCTGATTTGCGGACAATAATCCCGTTGTCTACTATCAGAAACCGCCTTCAAGATCAATGTTTAATCGCTTCAGTGAAAACAGGGGGTTAAATACTCTCATCCCTGTCATTCGGTCTGTGGCGGTCGGTTCAACCATTTCCGTCTTGACCCTTATACGATGGTAGGCTATATATCTTCACAAGTTTTTAGATCAGGACACCCACCGGATTGAATGAAACGACGCCCGGCATGTCGGGCTGTTGCCTTGAATGCATCCTCGACATCATCATCTGATCGGCAACAGCGATAACATAAAATTTCCATGAAGACATAGATGGAAATATAAAGGGCGGCAGACGGGAAACGGCAAGGAGAACCCATGAAGTATATCGATGAAATAGACATTTCAGGGAAAAAGGTGCTTTTCAGATTTGATTTCAACGTGCCATTGGACGATTCACGGCATATAACCGACGATACCAGAATCACCGAGGCGCTGCCGACCATCCGTTATGCCCTTGAAAGGAAAGCAGGAATTATCATGATGTCCCATCTGGGGAGGCCGAAGGGAGAAAGGGCAATGGAATTCAGCCTCGCGCCCGTTGCCGGTAGATTGTCGGAGATTCTAAAGCGCGAGGTCACAATGGCTGAAGATTGTATCGGAGATAGTGTCCGCGAAATGGTCAACAAGATGAATCCCGAATCTCTTATCCTTCTTGAAAACCTGAGATTTCATCCGGAGGAGGAAGCCAATTCCGATGAATTTGCCCAAGAACTCGCAGGTTCGGCCCATGTCTATATCGACGACGCCTTCGGAAATGCCCATCGGGCTCACGCTTCCAACGCGGCCATAACAAAATATGTGAATGTCTGCGGCGCCGGTTTTCTGATTAAAAAAGAACTGAGTTATTTAAGGAATGTCCTCGAAAAACCCAACCGCCCATTTGTGGCCATCATCGGCGGCGCCAAGGTGTCGAGCAAAATGGATGTTTTGCTTAACCTCATGAAAAAAGTGGATAAAATGATCATCGGCGGCGCCATGGCCTTTACGTTTCTCAAAGCCCAGGGGTACGGCATCGGCAAATCCCTGGTTGAAGACGATTTGCAGCCAAAAGCCCTTGAGATCATGGAAACAGCAAAAAAACTCGGCGTTAAATTTTATCTCCCAGTCGATTTTGTCATGGCGAAGGATGCCAAAGAGGGGGCCGAGCATAAAGTCGTGTCACTCATCGGGATGGAAAACGAATGGATGGGCCTCGATATCGGCCCGGAAACGGTAAAGCTCTTTTCGGGCGTATTACAGGATGCAAAAACAATCGTCTGGAACGGCCCCATGGGCATGTTTGAGATAGACACTTTCAGCGAAGGAACATCCGCGGTGGCCCGCTATGTGGCCGAATCCGGCGCCATATCCATTGTCGGAGGCGGCGATACGGTTACGGCCGTCCATAAAGCAGGCGTTGCCGATAAAATAACCTATATATCCACAGGCGGGGGCGCTTCTCTTGAACTGCTTGAAGGCAAAGAACTGCCGGCAATTAAGGCGCTCGATCGCTGCTGAATCGCGATAAAAAATGTCATGCGCACAATCAAGATCATTGTAGAATATGACGGCTACGATTACCATGGGTGGCAGCGGCAGAAAAACCGCCTGACCGTGCAACAGGTTCTTGAAGAAAAAATCGGCATCATTGCCGATGAAAAAATCAAGGTCGTCGGTTCGGGCAGAACCGACGCAGGCGTCCATGCCTTAAACCAGGTCGCCCATTTTAAGACATCGTCTAAGCTGGAGTCGGACAGACTTTGTTACGGCATAAACAGCTTGCTCCCGGCCGATATTGTGATCAAACAACTGACAGAGGTTGGTGATGATTTCCATGCCCAAAACGATGCGGCAAGCAAGACCTATCTCTATCGGATATACAACAGGCCAGTGAGATCCGTCCTGCACAGGCATTATGCATGGCATATTCCTTACGCCCTCGATGTAAAACAGATGCAGGAAGCGGCATGCTTAATCATCGGGCCGCACGATTTTTCCTCCTTTTGCGCAACGGGCACCGACGTTGCAACGCGGGACAGAACGGTGATATCGGTCGATATAGAATCGGGCGCGGACGGGTTCATCAGCATTTGGGTTGAAGCCACCGGGTTTCTGCGATATATGGTAAGAAATATCGTCGGCACCCTGGTGGATGTCGGTCGAGGCAAAATAACGCCCGGTAACTTCAGGGATATATTACACGCCAGGGATCGCACAAAAGCCGGTCCGACGGCGCCGCCATACGGATTATTTTTAAAGGATGTGAAATATTTGCCATGAATATTCTCATTTTAGGACACAAGGGCATGCTGGGTCATGACCTCATGAGGCAGTTGTCGATGGGACATGACGTTACGGGAAAAGATATCGATGATATTGATATCACATCGTTGAGTGACTGCATCCATGTCGTATCAGACGCCAACCCCGATTGCGTCATTAACGCCGCTGCTTTTACAAACGTCGATGCCTGCGAAATTGAGCAGGAGAAAAGCTTTGCCGTCAATGCCCTCGGCGTCAAGAATATTGCCGAAGCCTGCCGGGAAAAGAACATCCGGATCGTGCACTTCAGCACGGACTATGTCTTTGACGGCACAAAGAATAAACCTTACGTTGAAGAGGATGCCTGCAACCCGATTAATTACTATGGTTATGCGAAGCGGGAGGGCGAGATATACCTTCGGACGATTTCAAATAATTATCTTCTCATCCGGACATCCTGGCTCTACGGCATACACGGCAGGAATTTCGTCCAAACAATCATGGAAAAAGGCAAAACGGAAAAAAAACTCGATGTCGTTGATGATCAAATCGGTTCTCCGACCTACACAAAGGATCTGTCTGCCGCCGTTCAATTGCTCATCGAGGGAAACCACGCCGGCATTTTTCACTGCACCAACAGGGGCAATTGCAGCTGGTATGATTTCGCCGTTAAAATCATACAGACAGCCCAAATAACGGACGCCGCAATAAACCCAATGAAAACCGACAAACTGGCAAGACCGGCCATGCGCCCCCTTTACAGCGTGTTGAGCAACCGCAAACTGTCTGATGCGACAGGCAAAATCATGAGGCCCTGGCAGATTGCTCTGGCGGATTATATCGATAACGTAAGATAGTGTCAGTATAAATAGTATTGACATTCCCGATGCATTTATTATAGTTTCCGACGATGGATTCACTGTTTTTATAGATACTTGAATATTTTGCCGAAGGCTTGGCCGAAAACTTCTGAAGCATCGCCAGGCTAAGAGAACACCGGGGCGGCATTCATTAGACTCAATGGGAGCAAATCGATGAAAAAAAACCTCTTTTTTTTAATCCTCATTGCCCTGTTTTTTGCATTACCCAGCGCACTGGCTCAGCATAGAGTGAAAGCGGAGGGAACCGCAACGATCCATAATAATCTTATCGACATTGCCAGGGACAAGGCTATTGAAAACGCCCAGCGGAATGCCGTGGAAAGGGCCGTAGGGGTCATGATTTCAAGCTCCACGGAGGTCGAAAACTATCAGGTGAAGATGGATCGCATCCTTTCCGAATCCCAGGGTTTTATCAATGAGTACAAGATTCTTTCCGAAAACCGGGCCGAAAATCAATATAAGGTCGTCATCGATGCCGATGTCGGCTTGGGAAAACTGAAGGATCGCATGAAGGCAATCAATCTTGTCATGGTTAGAAAGGACAAGCCGCGCCTGATGATCATTTTTACCGATCGGGAACCCAAAGACGTCATTGCCGAGGCATCGATGGCCAAGTCTTTCTTATCACGGGGTTTCAGAATCATTGACGCCCAGGTTATTAATAATGCAAGGGAGCGTAACGGCCTCCCCAAAATGGTATCGGACAGCCGCGAAACAGCAAAAGCCGCCCACGATTACGGCGCGGAAATCGTCATCCTCGGTCGTACGGAAGCCACAAGCACCTTATTTACCATCAGCGGCGTCGATATGCATTCCAACAAGGTTATCGTCTCGGTTAAAATCATGAACGCCGATACGGGAGAGATCATTGCTACAGACTCTGAAATTGCATCCGCTCCCGGCTTGAAAGGTGATTTTAAGGCTGTTACAGAGCAGGCATCCGGCGCACTGGCAAAAAAAATGATGAACAATGTCCTGGAGCGCTGGTCTTCAGAATTGGCCAACACGGTGACAGTTAATCTTATGGTTTCCGGCCTGGGTTCTTACGAGGATCTTCTGAAATTCAAAGAGTTGCTGTCGACAGACGTGAAGGGATTCAAGCAATTATTTCAAAGGACCTATCAGAACGGCATCGTTGAGCTGGATATTGAGATCAAAGGCAACACGCAAAGCCTGGCCGACGATCTGGCTGCGATAACCCTCAACGACAGGCATGTAAAAATATTAGAAATAACGCCAAACAGGATAAAAGCTCAGGCGCTATAATCGAAGGGAATGATTTGCTGCGTGCGGCACATCGTTTCCCTTCATAACGCGAATCTCATGGGGATATTAGAATATTTGGGAGGTAAAAATGAAACTCGGAAAATATGGCATGCCATTGGCGCAACTGCTCCTGGTTATCTTTTTATTCGGTTGCAGCACCATAAGTGACAGCTTCAAGCAAGGTCAGGAACTGAGTCAGGCCAACCGCTGGGACGAAGCCATTCCCTATTTCGAAAAATCCTTAAGCGAAGATCCCGAAAGACAGGACTACAAAGATGCCCTGCTCAAGGCAAAGCAGGAGGCAGCTAAATTTCATTTTGATAAAGCAAGACGGATCCTGGCGGGAGCAACGGAACCTGCCGATATGTCGGTCCTTCAGCAGACGCTCAAAGAGATTGATTTAGCCTGTAAACTTGACCCCAATAATCAGGAAATCAGTTCATTCAGCAGCACGGTGCAGGGAAAAGCCTCTTCACTGCAAGACGCCGTGAAATCTTTGTATGATCAGGTCAACATGGATATTCAAAGGGAGGATTGGGAAGCTGCCGTCAATAAACTAGCCGAGATCAACAAGCTTTATCCCGGTTATGAAGACACAGGCAGGCTGCAGAGCAAAGTAACCCAGGAGGGGGCAAAACTATATTACCAGCAGGGCGTTGCATTGGGTAAACAGGAAGAATGGAAAATGGCAAAGCAGGCCTTTAAAGCTTCCATGGATCTCAATCCTTCCTATTATGATGTCGCGAGTCTTTACGAGGATGCAAAATCAAAAGACAGCGCCGACTATTACCTCAGAGAAGGCGGAAAGGCCCAAAGCGTAAAAAATTGGGAAAGAGCGATCCTGATGTATGAAAAGGCGCAGGAATATGAACCGGGCAACTTGGCGCTAACCAGAAAGATTAAGGACTTAAAGGCAACAGCCAGCCAGATCTATTTTGACGACGCCCACGCGCTGTTCAAACAGGGCATGCTTAATCGAGCGACAAAAAAAATTGAACTCATAAGGAAGTACACGCCTGCCGTCGAGAAAGATGCGGCGTATAAAGAATTTATTAAAGCCCTTTCTGAAAAAATATTTGAGCGCGCCGGTAAATACGCGGAGCAGCAACAATGGGGCAATGCGCTGGTCTGGTATCAAAAATGCGAGGCTTTAAATCCGAACTATCCGGAACTATTTCAGAAAGTTTTGGATACAAAAGATCAAATCAACAAAAGAATCAAAAAATCCATCGCGGTTTTTGATTTCAGCAGCCCCAAAAACAGTGAAGATGCCGGTAGAATTGTCGCCAACAAACTGATTACCTTTCTGCATAAAAACGCCAGCGGGGATATTCGCATCATCGAAAGGGAAAACCTTCAGTCCATATTGCGGGAGATGCAGCTCGGGCAGACCGGGATCGTGGATACTAAAACCGTTCAGTCTCTGGGAAAAATGAGGGGCATTGATACTTTTATTATGGGCAATGTCCTGCATTATTCCGCCACAACGACCGATACTCCCAGTACGAGTCAAGTAAAAGTGGAAGTCGGCGAAGATACTGTTTCTAATCCCGAGTATCTGGATTGGCGCATCTCAAACCCGAAACCGACAGAAGAGGATTTAAAAAACGCTCCTCCCCGAACCATTGTTAAGAAAAATTATCAATTCGTTTCTTACAGACAGGGCGCCGCAAAAATCAGCGCCATTATAGAAATATCGTACAAGCTTGTCGACACCATGACGGGCGAAAACATATTCACCAATACCATCCCCGGCAGGTTGATCAGGGAAGACAAATATTCGGATGCTGTTCCGGCTGCCAATATTGCCTATGATCCTCTTGAGCTTCCGACGGAGATTGAAGTCCTTGATGAATTAACGAATCAAAAGATTTCCGAGGTGGCCCAGAGTGTTGTGAAAAATTTTCAAAGTCTTGAAGTTGCGTACTTTAATGAGGCTCAGCAGCAGCAAAAACGCCGCAGCATTGATCAGGCGATTGAAAAGTATATGGATGCCGTCTACGATGAAAAATTAAAAGGCATCGCAACACCCATAACCAGTAAGTCATTGGAAAGCATCGAAATGCTGATTCAGGATAAATAGCCGGGGAATGAAAAACCCGGTTTGCGTGTTTTGGTTTTTCGCCTCCGGAGTAAGTTGATGAGGAAAAAACGGGTACTGCTCCTTTTTTTGTTTTTGATTTGCATGTTTACCGCCGGTTTCGTTTCCGCCGATGAGATGAAACCCGTCAAATTATCCGTATTCAATTTCGGGACGGTGAATCTGGAGGCGCAGGGTTATGGAACCACGGTCAGCAATCTGTTGATGACGTCGTTTGCAGCGACGTCCTGCTTTCATCTCCTTGACCGCAAAGATTTAGAATCTTTCCTGAATCTCAACGAGCTCCAGCAAAACGACGCTCTGGATAATATCGTCACCATCGGCACCCGCCTGAACCTTGAAGTGATCGTTGCCGGAACAGTGGAAAAAAGATTAGGATTCATCACGATCAATGCCAAAGTTATTCATATCCCGCAGAAAAAGATTATTTTAAACAAGCAGGTCAAGGCATTTGGAGACGCCGCCCTCTCGGCGGAAATCAGAAATTTAAGTCAAGTCATCCTCAAAACGGTAACGGAACAGGCAGGCGCCTTCAATGCCGGTGAAACGGCAAGGATCAAAGGACCGGTTAACGTCCGCAAGAAAGCCGGCAATAAGAGGATTCAGATAACGTGGGAAGATATGCCGGATTGCAAAGCCACCGGATATGAAATATTTCGCAGTGCATCCGAAGAAGGACCGTTCAGCAAAATCGCCAATACAAGCCAGCCTGAGTACGTTGATCAGGATATGGCAAGCAAGAAAACCTACTACTACAAAATAAGATCGTTCAATGACAGAGGGGCCCGGAGCGATTACTCGGCCGTTATCGCCGCCGAAATAGCGTTGGCCCCCAACGCCCCTATCATTTTAAGCGCTGAAGGACGCATTAAAAGCATCTTGCTGACCTGGTCCCCCAATCCAACGGCCAGCGAAGATCCCTTGGCCCTGAAAGGATATAAACTCTACCGCGCCAGGACGGAACGAGGTTCTTACAGCGAGGTGGCCGATATTCAGGGTAAGGATGTCGGACTGGGTCCGGGCGGGGCCATAAATAAACTCTCCAGGGTCACATACCAGGACAAGGGGTTGGCGGATGGGGAAGATTATTATTACAAATTAACGGCATACAATGAGGACGCCTCGGAAAGTGAATTTTCTCTCCCGTTGAAAGGCGCCGCAACCCCGGCCATAAAGGACTTCACGGTACAGGGCGATATGGTAAGAGAGGTTAAGCTCGCCTGGAGTCCGGTCCGGGCGCCTTTTATCAAAGGCTATAATATTTACCGAAGCACAAAAGAGGATCGGGATTTCATCAGGATCAACCGGGTCGGCTCAGATACGGGCGCCGGGACTCAATATGTCGACAAGGACGGCCTGGGCGACAATATCACTTATTACTACCGCATAACGGCTTACGACACAGCCGATATGGAAACGTCTCCGTCTGTCGTCATGTCGGCCGCAACAAAGGGCAAGCCTCCTGCGCCCGAAGGATTCAAGGCCATAAGCGGCTTGGTGAAGAAGGTGGAGCTGACGTGGACGGCAAGCCCCCACGCCGAAGTGGAGGGCTACAATTTGTATCGGTCTCAGGAACGGTACGGCAAGTATTCTTTCATTAAACGGATCGATGGCCGCCAAAACAACACCTTTACCGATGGCGGGGAAAATCCGTCGGAAAAACAGGGAATCACCCGTATTTATTCCTATGCCGTAAAATCATTAAAAAAGGATGATTCGGAAAGTCTGGAAGACAACACGGTCTATTATTATGTTATAAAATCGTTCAACAAGGTTGACGTGGAAAGCGAGTTATCCGAAACCGTTTCCGCACAGACAAAGGCAAGACCTGGAAAACCTTCAGGGCTTAAAGGCGATAGGTTCAAAGTCAAATCGGTTCCTCTGCAATGGAACCCCAATCCTGAAAAGGACATCAAGGCTTATCATCTGTACCGTTCTACCGACCCCGCAGGCGGGACCGGCTTCACCCTCATTGCATCGACAGGTAACACAAGCTATGTTGATAACAACCTGAAGGATGGACAGACCTGTTACTATAAGATTCAGGCTGAAGATCAAGACGGATTACTGAGCGATTTTTCGGACACCGCGGCCATAGAGACCAAATCAAGACCCCGAAGTCCGGACGATGTGAAAGGCGCAATACAGAACGGGAGGGTTGAGCTTCGCTGGCGGCCCGGCCAGGAGACGGATATTGTAAACTACACCGTGTATGAGAAGAAGTTTATGGGGACTGAAAAAATAGCCGTGGTTAATGAACCGGTATTTAGTGAAAACAGCCCGCCGAAAGGAAAATTAAAAACTTATATTGTGACCGCGGTCGATAAAGACGGCTTTGAGAGCGATGTCAGCAAGGAAATCACCATAACCGGGCAATAGGTTTCAGGGCAGCGGTGGTTTGGATGTGTTCAAATGCTACAACCAATAACATAAAAGGGGGAAAACATGTTGCTCTCTGCAAAATCCACGAAGAGATATTGTGCCTCTGTCAGGCATCTTTCCGTTAAAACAATCATTGTATGGGTGATATTTACTTTTGTTTTGTTTAGTCCTTGCGGTTCTTTATTTGCCTTGGAGAATGGAAGGTACAACGTCGTCGCGGGCAGCGGCGAGAACGCCTATCTGGTTGACACGATCTCCGGGCATGTCTGGATTTTAACGCACCGGATATTGGCGACGGGACGCGAACCGGTAGCCATTCCTTACAAATTCATAAAAATATCGCCGAAAAATCAAACTGAATTCATCGTTGAAACCATACAGCCGCCGGCGCCGTCCGCCAGCAAAAAGGACGAATAACATTTACCGCAAAAAAATTTCGGGAGGCCTGATATGAAAAAAGTGCCGAGAGCCCTTGAGATCATCCTGCTTTTTTCCCTGATTTTCATCACGCAGAGTTGTCTTATCGCCACGCAACAAACCGTCATTGTTCCCCAAATTCAAACACTTTTCAAAGGGGAATACAAAATCGATCCCTACATGGAAACCCATAGGCCGCTGACCGTGGCGGTTCTGCCTTTTAATAACCGGTCTGAAAGCCAGCAAGGCTCTTCCGCCGTCCGCAAAGGATTTTACAACCACTTCAGCTCGCTTCCCTTTAAGGATATGGAGATTTACCGGATAGACAGCCTGCTTCAGAATGCCGGTTTGTCGGACCCGGCGGTGATAAACAAGATGTCGCCCCAGGACCTGGGAAAGATTCTTAATGTGGATGCCGTCATATTCGGCGATATTTCCAATTTCGATAAACTCTTTGCCGTTGTTTATTCTCAGGTGTCCGTCGGTGCGGAAATCAGGATGTTCGACACCAAGACGGGAAATTTTCTCTGGAGCGGCAAACATGTGGCCCGTATTCATGAAGGCGGAATATCGACAAGTCCCGTAGGCCTCATCGCAACCGTCGTGGCCACAACCATGAATCTCCGGGATATCCAGCTCCTTCGGGCCTGCGACGATTTGTTCCGGGATATGGTCAAAACCATTCCCGTTCCGGCGATTGCCGATACGCTCCGGCCGCCGACCATCTCGCTTTTGACGCAAGATTCGAAGAACCTGCCGAAAAAGGCGGGGGATGAAATCAAGGTCATCATCCAGGGAACGCCGAAGATGCAGGCATACTTCAAAATCGGCGAGCACAAAACGAAGATTGCCATGCAGGAACTGGAACCCGGCGGCTATCTTGGCGTATATAAAGTCATCCCCGGCGACAACGTCAAAAACGCCATGATTACGGGTTATCTGACAGACGATGCCGGCAATACGGCCGAATGGGTCGATGCCCTGGGAACGGTCAGTCTCGACACGACGCCGCCGGAAAAGATTAAACGCGGAAACTCCGTGGGCAGAAACAACATGAATCTTTTGAGTTGGGAAAAATCAACCGCTTCCGATCTGGCCGGATATAAACTGTATCGCAGTTTGACCCCCTTATCCGGCTTCGAGGAAATCAGCCGGACCGAATATAACGAGCATCGGGATCAAGGGCTGACCAACTCTCTGACGTACTATTATAAAGTAACCGCCATAGACCAGGCGGGCAATGAAAGCGAGGTATCGGAAACCATAGCGGGCATGCCCGTCGCCCCCGGCCCGACAAGCGTTTCGGGGTCTATGGAGACGGATACGACCTGGTTTGCCGGCGCCAGTCCCTACATCATCGAAAGCGCGGTTACGGTTAAAGATAAGGCGCTGCTCAGAATAGAGCCGGGCACGGAGATCCGTTCAAAAGGCGGCGCCCTCATTGTTGAAGGACGGCTTGACGCCCGCGGAGATGAAGACCATATCATCATCTTCGATGCCGCAAAAGGCGTGAAGACCTGGGACGGAATCATCTTCAGAAATGTGAAGGACAGGGAAAATGCCATGCAGTTCGGCCGCATCAGAAACGCGGCAGCCGGGATCTTATGCCTCAACGCTTCACCGCAGGTGGAATCCTCTGAATTAACGGAAAACGAAACGGCGATCAAAGTAACCGGCGCGTTCTCAAAACCGAACATTACGGGCAATGTCATCCATAAAAACAGGGCGGCAGCCGTCATTATCACAGCCGGATCGCAGCCCGTCGTTAAAAATAACAAAATCACGGACAATGCGAAGGAGGGCATTTTAATCGAGGGCGCGGCGCCTTCCGTGGCGTCAAACATGATTGCCGGAAATCTGGCCGGAGGCGTATCCATTGAAAAAAGCCAGGCCGTTATTGTCGAAAACAACATCACAGGCAATAAACCTTTCGATATGATCGGCAGTATGTCCGGTGAACCGGTCAGGGCCTTGAATAACTGGTGGGGAAGTACAAAAGGGATTGATATATTAGGCAAAATCAAGGGCAAAATCAACATCAAATCCGTACTCGGCGCCCCCTGGCCCGAAGGAAAACCGATGACGCTGCCGATACTGGACCAAATATTGAGCGGCAAGGTCACAACGGATGCATTCCTGATATTATCAAACAGTCCGTACCGCGTTGCCGGCGACCTCATCATAGACGGCGGAGCGACCCTGTATATCGAACCGGGCGTCGTCATACAGTATGACCAGAATACATCCATCATTACGGAAGACGGCGGCGTTATGGCACGGGGGACCAAGGACGACCCTATCGTTTTTACGACATCGGCAGCCTCGGCAGCGCCCGGCTCCTTCATGAATGCCGTGCGAATCAGAAAAGCAACCAGGATAAACAGCGCTTTTGTCTATTGCATCGTAAAATACGCAACGACGGCTTTTGACATTTATTACGGCGCACCTGAGATAACCTCTTGCCACATCGCCAACAACGCCCAGAGCGGCATCTATTGCCGCAACGATGCGGCGCCGAAAATTTTCTACAACACATTCTCCGACAATCTCGGCGAGGGCGGCATCCGCGCCGTGGGCACATCGAATCCGACCATTCATTACAATAACTTCATCAACAATACCGTGGCGATCCAGACCCTCTCCTCCATCTATATCGACGCCAGACATAATTGGTGGGGAAAGGCGCCGCCTGATTCAAGCACGATATGGGGGGACAACATCAATACAAAACCCTGGCTCAAAGTTCCGGAAGGCAAGGCTTTTGCGGAAAAGTAGCCGTTCTTCCGGGATGAAAAAACATCATTGAAACCTCTGAGGCATTCTGTTATTTTATGCCGTCAAGGAGAAAAGAAAGAATCTTTTTATGTTAGGTTTTCTTCAACGAGATCGGTCAGGACATATATTCATCGTTATCAAAGGAGGTTTTTTATGAAATCGAAGTTGTTGGTCATCGCGGGAATAACTGTGGGTCTTTGCATCTTGACTTGCAGCTATGTTTTCGGCCAGGATAAAGTGGGTGCTGCGGAATGGACGCAGATCGTCGAGAAGATTGGCGACAAAGGGAAAATCAACTGGTCGGAAGGCTATATTGAGGCCGTCGGGATCGGAGCGCCGCCGGAGAGATTTTATGGGAAAGCCCAGGCAAGGCCCATGGCTTTGAGGGCCGCTACGCTCGATGCCTATCGGAATCTGCTGGAAGCTACAAAGGGTGTCCGCGTTGATTCAACAACGACCGTCCGGGATTTTGCAGTTGAAAGTGATGTAATCAATTCCCAGGTTGACGGTCTGGTGAAAGGCGCCAAAGAAGTCCATAAGGAATATCTTTCCGATGGAACGGTAGAGGTCACCATCAGGATGCCCCTTGCCGGCGGTTTTGCCCAGGTCATTATTCCCAAACCGATGCAGAAAAAGCCTGCCGATACGCCGCCGCCTGCTGCTCCGGCCCCTGCAACGCCGGCTCCCGCGGCCCCCGCACCGGCGGTGACGGCGCCTGCCCCGGTTGTTTACACGGGCATGGTGGTTGATGCCCGGGGACTTCAGGCTCGACCGGCTATGGCGCCCAAGATTATTGATGAAAACGGCAAAGAAGTTTACGGTTCCATGAATGTGGACAGGGAATATGCCGTACAGCAGGGCGTCAGCGGTTATGCCCGCGATTTGACGGCCGCCCAGAGCAACGCCCGGGTGACCAATAATCCCGTCAGTTTGAAGGGGCTAAAGACGGAAGGTCCCGGCCGGTCCGATATCGTTATCAGCAATGCCGATGCGGAACTGATTCGATCTTCGGAAGGCAACGTAGCTTTCCTGAAAAAATGCCGCGTCATGATCGTTTTGGATTGATCGGAGCCGTCGGAATCAAGTCGTCATCAAAGGATGACCGGGGGTGTTTTATTTCAGCATCACCCTTGTTTTCTTAACCCATCTGCAAAATATCGACCGCAGCCGCCCGTTGGGATAAGCGCTGCGGTCTTTTACATTGAAAAGGAGCAAAGGGGCATTGTCCGGGAAAATCGTTGTTTTACCTGTAGATTTAACCAACAAGATCGCCGCCGGCGAGGTTGTGGAAAGACCCGCATCCATCGTCAAGGAACTGCTCGAAAACGCCCTCGATGCAGGCGCCACCGATATTACCATTGAGCTGGAAAGGGGCGGCTGCGGCGCTGTCAGGATCGTTGACAACGGTGAAGGCATGGAGCCTGCGGATGTTCTCCGGTCCTTTGAGCGGTATGCCACCAGCAAGATTTATGAATTTGACGACATCTATAAAGTAACCTCCTTCGGCTTCCGCGGCGAGGCGCTCCCCAGCATCGCCTCCATCTCAAGGGTTGAAATGATCAGCAAAAAGCAGGGCGCCCTGACGGGGATGAAGGTCACCGTGGAAAACGGCCGCGTCATCGAATCGGCGGAAGCGGGATGTCCCGGCGGCACGTCCATTACGGTGGATCATATCTTTGACGCCGTGCCGGTGAGAAAAAAATTTCTCAAAAGCGATACGACGGAACAGGGCAATTGCATGGATGTCATTACACGAATGGCCCTTGCCCATCCCGAAGTCAGGATCAAGGTCATCGCCAGGGGACGGATGCTGATGAACATCCCCGCGACAAAGAGCGCCGCCGAAAGGGTATCTCTGGTCCTGGGCGCCGATTTCATGGATCAAATCCTCCCCGCAAAGGGATCGGAAAACGATATTTATGTGGAAGGCTTTGTTTCCCGCGCCGATTTTACCCGCGCCAGCGGCAAGCAGATATACATCTTTGTCAACAAACGGTTTATCCGGGATTACCTCATCAACCACGCCGTTATGACCGCTTACGGCAGGCTCATCGAGGCAAGGAGATACCCGGCGGCGGTATTGTTTTTAGAGATTCCAACAGAGGATGTTGATGTAAATGTCCATCCGACAAAGATGGAAGTCCGTTTCCGGAATCCCCGGAACGTTTATGACGCGGTCTATAAGATCCTGACCGGCGTCCTTGCCGAAAGCGCGCCGGCATCCGATCTTTCGTCGTACAGCGTCTCAAGCTTTCAGGCCCGAAGGCCCGGTTCCTACCATTATCCATCGCGGATGGAAGAAGCTTTGAAACGCTATACCGTTTCATCGGGGCCGGGGAAGCTGTTTTTCGACAAGGGTTTTGCGGGAAGCGCCGGCAAGACAACGGAAGCACCCCGGCTGCCGGCACCCCGTATCCCCTTTACGGAAATCAGTGACTCTGAAGATCAAGAAAAAATGACCTATGCCGATCTGACGTATATCGGCCAGGCAGGAAACGTCTATCTCATCTTTCAATCGACTGCGGGCATCCTCATTATGGACCAGCATGCGGCACATGAAAGGGTCCTGTTTGAAAAACTTAAACGCCAGGCAAACCGGGAAGGACAAAAAGCGGTCGGCCAGAACCTGCTGATCCCGGAAATATTGAGTCTCACGCCTAAGGATTATGCCTTTCTTATTCAGGAGCAACAGGCATTCGCCCAGGCGGGAATTGAGATAGAACCCTTCGGCTCCCATGAAATAGCCGTCAAGACCGTCCCGGCCCTGCTTTCCCACATGGCTCCCAAGGCCCTGATCATGGATATGATAGAAGAATTCTCCGAAACGGAACGCATAGCAGATCCAAAAGAAAAACAGGATAAGATATTTGCCGTTTTAGCGTGCAAGGGGGCGGTCAAGGCCAACCAATCCCTGTCCGCTGCTGAAGCGGCAGCGCTTTGCCGGTCCCTGGACGACACGCCTTTTTCCTCAACCTGTCCCCACGGGAGACCCATTTATATCGTCTTTAGCTTCCCTGATCTGGAAAAGATGTTTAAACGGCGCTGATACAGGACACGGATCATGAACCAAGCAACAATATCCAGGCCCCGCCTGATCCTTATCCTCGGGCCGACGGGTGTCGGCAAAACAGCAACAGCAGTTAAGCTCGCCGGTGCACAGGGCGGGGAAATCATCAACGCCGATTCCATGCAGATCTACCGCTATATGGATATCGGCACCGCAAAACCGACACCGGAGGAACGAACGGAAGTCAAGCATCACCTTATTGATTGCTGCGACCCCTGCGAGCCGTTCAATGCATCCCTGTTTATCGAGAAGGCCCACGGCATCATCGCCGAGTTGTCCGGAGCCCGAAAACCCATATTTGTTGTCGGCGGTACGGGTCTTTATATTAAAGCCCTCCTATGTGGCCTTTTCGATGGTCCCGCATCGGACGAAGCCATCCGGTCTTTTTATAAGGAGCAGTTGAAACAGCATGGGAAGACATATCTTTATGATTTGTTGAAAGAAAAAGACCCCCGGGCCGCCAATCTGATCAACTCCAACGATGCGTCCCGGATCATCAGGGCCCTCGAAGTGATCGACTTAAGCGGCGAATCGATTGTCGGTATGCAGGAAAACCACGGCTTCCGGGAACGGCGCTATGACGCATTAAAAATCGGGCTATCCATCGAACGGGAAGAATTATACCGGCGAATAGATGAAAGAACCGATCGGATGATCGCCGACGGTTTCTGCGAAGAGGTCCGCCGGCTCATCTGCATGGGCTACAGCGAGGTTCACAAACCCATGAGATCGCTGGGCTACAAACATTTTTCCCACTATCTGACAGGCGAGTGCACAATGGAAGAAGCTGTCCGCCTCATGAAGCGCGATACGAGGAACTACGCCAAGAGGCAGATGACCTGGTTTAGCGCCGATAAAGAGATTGAATGGGTGCATTATCAGGATATGGAGATAATGGAAAAGAAAATCGATGCCTTTCTGAACAATGAAAATTCTCCAAATGATGCGCAGCACCCTTAAACAACATTGAAAGCTTTCATATTGACACAGACCCCTTCTTTCCGGTACGATGCATCAACAAGTAAATAAGGATATAAAAGCCGCCCGTTCATGGATTTGATTGTCTATTTAATCGATATCGTTATTCACCTCGACAAACATCTCAGCATTCTGATTCAGAATTTCGGCTCTTGGACCTACGTTATCCTCTTTATCGTTATTTTTTGTGAAACGGGTCTGGTGGTCACACCGATCCTACCTGGCGATTCCCTTCTTTTCGCTTTGGGCTATCTAGCCGCCGTGGGCGCCCTCCAGATCGAAATCCTCGTGATTTCACTGGCTGTTGCCGCCGTTGCCGGAGACACGACAAATTACACCATCGGGAGGTTTGTCGGCCCCAAAATCTTTGGGCGCTTCCTGAATAAGGAATATCTGAACAAGGCGCACCGGTTTTATGAAAAGCACGGGGGGAAAACCATCACCCTCGCAAAATATATTCCCATTATCCGTACCTATGCCCCTTTTGTCGCCGGCATCGGGAACATGGCGTACAAGCGTTATATCTGTTTTAGCGTCATCGGCGGCACAACCTGGGTTACCCTTCTGACCATGTCGGGCTACTTTTTCGGCGATCTTCCTTTTGTAAAGAACAACTTTTCCGTCGTTATTTTCACGATCATTTTCATATCCGTTCTTCCGGGCATCATTGCCTATATCCGCGAGCGCCGGAAGACAGCTTAAACCACAGGTCCGTATCAGATGGCAGATAAAACAAGTCCTTGTCATAAAAAGAGCTTCCTGTCGGCTACCCTGTTGATGTTTTTAACGGCAACGATCATTGCCGTCCCGAAAACGGCCGAGGCATCTTATCTTGTCAAATTCGGAAACAACATCACCGTCGAAGAGGGTATAACCATAAGCAATGCCGTCGCAATAGGCGGTCAGGTCACCGTCTACGGCAGGGTCGAAAATCATGTTATTGCGGTGGGAGGCTCTGTCGTCTTGGGCAGCACGGCCATTGTCGGCGGCAATGTCATTTCGCTGGGCGGCATCGTTGTGAGGGGAAAAGGCGCCGAAGTCGGAGGCAGCATAACGGAAATCAACCGGCCCCGAATAAAAGACATGATAGAATCCGTCATAAGCGGCGACCGGGATGTGTGGAGCTGGATTTATGCCGTTTTGTCCATATTTGTTTTTTTTGGCCTCCTCGTTTGCGAATTGTTGATTGCCGCCTTTATTCCCCAAAATATCCGGCACGTTTCAACGGCCATTCGGGAGGATACCCTCAAAGTTACCCTCTGGGGCATTCTGGGTCTTGCCATGATTGCGCCTCTCGCTGTCCTTTTGACGATCTCAATCATCGGCATTGCGTTAATCCCCCTGGAAATGCTCTTTGTCGCCTGCGCCGTTCTTGTGGGTTTGACGTCCGTATCGCAGCTTGTGGGGAGCAGCCTGTTCCAGCTTATGAACAAATCTGAACGGGGAATCGTCGGAGAAACATTCTGGGGCCTCATCATTCTCTGGATCATGGGTTGGTTCCCCTATATAGGCGTTATGATAAAGGTATTTTCCGTGATTGTCGGTTTGGGCGCCGTGCTGACAACCCGTTTCGGCACCAGGCAAAAATTGCCATCCCATAGCGAAGCACCGCTTTAATATTTCGTTAAATTCCTTCTACATACCTTAACATTTTTTTAAATGCCCGACGGCACACCCCTTCCGGCCCTGCGTGACCATCAAACGGCTGAAACAGAAATATAGAAGTATAGTCAATAACTTGCAAATATTTTTTCGTTTCTGCCTGAACTGGCATATTTATTTCATTATAAAAAGTGAAATTTATTTTTTACATTAATGCACATCAGGAGGAAAGAGATTGTTATGAGAAAGATGATACAAACATTGGCTCTCGTAATTTTTGTCGTTATTTCAACGGCGTCTTTTTGTTATGCTGAATTTACAGCCGTCGATGGGAATAGTTTCCCGTATTTTCACCTCGGTTGTCTCATTGTCGGCGGGCTCATCATCATATCTTTAAAGCATAAGTATCGAGAAATATACCTGAGTGAAGCTGTGGGTTCCTTCGCTCTCTACACAGTCCTCGTAGCCCTTTTTACCTCACCGGTCGTGGACGCTCTCAAGAATTTTGTCAGCTAAGATTGACTTATCCCCATCCCTTAAAAGGGAGGGATGGGGATACCCCCCTTATTCCTTAAACAACCTGGCGAAAAAATCCTGTTTGCTTCTCGGAACGAAGTATTTTCCTTCGTAATCGGTAATGAGTTTTCCTTCAAGGTGATCGATCTCGTGCTGGACGATGCGGGCAAGAAAATCATCGTACCGTTTGTTGATCTTTTCGCCGTTGATATCATACGCCCTCACCTTGATTTCCGGATAACGAAAGATCTCCACCCGTAAATCCGGACAGGAAAGACAGCCTTCGGATCCGGCGATCATTTCACCGCGGGCCTGGGATATGCGGGGGTTGATGAGCACTTCATAATCCTTTTCATTCTTCGTCCAATCAGGGTCGTCAAAATTCTTGTTTCTGAAAATAATGATCCGTTTATTGATGCCGATCTGGGGCGCCGCCAATCCCAGGGCATCGTTTCTGACAAGAAATGCCTTGACGAGATCCTTCACTTGAGATTTGCCTGTATTATCAAGAGGTACAGGTACATCGTCAGATACTTTTCTTAGAATGGCTGCATCTTCCTCATTGAGCTGGTCATTCTTCCAAAGGGTTAAAACTCTTTTGGTGGACATCACAATTCCCTTTCAAAAATAATCTCTTTGTCGCGCTGTATATCATTAGTGCACCATCATGACAAGGATTTCAGTTTTTTCCGCAATTCTTTACCCTTGTCATAATGTGTGGTACAAAATCATCCGATTGCAAAGAAATGAAAATACGGCAAGGGGTATTAAGAAGGAGGACGACGGAATTGGCAAAGAAGGAGACGAGAAGACAGGCAAAAAACGGGGACGCTTCCGACGGACGCCGCACAGGCACGCGTAAAAAAACCCCGAAATCCTCCTGGCGCCCGTTTAAAAAAACAGGCGGCGGCAGCTATGCCAAAAAGCCCCGGAAACCCGAATTTTCAAGGCTGAAGCCGGAAATCGATCCGATCCTCAAAGGGGTTTTCAGGAAAATCGGCAAACCCGCTTCCGCGCCTTTTGTCCCTGATCCTTTTCAACTCGAAGCCCTGGAGGCCATCAGGAAAACCGATTGCCTTGTGACAGCCCCAACGGGCTCCGGCAAAACCTGGATCGCCGAACAGGCCATCCGCGCCGTCTTCAATCGGGGCGGACGCTGCTGGTACGCGTCGCCCCTCAAGGCCCTGACCAATTCCAAATGGGTTGAATTCGCCGATCATTTTGCCCCGGAAAACGTCGGCATCCTGACGGGCGACACCAAGGAAAATACGGAAGCCCCCATTATCGTCGGCACAACGGAAATCCTCCGCAATCAACTCTACGACGTCATGCACCGGGGCGCCGATTTGAACTGCGATCTTGTCATCCTCGATGAGGCCCATTTCCTGGGAGATTACGACCGGGGCGTCGTCTGGGAAGAGGTCATGATCTATCTCCCCGTCCGCGTGAATCTGCTGCTCCTTTCCGCAACCGTTGGAAACGCCGGAGAAATCGCCGATTGGCTGTCCTCGATCCGGGGCAAGAACTGCATCGTCGTCAGTGAAGAAAAGAGGCCCGTTCCCCTGTATCCCCTTTTCCTGCATCCTACAGGCCGGATCATGCCTTACCTGGAAAAACGGAGTCTCTCCCCGGGCGTCGCCCGGTTTCTCGATCAAAGCAATCAAAGACGGCACGGGCGCGAAAGGCCGACGCCCTTCGGTGAGATCATCAACGCTTTGGAGCAGTATCATCTCCTTCCGGCCATCTTTTTTCTCAAATCACGGTCGGAATGCGACGGGGCGCTCAAAACCTGCCGCCCCGCAGCGGCTTATCCGGAAGCTGACGACTTCAGCAAAGACATGGAAGACCTCCACGAGCGTTTTCCCTATATCAAAAACCACAAGCAGCTCCACCATCTTATGTCCGCCAGGGTCGCAGCCCATCACGGCGGACAGCTTCCCGCCTGGAAGTTCCTGGTCGAAACGATGATGAAAAAAGGACATTTGCGCGCCATTTTCGCCACCTCCACCGTCTCGGCAGGCGTCAATTTCCCGGCAAGAACGATCGTCCTGATGAATTCCGATATCTTCAACGGCCATGAATTCAATCCCCTAAGCGGCACGGAATTTCATCAGATGACGGGTCGCGCAGGCAGGCGCGGGCAGGACAATATCGGTTTTATGCTCATCGTACCGGGCCGTTTCATGGATCTCATTCATATTAAACGCAGCCTTTTCAGCCGGCCCGACGATACCATGAGCCGCATCCGCAACGATTTTTCCATGATCCTGAATCTCCTTCTCTCGCAGACGCCGGAAGACATCCGGCAAATCTTTGAGAGATCCTTTGCCGCCTATCAGCGTGATCACCGGTCGCAAGAGGATAACGCCATACACGCATCTCTTCGCCTATGGGAGGATTTTTGCCGGCATTTGGACTTCCTGAAGCAAGAAGGATTTGTGGACCCTAGTGACCGTCTCACGGGAAACGGCATCTGGGCATCGAAGTTGAGATTGGATCAGCCGCTGCTCATCGCGGAATGTTTAAGGCGCGAGGCCTTGCCCAGGGACGACGAAAAGCTGCTGGCGGCGGTCATGGCCCCGTTTATCTACGACGGCGACCAGGAGCTGCTCTACCGGAATCCTCCCCGAAAACTGAGGGAGGCTACCCATAAGGTGGCGCAAAAGATTAAACCCCTGATGGACAGAATGCGCAGGGCAGGTTTTAACGTCAACCCATTATATCTCTGGACCAGTGCCGTGATTTATGACTGGGCCAGGGGTTTCGACTGGGATGCTATCATAAAGGAAGCCGGAATGGCCGACGGGGATCTGGCCATGCTGATCCTGCGAACCGCCGACAACCTGCGGCAAATCATGTCGCTCCGGGATACACACCCTGAAATAGCGGGTCTTGCGGCAAAGGCACGGGACGCCATTTTGAGAGAACCCGTGGTTTTTGAATAATCTGCTATCATGGAAATTCGCTCACCCGGCCATTTGTTGCTTGACATCTTCATGCACAAAAGTATATACAAGCTCCCCTGTATCCATACGATCATCAGGAAAGCATTTCTCTTGTTTTTTCTTAAATGCGTCCCTATCGTCTAGAGGCCTAGGACACCGGCCTTTCACGCCGGTAACCGGGGTTCGACTCCCCGTGGGGACGCCAAATGATTTCAAGAGGTTAGCGACCGTCGTCGTTAACCTCTTTTTCGTTTCGTGTAAAGTCTCGTGTAAAATCATCCAGCATTTGCATCACGCCCCGGAGATCCAGTAAATACCGGGTTGCATTCAAAGGATAACGCGGCGGCAAGGAGGAGGCTCCACAGGCGTATTAATGATACGTCGAGGAAGCCGACGACGCAGCCAACAAAGTTTGCCGAAGAATGCAACCGGCTATGAAGGAGCAGCCGGGAGCAGTGTCCCGTCTGGAGCGAAGCGGAAGGCGGGTCACTGCGGAGGCAGCGACGACCGCATAAGGATTCTAATTGACATAACTAATTATTTTCAGTATTTTTGACTCAGAGAAAAAGGAGGTGTTGAATATGCCTACCACAATGGAGCATCGTTTGGATAGAATGGTTCAGGAACTGAATGAAATTAAGAAAGAGATCATTCTTCAGAAGGTTCAGCAGGTCTCTTCTGCCGCTGGGAAAATCAGTTCTTGGAAATTGTTGAGCGGAAAGGTATCTGCACGTTGGGATGCAGTCTCTGCCGTTGATGAAATAAGACAACAACGGGATAAAATTTGATGAAGAAGCTCACCATAGACAGTTCCGTCATCGTTGCATCACTGCTTGAAACTGAAACACGACACAGCGAGGCATTGCAGATATGGGAAGCTGTACTGACAGGTAAGGATGTTGCAATTCTGCCATATTCCGTTTTAGTTGAAATCGCGGCGGCAATCCGACGTAGAACAGGATCTGAGGAGCTGGCTTACGAAGTAAAATCTGAACTTCTTAAGATAGAAAATGTCTCCTTTGTCGTTTTGGATCAAAAAGCCGCTGAAGAGGCCGCTGAACTCGCAATTCGTACCGGATTAAAAGGTATGGACGCCCTGGTCATTCAAGTAGCGCTGGAATTTGATACGGAGTTGATCACATTTGATGACGAGATGACGAAAAGATATCAAACGGTGCAACCGGCATTACGTCCTTAAACTGTCAATTTCCCCTATCCTTCCTCGATAAACCCCACAATTCTTTAAAATTCTTATTCTGTTCATCTTTTTTTTACCTGACCCCTATTGCTATTCCATTAAAAAACCCCCGAACCTTTACCCGGCCGAGGCATAAACCGGCTGGAGGCCCAGGGCCCATAAGGCCCTCAGGGCCGAAGATCGGCCTGCCGATCATGATAGGCAGCCCAGATGACAATCCATTCATGCTTCCGGGGCGGATCGGCCATCTTGATGGCGCCGCTCTGGATTTTATAGAGCCTGGCGCCGAAGGCAGCCAGGTTGCCGTTGGCATTCTGAATCTGACGCACCAATTGCCGGGCGGAGACGCCGAGGGATTTTCTCACAACCTCCATGATCCGCATTTGCGATTTCCGATATTCATACCAGAAGACCCCGGCCTGATCACGGGCGAGGCGAAGGGCGAAGACCTTCTTGCCGAGATCCCGGAGGGCATCGAGATCATCCATGCCGCGAACCTGAGCCAGGAGGGATTTGTAAGATCGGGGCTGCCTCTCTTCCCAGGTCAGCTCCATGGCCTCTGTCAGTTCATCATAACCGATGACATGATAACCATAGAGATCGGGAATCTCTTCCTGATCATCTTCAGCGCCGCCATCGAAATCATGGGCATCATCCCGATCACCGGTATCTTCACCCTGGAGCTGCTCAATGGCCTCGGCATCCCAGGAGACCTCCACTTCCGCCAGTTTGACGGCAAGATGCTCAAACCAGGCGACGGCCTGATCGATCCCCCTGGCCTTGATCCAGACGATGAAAGCATCGACCATCTTCGCCGTGGCTTCAATGATTGACCAGGCATCGGCCAGGAGGACGGCCTGCTGAAACGTGCAGCCGATTCTCTTCTGAAGATACTCCGGCCGGAGATGGATGGGACAACGCGACCGGACATTGAGATGCGGGGCGACAACCGCCCTATCGGCGACTGTGCAGTCCTCGAAGAGGACGCGATCCAACTGACTCATTTCCCGGACATGATACGCCATGGCGAGATAACCTTCCCCGAAATCTTCATGATTGAAGAGATCGATTTCAGACGATGTTGTTTTCATGATGCACCTCCTTAAT
>JAFGHS010000074.1 GCA_016930075.1 Deltaproteobacteria bacterium
GAAACAATGTTCCCCAGTAGCTCAGTCGGTAGAGCGGCTGGCTGTTAACCAGCATGTCCGTGGTTCGAGTCCGCGCTGGGGAGCCAAAATAATAAAAGCCAAACATTTTTTTGTTTGGCTTTTATTATTTTTAAACATAAAAAAATTGACAGAAAAAATTAATTTTCTTATGTTTACTGCATAATAAGGGGCATCACCTATTGAAGAAAAGCAAACCCAAAGCATCACCATTCCCTTTGATCGGTGCGTACTTTAGGGACGTCATTCGATCAATCCATCCCCAGAAGGAGTGCATTGCCCCGATAAGCGGCGTATTCATAGGTAAGGGTATAGCGCGGAAAAAAAACAAAATGACGGGTTGGACTTATTCATGTTAGATGTAATCAGGCGAACTGATATCCCTGTTTTGTTTCTCCACAATGTTGATCCGTTGTGGTCAAAACAGGAGGCCGTATCTGCTTTAGCTGATGTTGGAGCCATGAGGGACGCCCTGATTGCGGAGGGACACCCTGTAACGGAGCTTCAAATCAGTAACCCCAATCTCCAGGATGCCCTCAAACCGTACAGACCTGATGAATATATCGTTCTTAACTGGTGCGAAGAACTGCCCGGTTTACCGAAAAGCGAAGCCGAGGTTGCGGCCATTCTATCCATAAAATCATACACGTATACAGGCTCTACACCGGAAGTCATCGCTGTTTCGGGGCAAAAGATGGATGTCAAAGCGGCATTGCGGAAAAAGGGAATTCCGACGCCTACGGGAAGGATCATAAAAAGTGAGGATGTGGATCAGTGGTCTTGTTTCCCCGCCATCGTCAAACCGTCTCATGAACATTGCAGCATCGGTGTGACGGACCAGGCAATTGTTTTTAATCAGCGAGAGTTGAGAGAACGTATTGAATATGTTGAAGATACTTTGAATCAACCAGCTCTGGTGGAAGACTTTATTGCAGGCAGGGAATTTCATGTTTCTGTTTGGGGCAATAAGCAAATCGAGATACTTCCCCCGGCAGAAATGGATTTTTCCGCATTTACGGACATGAGACGCCATCTGTGCACGTATGACTCCAAATTCATTCCCGGCTCGGAAGATTTTGAAAAAGTGGGAATTATTATTCCCGTTGCACTGGATGCACAGCAATATGATCAATTGCAGAAGGTAGTCGCAGATAGTTACCGCGCTCTCGGATGCAGGGATTATGCACGCATCGATCTGCGTCTTAGAGATAATACCTTTTATATCCTGGACATCAATCCAAATGCAGATTTAAGCCCGGAAACCACAATGGTTTTTGCCGCAGCACTAAAGGGCATCTCATACGGTGAATTTGCCAGCCGCATCGTTAACCTTGCCGCACAAAGACACCCCATTTTTGGGGCTTCCTTCAAATAGTTGTTTTTTAATCATGCAACCGGGCTCAAAGGTGAAAATTAAATAAAAAAAGACGAAATTATTCAAGAGGGAAGGGGCCTCTTGAACCGTCAAACAAGCCGATATCGAATGCATTGAGCGTCATGGCCACAAATGTGTAATAACCGATCGTCGCGATGATTTCAACCAGACCCTGTTCCCCTAAGGCTGCGACGGCGCGGTTGAACAGTTCTACCGGAAGTTGATGTGTTTTATGCAGTGCAATGCAGACATCATAAACGAGAAGCTCGTCAGCAGGCGCATTTTCCGGTCGCCGCTCTGAAAATACGGCGTCAATGGTTTCCTGACTGACACCGTTGTCGAGGGCCATCCTCGAATGACTGACCCATTCGACATTGCTTTCCCAGAACCGGCCGGTGATGATAATGGCAAGTTCGACAAGGCGGCGATCAATGCTTGTTCTTTCCCAGAGAAAATTTCCCCAACTGACGGCGCGCTTGGCCAGCTCAGGGCTTCGAACCCAGGGATCAAAGGGACCGCCGATAGAACCGTCGGCCAGAGGTTTCCGGAATCTCATAATTCGGTCATACTGTTCCCGTTCCCTGGGATTCATTGCTTCAGGTGATTTATTGGTTAGTCGCGACATGCGGTGTCTCCTTTCAGTATTCTATGCCTGCCCGATCCTTGATCCCTGCGGCATAGTGATGCTTGATCTCTTTCATCTCCGTGACGGTGTCGGCAAGTTCCGTCAGCTGCGGGTCGGCGTAGCGGCCCGTGAGAACCAGATCGAGGGCCGGGGGTTTGTTTTTTATAAGGTTGACGACGTCTTCCAGGGAAATAAGCTTAAAATCTACAGCGACATTGATTTCATCCAGGATGACCATATCATAATCTCCCGATGCCATAACCTTTTGCGCCAGTGAAAAACCTTCTTTGGCCATTTCAATATCTATCGGCGCCGGATTATCACGCATGACGAAACTGTCCAGGCCGACGAGGTGAACTTTCAGATTAGGCAAATATTTTTCCGCGGCCAAGTATTCGCCGTAGGGCCTGCCTTTCATAAATTGGATGACGCATACCCGGTATCCGTTTCCGACGGCGCGCAGGGCCTGTCCGAAGGCTGCCGTTGTTTTTCCTTTGCCGTTGCCCGTGTTCAGCATCACAATGCCTTTTCCGAAACGGTCACGGATTTTCTTTATGCCGTCCTCATCAGCTGTGACGGGTATTGATATATCCTTGCCGGTTGTCAACGGACTATTCCCCCTTTCTTTGTCTGTTTGATCGGTATTTTTCTGAGATAACGGGATGCGATTTCTTCCGCCGCCGTATAGGGATCAGATTCTTTATTGATGAGCAGTTCCGTCAGGCGGTCCAACTCTCCCCTTGCGTCCAGATCGGCCAATACGGGATCAAGAATACAAGAGCGCAGGGCGTCGCGGATTTCCACACGCGTCTTACGGCGAAGACGGTTTTTTAATTCGTTGAAATGAATGAGATACTGGTGATGATCTGCGATTTTTTCCGACAAAATATTAAGATTTTCAACGAATGAGGCCGTCTCGAAGGCACTGCCCACCGTCAACACCGGTGGACGCCATCCATCATCGGGGATATGGGCCATGTCGAGCATATTCTTTAATTCCCTTATCAGCTGGGCCGTTCCGGCATGGTCGGCCTTGTTGACGACAAAAATATCGGCGATTTCCATGATCCCTGCCTTGATGGCCTGGATTTCATCTCCCATGCCGGGCACCAGGACAACAATCACCGTATGGGAGTTGTGCATGATATCGACTTCCTGCTGACCCGTCCCGACGGTTTCCACAAGAATGATGTCTTTTCCCATGGCATCGAGGATATGGATCGCGTCCCCCGCTGCCTTGGAAAGCCCGCCCATGGCGCCGCGTGTTGCCAGACTGCGGACGAAGACGCCCTGGTCTTCGGCGTGTTTCTGCATACGGATGCGGTCTCCCAAGAGAGCGCCTCCGGAAAAGGGGCTCGTCGGATCGATGGCCAAAACGCCCACGGTTTGGTTCTTTTTGCGGAAAGCGCTGATCAGCCCGTCCACAAGAGTACTTTTCCCGGCCCCTGCCGATCCGGTAATGCCGATGATATGAGCGCCGCCGGTATGGGGGAATATCTTCTTTATGGCCGCTCTGGCCTCAGGGTGGCGATCCTCGATGTTTCTTATCAAACGGGAAGCGGTGCGTACGCTGCCCTCTCTGATTTTTTTTGTATTTTCCATAACGATTAGAAATCCGGTCGTACGTTTTCCCGAACCCATGCGACAATAGAATCCAGGGAAGCGCCGGGTGTAAAGATGGCCTTAATGCCGGCGTCGTACAGCATCGGGAAATCCGCTTCCGGTATGATGCCGCCGCCGATGACGCAGATATCCTCAGCCTCCTGTTGCTTCAACAATTCGACGACGCGGGGAAAGAGGTAACGATGGGCGCCGGACAGACAGCTTAAACCCACGAGATCGACGTCTTCCTGGATAGCCGAAGCGGCGATTTGTTCAGGCGTCTGATGGCAGCCCGTATAAATGACTTCAAAACCCGCATCCCGAAAACATCGCGCCAGAACCCTGGCGCCTCTGTCGTGACCGTCCAGGCCGGGCTTGGCTACCATGATACGAATTTTTCTTTCTGACATGTCGGTATCCTCCGATATATGAATTGGTTCATTAAGTTAAAATAATCCCGGGTCATGATATTCGCCGTAGACGTCCCGGTAAACGTCACAGATTTCCTGAACGGAGGCATAATTCTTGACCGCTTCAATACAGCAAGGCATGACATTTTTACCATTTTTACAAGTATTTTTAAGATCATTTAAACTCTTCGTGACGGCCCGGTTGTCCCGCCTACGTCGTACGCCGTTCAGGCGCTTGATCTGCTCCTGTTCTACGGAATCGTCGATATCAAGGAGGGGAATTTTCTGAACGTCGTCGTTGACGTATTTATTCATGCCGACCATGATTTTTTCTCCTGCATCGATCTGCTTTTGAAATCGATAGGCGGAATCGGCGATCTCCAACTGGGGAAAGCCTCTGTCGATGGCGGCGATCATGCCGCCCATATCATCGATTTTATGGATATATTCCCATGTTTTCTCTTCAATTTCATTGGTCAGGGTCTCGACAAAATAGGAGCCCGCCAAAGGATCGATGGTGTTGGCGACGCCGCTTTCCTCCGCAATGATCTGCTGGGTCCGCAAGGCAATTTCCACGGCGTGATCGGATGGCAGGCACAGCACCTCGTCGAGGGAATTTGTGTGCAGCGACTGGGTGCCGCCGAGAACAGCGGCAAGGGCCTCGATGGCTGTCCGGACGACATTGTTGTAAGGCTGCTGTGCCGTCAGGGAGCATCCGGCCGTTTGTGTATGGTACCGCATCCACAAGGAACGGGGATTTTTCGCATTGTAACGATCTCGCATCAGTTTTGCCCAGATTCGACGGGCGGCGCGCAGTTTTGCAATTTCTTCAAAGAAATCGATATGTGAATTGAAAAAGAAGGACAGCCGGGGGGCAAAATCATCGATATTCAAACCCTTCTGCGCGATGACGTTTTCCACGTACTCCATGCCGTCGCGGATGGTAAAGGCCAGTTCCTGAACGGCTGTTGCGCCGGCTTCCCGGATGTGATAGCCGCTGATGCTGATGGTATTCCAGAGGGGAACATGGCTGGCGCCGAACTCGACGGTGTCGCAGATCAATTTTACGGAAGGTCCCGGAGGGCACATGAAGGTCTTCTGGGCGATGAATTCCTTCAGCATGTCGTTTTGGATCGTACCTCCGATCCTGGCCAGCGGAATGCCCCTCAAATCGGCGGCGGCGCAGTACATGGCCCAGAGCACCGAAGCCGGCGGATTTATTGTCATGGACGTCGTTACCTTGTCCATGGGGATGCCGTCCATCAGCTGCAGGAAGTCCTCCAGCGTATCGATGGCGACGCCGCATTTGCCGCATTCTCCGCGGGCCTTTGGATCGTCTGTATCGTACCCCATGAGTGTCGGATAATCGAAAGCGGTGCTCAGTCCCGTCTGACCGCTGTTGATCAGCATACGCCATCGCTTGTTGGTGTCCGCTGCGCTTCCCATACCGGAAAACATTCTCAGGGTCCAGTATTTGCCGCGATAACCTGTCGCCTGATTGCCTCTTAAAAAAGGAAATTCACCCGGATAGCTGATGTCATTTTCGAAATCCATATCCTTGATGTCTTCCGGCGTGTACAATCGCCTGATTTCAAGGTCGGAAACGGTAGACCAGCGAGGCTTCTGATCGGGCGTTTTTCCGACCATCTTACGGACACTGTCCTCCCATTTTTTCTTTAGTACTTTCGACTGTTCGAGGACTTCCTTTACAAAATACACGTTGACCCTCCTTAAACATGAGAAGCAAAAAAAATTGTTTTGAATTATCGGTATTTTTTAACAGCGATTCCATGGATAGCCGATTCATGGAATTGAAGTGTCTATCTTAAAGCCGTTAAAAATGTCAAGCGATATAAAGCAATAATTGAATAATAATCCTTGACTTTTCATAAATGGCGTTATAAGAACTGCGTCACTAAGTAAGTTTGGATTTATGACATTTTGATGTGAAGAAGATCGTCGCCATACTATTTAAGTATCGGCGTTTTTTTTCTGGCATCGGATGGATCCGACTGAAGAGAATTTTGAGAAAGGAGGATTTAAGCGATGTCAGAAGGTACAGTAAAGTGGTTTAACGAAGGCAAAGGTTTTGGGTTCATCGAAAAGGACGGCGGTGGGGACATATTTGTTCATTTCAGCGCCATTCAGGCAAGCGGGTTCAAGACTTTGAGCGAAGGCCAGCGTGTCAGCTTCGATATTACAAAGGGTCAGAAAGGTCCGGCTGCGGAAAATGTAAAACCCTTATAATTCAAACACGCAAGTCTAACGCGGTAATTTAAAAAAAGGCGCTCAGATTAAAAGAAATAAAATGAGCGCCTTTTTTATTTTTGTGTGTTCCCGATGGGTTATCGTCATCTTCGGACAATGAGGAATGGACCTCAAATTAAAGAAAAGGGGGAGTCCAATGAACAAAAATCTATATGTAGGCAATCTTACGGCCAACGTGACGGAAGACGTCATCCGGGACAATTTCGGAGCTGCCGGAGCCGTGCAAAGCGTAAATATCATTAAAGACAATTATACCAGAGAATCCAGAGGTTTTGGATTTGTCGAAATGGAAACCGAAGAAGGCGCAAAAAAAGCCATTGAAATGTTCCATGACGGAAAGCTGGACGGAAACACCATCGTCGTCAATGAAGCCAGACCGAGAAAAGAACAGGGACGCGGCGGCGGTGGCGGCGGACGTCAGGGTCAGAGGCGCAATGACAACCGGAGCGGCGGTTTCGGAGGAGGCCGCAGGTATTGATCATAGATGCGTTATCGGCATCAGCAGGAAGTAAGGGAGATGAAACGCTCAGGTTGTTTTGTCTCCTTTTTTTTGTCTGAAAACAAGAAATCTGCACGGTTATGCCTTTCCAAAATCTTTCAAACGATCGTCTTTGAGGGCAAAGACAAAAGGGACAGCCAAGATGAAAAGCAGGGCGATTAAAAAGAAGGCATGATTGAAGGAAAGCATCATGGAATGCCGCATAACAATGGCTTGGATGATTTTGAGGGCTTTGTTATCAGCAGTTGTCTGGTCATATCCCTTCATAAAAAAATAAGCTGACAGCAAGCGCATTCTGTCTGAAGTGACATTTCGGTATAGGCTTATTTTATCCATTAAAATCGTTCTATAGAAGGTTTCACCGCGGGAAAGGAACGTGGCGGACATGGCAATGCCGATGGAGCCGAACATGTTTCGGATGACGTTGTGCAGTCCTGTAGCGGCAGTCATCATGGGCAATGAAATGGTTGAAAGGCTCGCCGTACTGAGAGATACAAAAAGAAATCCGAAGCCGATTCCCTGTAGAAACTGGGCGGTAAAAATGTCCCAATACCCTACGTTAAGCGCCAGCCGCGACAGCCAGTAGGAGGAAAAAAAACAAACAATCAGTCCCGCTCCCACCAGAGGTTTAGGACCGATGCGGTTATATAGCCTCCCGCCGACGGACATGGCCATGGCCATGGCAATGCTGCGGGGAAGGAGGGCGAAGCCGGAATCATAGGCGGGGTACTGCAAAAGCTGCTGTAAAAAAAGAGGCAGTATAAAGATGCCCCCCATGAGACCCATGTTGAGTATGCTGCCCAGGGCGGTTCCCGATGCATAATTCAGATCCTTAAGAATCCGCAGGTTGACTGCCGGTTTACGTGTTGTCAATTCACGCCAGACGAAAAAAACCAGTCCGAGAAAAGCAGCTATGGCGAGATACCGAATAGTCGCTGACGAAAGCCAATTTTCGCGCTGGCCCCTCTCCAGCATGATCTGCAGCGAGCCCAATCCAACGGCAAGAAAAAATAATCCGGGAATATCGACTTTTCCCTTTTCACGAATGAGATAGGGCGGGTCTTCAAGGAATCGCATAATCAAAAAAACCGTCAAGGCGCCGAAAGGCACGTTTAAGTAAAAACACCACCGCCATGAATAATTGTCTGTAATCCATCCGCCCAGCGTCGGGGCAAAAGCAGGTCCCAGCATGACGCCGAGGCCGAAGATACTCATGGCCTGCGCTTGTTCCCTGGGCGGGAAGGTTTCGCGTAAAACAGCCATGGCAATGGGAATCAGTGCGCCTCCGCCGATTCCCTGAACAATACGGAAAAAAACCATGGAATTTAAATCCCAGGCGATGCCGCAAAACATTGAGGAGATGGTAAAAGTAAAGACGGAGAAGATGAGAAAATTCTTTCGGCCGTAACGAGAGCTCAGCAGGGCGATAATGGGCATGACGATTACGGAAGAGAGCATGTATCCTGTGGCGACCCAGGCAATCTCTTCAATGGAGGCGCCCAGGCTCCCTCTCATGTGAGGGAGAGCCACATTGATAATGCTGCCGCTGATGCCTCCCATGAGCGTTCCCATCATCACAGCGGAGGTGATCAGCCATTTGTGGCGCGTCGTCAGTTCCGGCTGTGCCGGTATTTGAGGATTTTCTTCCACGGGCTGTCTACTTGCTTACCAGTTTTGGTCCTGTTTTTTTGCGGACATCAACGTACGGTGTGACGGATAAGCCGGGCAGCAGGGGGTGGTCGGGGTCAAAAGGGGAATCTACAATGATTTTAACGGGCAGACGCTGGACGACCTTGACGAAATTGCCCGTCGCATTTTCCGGCGGCAGGAGGCTGAAGACCGATCCGGTCCCGGCTTGCAGGCTGTCGATGTGACCCTTGAATGTCACGCCCGGATACGCATCGACTTTAATTTCTACAGATTGCCCGACGGCCATTTTTTTGATTTGCGTTTCCTTAAAATTAGCGACGATCCAGGTTTCATCTTTGACGATGGCAAGCAGCGTTTGCCCCGTCTGGACATATTTGCCGGCATCGACGTTTTTTTGGGCTACCCTGCCGGAAATGGGTGCTTTGACGATGGTACGCTGTAAATCCAACTTGGCCATTTCGCTCGATATCTGAGCTTCCCTGATACGGATTTTTTGAGTTGCAATTCGCGCACGGAGGGTCTCAATGGCGGTTTCCGCACCAGCCAGGGCCGCCGCCGATGACTCTTTGCGGGCATGAGCTACCTTATGAACAGATTCTGAGCGGTCGAACTGACTTTGAGAAATAAGCTCTTCGCTGAAAAGATTCTTATAACGTTCCACTTCCTTTGCCGCGAGATTTTCTTCGGATGCCGCCGCAAGCAGATTGGCCCGCGCCTGGACGAGAGATTTTTCCCTTTCTACGATGGCGGCCAACATCTCGCGTTCTTCGGCGCCGAGACGGGTGACGGCCTCTTTTCTTGCCTCTACGATTGCCGTGTAGTCATCAGGATATATTTCAAGAAGCGGCGTTCCGGCGGCTACGAACTGATTGTCTTTGACGTGCACATGGACGATGCGGCCCCTGATTTCAGCGGAAATCGGCACGATCGTGCCTGTGACATAAGCATTATCGACACTTTCATGTGAAAAAGTGTAGACAATCTTGGGGGTTAAATAGATACCGCCGATCAATAAGGCGGCAAAAAGGATGCCTCGGAAAATCCATTTATTCATACGTCCTTCTCACAAAAAAATGGACCACAATGGTTGCCTTTATACGGCGTATTAAATTTTATTCATTCATTATGCATATCCCCGATGAAGTCAACGAAAATATCTTAAGACGGAAGATTTCTGTAACGCCAATAGTCGGCCGTCTTTTTCGCTGCTACGCCTGCCCGCTTTACGGTCGGATAATAAGGGATCCCTGCGGACAGAAGCTTGGATCGCAATTCATAGATGATTTTCCAGTTCCAGTCGTCGTAATGATCCAGACCGGTGCTTCGTTCCGGTACAATGGCCAGGGCCGGTTTTGGTTTACAGTTTTCCATGCTGTACTGTCTGAGATAATCGTCGGCGTTTGTATTTTTTTGGTGTTCATGATGCGGCTCGCCGAATACAACCATGATCAGATCGAAATTCTGATTCTTTGCCAATATCTCCACCATGTCGGCATAACTTAAATCTTCGTTTTCGCGGATGGAGTAATCGACTGGATTGCCGATCCAGTCCCATACGCTGACGCCCCTCCTTTTCAACTCCTGGCGGAGATCATTGGGAATTGGAATCACATCAAGGCCGGCCGCTTCGCACTGATCGGCGGCAAGAACGCTCGTTCCGCCGGCGCCGCCGGAGACGCCGACGCGGATGCCCTTGATGGGCGGCGCATAATGAAAGGTTACAGCAATGTCGATGAACTCTTCCATATTGTCGGCAAAAACGGCGCCGGCCTGTGCAAGGATACTCTCCAGCATTAAGGTGGAGCCGGCCATGGAAGCCGTATGGGAAGCCACTGCCCGTGTGCCCGATTCTCCCCGGCCGCCCTTCAAGATAATCACGGGTTTATGGGCTGTTGTTTTTTTCAATACGTCAAAGAAGCGTCGGCCTTCGCGCAGGCCCTCAAGATACATCAGGATCATTTCTGTGTCCGGATCTTCGGAAAGATATTGGACGTAATCGCATTCGTTCAGGTCGAGGGCATTGCCGTAGCTGATGGCATTGCTGAAATTGAGCCCCATAAGGGAAGCGGTGCGCACGATTTCTTCAGCAGCCTGGCCGCTCTGGGATATAAGGCCGAGGGTGCCCGTTGTTTCGTGAGGCATGGCGTCGCTGAAAGATATTCCCAGGCGCGGCTTGTACAGCCCCATGCAGTTTGGACCGATAATGCGAATGCCATGGCGTTTTGCTATGGCGAGAATTTCCCGCTCCAGGTTCGCCGCTTCCGGACGGCCTGTTTCACTGAAACGTCCGGTGAAAAGATGGACAACCTTCACCTTCTTCTGTCCGCACTCTTCGAGCATGGCCGGCACAAGGGGGGCCGAAACAGCCGATATGACATAATCAACCGTATCGGGAATGTCTTTAATGCATGCGTAGCAGGGCATTCTCAGAACTTCCGCATATCGCGGATTGACGGGATAAATACGTCCCTGATAGCCGTAGTCCATCTGGCATATGGTAAAACGGTACCCGGACGAATTCGGGTTATTGGATGCCCCCACAACGGCAATTGATTGCGGATTAAATATTTCACTGTAATTACTCATGGATAAAAAAGAACCTCCTCGTGTTTTGATTTGATATCGCTTATGATGATCTGCCGCAAAAAAATGGCAGCCTTCTTATTGCAATCGTTTCACTTCTTCCACAATCATCGGCAGGATTTCCCCGGTCTTCCCCTGAATCAGATAGTTTGAAATGCCTTCAGCCGTCAAAGGCGTCGGCTCGGCATTGATCTCGATGATGACGGTATCAGGGGATTTTTGCGGTTGCCGCGATGTATCGGATCGATATAACAAACCTGAATTTTTATGTCGGGCGATTCGTGGAAGATTGGCGAAGGGATAGACAACCGCCGACGTTCCGCAGATGAGCATTAAATCGCACTTATGGGCTTCTTCCAGGCTTTTTTCGGCGACGTCTTCAGGAATGGGTTCTCCGAATGCAACGGTATCCGTTTTTATTATGCCGCCGCAATTAGAGCAAATCGGCGGAAGGCGGTTCTCTTTTCTCAACCCTTCAAGGTCGATGGCCTCTCTTGCCCATCTCGATAAGCAGGATGTGCATCGTAGCTTTAGAGCACAGCCGTGATATTCCAATAGATTTCTTGTGCCGCCTTTTTCATGGAGGCCGTCGATGTTTTGCGTCATGACCGTCTTTAGGATGCCTGCTTTTTCCAGATTTCCAATGGCTATATGACCGGCGTTAGGCTGGGCGCTTGCCAGATCGCCGAAAATTGTCGTCGTCGTCAGACGTTCTTCCCACCATCCCTTAGGGTTTTCCAAAAAAAATTCATAGCTACGATAAGCTTTTCGTTCCGCATCGGGGTTTTTTGTCCAGACGCCGGAGGGTCCGCGAAAATCAGGGATGCCCGATTCCGTAGACATGCCTGCGCCCGTTAAGGCGACAGCATAACGGGAATTGACCAGGTCATGGGCGGCTCTTTTAATCATGTTTTCCATGTCATTTTTCCTTTCGTCAAAAATAAATACAGCAAAAACAGTTGATATTCTTCTTGAAACAGCAATGCGGCCTGTGCGGAAGCGTTTTGTTTTTCCTTGACAATCAATACTGTTTGTAATATCGCACAGCAGGTTTGCCGTCAAGCAGGATTGGCGCTTACGGGCAAATCACCTATGATTACGCAACAGTTTTGTATGGTTGTGATAAAAACAAACCGGCAGAAGGGATCGATTGCGGATGCCTGAAGATATCATGAAGGAACTGGAGAGGTTGTTCTATCCGAGAAGTATTGCCGTCATCGGTGCCTCGCAAAGAGGCGTTGGTTTTGGAACCGGCGGAAACGGCGTCGGATTCATGGAGGGACCGATAAGCTTACGTTTTTCCGGCATGGTTTATCCCATTAATCCAAAAGCAAAAACGGTGCTCGGTTACAAGGCTTATCCCAGCGTCCTCGATGTGCCGGATGACATCGATCTTGCCATCCTTGCCGTTCACCATAAAGTTGCTCTTTCCGTCATCAAGGATTGTGCGGTAAAAGGCGTCAAGTTTGCACATCTTTTCACAGCCGGTTTCAGCGAGACCGGCCAGGAAGAAAATGCCGAATTGGAGCGGGAAATGATCAGGGTTGCAAAGGCGGGGGGTGTTCGAATCATCGGACCTAACTGCATGGGTGTCTATTGCCCCGAAGGCGGCGTGGGGTGGAATAAAGACTTTCCCCAAGAACCGGGTCCGGTGGGTTTTGTTTCCCAGAGCGGTCAGCTTGCCGGTCAGTTTGCCGATACGGGCGGACGGGCCGGACTGCGTTACAGTAAGGTCATCAGCTTCGGCAATGCAAGCGATCTGCAATGTCACGATTTTCTCAACTATCTTGCTCAGGATGAAAAGACCCGTATCATCGGCGGTTATCTGGAAGGCTTGAAGGACGGGGATGCTTTTTATCAGGCTGCAAAAAAAATTACCCCGCGAAAACCGATTGTCATCTGGAAAGGCGGTCAGACGGAGGGCGGATCAAGGGCGACCCAATCGCATACGGCATCCATCGCCGGCTCCGCAGACATATGGCGGGCCCTGTGCCGGCAGGCGGGGATCATTTCCGTCGATTCGCAGGAAGAATTGATAACGACCATTTCCGCATTGCAGCGGCTCGCTTTACCGGGCGGCACGAAGGTTGCCGTCTTGGGAGGCGCCGGGGGCGGAAGTGTGACCATGACGGATGAAGCAGAAAGGCAGGGCCTTCAGGTTCCGAAGCTGTCGGAAAAGACGATAAAGACACTGGAAGAATTCGTTCCACTCCAGGGGAATATCGTCAGCAACCCCCTTGACATTATGGGAGCCCTTGTTTTTTCACAATTGTCTTCACCGAATGCCGGTAAAAGCATCGACAATTTTTTGCGGCTGTTCCAACTTCTAGGAGATGATCCGAAGATTGATGCGTTGATTTTCTTCCAGCGCATGGAAATGCCGGCGCGCACCGGCGGAAGGGCATTGATCGACCTGTTCATGGAAAAGACATGCGATGGCGCAAAGATCATGGGTAAACCGGTATTTATCGTTCTTGAGAAAGGGCATACACTTGATCAGGAGGCCGTCAGAGGGGATGCTCAGGAATTTTATAAAAACAGAGGGTATGCAACGTTTCCCTCTTTTTCAGCAGCAGCGCGTGCATTGTACAACATGAATCAGTACAGGAAATATCTTGATGCTCTTGGGGTGCGAAAAGCAGAAAAATAATGTCGGCTTGTTCTTGACTGTCAATCACTACCTGTGATAGTCATGCGGTCATTAAAAATATAAACGGGCGGTTAACTCAGCGGGAGAGTGCTACCTTCACACGGTAGAAGTCACTGGTTCAATCCCAGTACCGCCTACCATGATTTCAAGGGGTTAGCCGTTTACGGCTTGCCCCTTTTTAAACATTATGACTAAATGGCAACCGGTTCAGTCGAAAATGGCGTTACTTTCGTTTCTACTGATAAAAATCGGCAAGTTAACGACTCTACCGGGAGTCTTCCTGAGGTTGAGACATTCCGGGTCCGCGTAATATCGCATCTGTTGATTCAAGATTTTGGGTTGACGACCCGACCTGCGAAAAGAATAGCGCCCGTCTTATCCTGGATGAGAAAAATAAACGGCCGATTGATCTTTGCCTCAATCGGCGGAGGCGGCATGCTTGTTATTCCCATACCAACAGCAGTTGCCGCCGTGGCTTCCGTGCCTTCCTCATTGACGTTCACGAAGGCCTTGTGCAGCACATCGGAAATATAAAGGGTCTTTGTTCCGTCTATCCCGGAGAAATCGGCGTGGGTTGGTGAGAAAGCGAGTTTCATACCCATAGATGTAAGGATGTCCTTGAGGCCTGTCGGGTCTTCGAACTCAAATCGGGGAAAACTAAGTTTGATATTGGTGTAGGAAAACGCAGACTTGATTTCGCCGAGCGTTTCCAATGTCAGGCGATTCTCAAAATTATTGAAATTACCTTCATCAGGCATCAAAATGATCATAGACAGATCATTCCCCACATAGGGAAGAGACAGCGCAATATATCCTTCACCGTCCGCATAGAGAAACATTGCGGTCTGGTTCATCATGGGACCGGTAATGGTAGATCCGTTAAGGAGAGTGAAGACGCCGTCCTTTGTTTGCGACTTATCAAACTGATGCATCCAGGATGCCTTGAAGTAAATGGCGTTGGTCAATACCATCCGGGTATCCACGGTGACGGAGTCTTCCGGCAGCAGGTCCTTGATCTTCTGCTCTGTCTGCTCGGCGACCCAGTCATTGATGGTTTTTCGGGATGCTGCTGCATCTGCAATGAAGTCGAGAATGCGGAGCCCCGCGCCATAGTTTACGGCCAGGGTATCGAGAAAGTTTTGGAGCCAGCTTTTTCCTTTTTGCCCCCAGATGGCGTTCACTACGTTTAGGGTAAAGGCGGTGCCTTCGTCTTTTTTAACATTTTCTCCTCGGGAGTTGATTTCGAGATCAATCTTGTTGAATGCCGGGTGAAGTTTTTCTGGCGAGAGCCCATAGCGCATTATATGAGCCATCTCAGCGGCTGTATTTTCACGGGCGCCTGCATAAGTCATGGCGAGCGCCATGGAAATGCTGAAGGGGGAATAAAAGAGGTTGCCTTCGTCCGTACGCATCTTTTGGTAGAGGTCGAATGCAAAGGCGTTATTGTCGGAGATCAGCTGCATCATATCTGTATCATCAACGACAGGTGTCGTCTTGCGGGCAAGATTTGAGCTCACGAAGTCGGATTCTGTTGATTGGTTTTGTTCTTCCGACGAGTTGCACGCGCTTAAGATGAAGATCCATGCCATTAGTGCAAAGACAACGGTCATTCTTTTCAAAAGGCCTGTTTTCATTAACAATCTCCCTTCAAAAATACATTTTCAGGCTTTCATATCGCTGCATTGAGACAGAATACGTTGCGGTTGATTAGCATTACGGCGTGTATTTTCTCTGTTGCTATTTTGTAATGCTCTCCTGCTCCGTCTCCTGTTTGTCCTTTTTTTCCTTCTTGGAACGCTCATTTTGCTGCTTCAACTTCTCTTGCCGTGGGTTCAGCTGATCTTGCCGTTGCAGATCCTTTGGCTGCCGTAGTCTTTCCTGCTGGAGTCTTTGCTGCTCCTGCTGTTCCCGATCCTTAAGCTGTCGTAGTCTTTCCTGCTGAAGTCTTTGCTGC
>JAFGHS010000075.1 GCA_016930075.1 Deltaproteobacteria bacterium
GGCATAGCTGGGTAGCTAAGTTCGGACGGGATAACCGCTGAAAGCATCTAAGCGGGAAGCCCCCCTCAAGATAAGATATCCCTCTTGGCGGAGACGCCAAGACTAAAGACCCCTTGTAGACGACAAGGTTGATAGGTCAGATGTGTAAGCACAGTAATGTGTTGAGCTTACTGATACTAATCGGTCGTGCGGCTTGGCCATAATTATGTCTTAATTATACATAATGAGTATCAGCTTTTGTTCGCGATATGTTAATTGTTGAACCAATATTTATTTCGGTGACGCTAGCGGAGAGGATCCACCCGTTCCCATTTCGAACACGGAAGTTAAGCTCTCTTGCGCCGATGGTACTGCATGGGCGACTGTGTGGGAGAGTAGGGAGTTGCCGAAATTAATTCATGAACCCCTTCAATTTTGAAGGGGTTTTTTATTTTACAAAACCGATTTTCCTGTGCTATGCTACGCGCAGTTTCAACCATCCTAATTATCCGGGGAGAACACGCCGATGTCAGGTCACTCAAAATGGAGCACCATTAAAAGGAAAAAAGGCGCGATAGATGCAAAAAGAGGAAAGATTTTTACGAAGCTGATCAAGGAGATAACGTTGGCTGCCAGGCTGGGCGGCGGTGATGCGGAGGCCAATTCCAGATTGAGACAGGCGATCATGGCTGCTAAGGAAGAAAACATGCCCAAGGACAACATCGACCGGGCGATTAAAAAAGGCATCGGCGGCGGCGAGGGCGGCTCCAGTTATGAGGAAATTACTTATGAGGGTTACGGGCCGGGGGGCGTGGCTGTTCTTGTTGAGGTGATGACAGATAACAAAAACAGAACGGTTGCCGAGATCAGGCACATATTTTCCAAGAGCGGCGGAAATTTGGGTGAAAATGGCTGTGTTGCCTGGATATTCGAGAAAAAGGGCAGCATTATCTTTGACAAAAAAGCGGTCGATGAAGACGAGCTGATGGAATTAGTCCTCGATGCCGGCGCCGAAGACGTTCGGGAAGAAGATGATGAACTCCAGGTCATTACCGACCCAGGGTCTTATGAAAAAGTTCGAAAGGTAATTAGCGACAAAGGTCTGAAATATGTTACTGCGTCAATCGGGATGGTTCCGCAAAATTCCGTGAAGCTTGAAGCCGGCAAGGCCGAACAGATGCTGAAAATGATGGAACGACTTGAAGATAACGACGATGTCCAGAACGTCTGGGCGAATTTTGATATATCCGATGAGATTATGGAAAAATTGAGTTTATAAGAATAAACGAAGGACATCCATGAGGGTTTTGGGGATTGATCCGGGCAGTCGGATTACCGGATATGGGGTTATCGAGAAGGGAAGAAAGGAATTGCAATGGGTTGCGTATGGTGAGATCAAACCGCCTCAACAGGCAATCCTTTCAGTTTGTTTAAGAACAATATGCGAGCGAATCGCCGATATAACACAGGATACAAAACCGGATGCCGTGGCGATAGAAGATATTTTTTACGGCAAGAATGTAAAAAGCCTCATTAAACAGGGACATGTGCGAGGCGCCATCATTTTGTCCTGTTCTCAGTTGGGCGTCCCCATTTTTGAATATACACCCCTGGAAATAAAACAAGCTGTCGTCGGCTACGGACGGGCGGAAAAACAGCAGGTTCAGACCATGGTCCGGGCCATATTAAAGATATCCGGGGCGATGAAAGCAGATGCCGCTGATGCTTTGGCAGCGGCCATTTGCCATGCTCACTTCTCAAAGGTGTTATCCATATAAATGATTGCCCGCATCAGTGGAACCCTTATTGAAAAATCCGTATCGCACGTTATTGTCGATGCCAACGGCATTGGATATCGTATTTTTGTTCCGTTAACAACTTTTTACGAACTGCCCGAAGCGGGTGCAAAGGTGGCGCTTCATACTTATACAAATGTCAGGCAGGATGCCATCCATCTGTTCGGTTTTTATTCCATAGAAGAGAAAGATATTTTCGAATTGATGATCGCCGTGACCGGTATCGGGCCGAAGCTGGCCGTTAATATCCTGTCGGGCATCGCTGCAAGGGATTTAATCGAGGCCATTTCACACGGCAGTGTCGGGCGATTGGTCGGCATTCCCGGCGTCGGCAGGAAAACGGCTGAGCGCATGGTTCTTGAACTCAAGGATAAATTGGCAAAGCTGCTGACGGATAAGAGCGGCCAAAAGCTTGGAAGCCTTATCAAGACAACGAACCTCCTCCAGGAAGATGCTGTGTCTGCGTTGGTTAATCTGGGGTATAAGAGCAATACGGTAAGGGATGTTATAGAAAAGATCGTCCAGGCTTCTGAAGAGAAATTAACCTTGGATCTTCTTCTTAAGAAGGCATTGAAGCAATTGTCGGGTTGATTGAAAATTAAAAATAAAAAAATTTAGGCGCTTTTATGGACAAGAAAAACCCCCTTATCAGTCCGGCCGTTATCGATGAAGATGCGGGCTTCGAATATTCCCTTCGTCCGAAGAATTTATCGGAGTATATCGGTCAGGAAAAAATCAAAGAAAACCTTTCCATTTTTATGGAAGCGGCCAAAAGGAGAAAAGAAGCCCTGGACCATGTTCTTCTTTACGGACCACCCGGCCTGGGAAAAACGACGTTGGCCTATATCATAGCCCGTGAAATGGGCGTTGATATTAAAGTGACATCGGGCCCTGTCATTGAGCGGCCCGGTGATCTGGCGGCTATCCTGACCAATCTTCATGAACACGACATCCTCTTTATTGATGAAATTCATCGTCTATCCCATGTGGTCGAAGAAATCCTTTACCCGGCCATGGAAGATTTCCATATCGACATTCTCATCGGACAGGGGCCGTCGGCGCGCTCCATGAAGCTTGAAATCCCGAAATTTACATTGATCGGAGCGACAACGAGGGCCGGTTTGCTCACTTCCCCGCTCCGGGACAGGTTCGGAATGATTTTCCGGTTTGAGTTTTATACGCCTCAGCAACTATCCACTATCATAAAAAATTCAGCGAAAATATTATCCGTTCAAATCGATGAGGAAGGCGCCGGTGAAATGTCCCGTCGTTCCAGAGGGACCCCAAGGATTGCGAATCGTCTCCTGAAGCGGGTCCGGGATTTTGCTGAGGTCCGGGCGGACGGCTTGATTGATAAAGAAATTGCCACCGCCGCCCTGGAAATGTTCGAGGTCGATCACAACGGGTTCGATCATATGGACAGAATGATTCTCCTGACACTGATTGAAAAATTCGATGGAGGGCCTGTCGGCATTGATAATCTGTCCGCCGCCATCGGCGAGGAAAAAAATACCATCGAAGATGTTTATGAGCCCTACCTAATCCAGGAAGGATTTCTGCAAAGAACGGCCAGAGGCCGCATGGCGACAAAACGGGCTTACAAGCATTTCGACAAACCCTGGATGGAGGAAAAACAGCAGGGGCTTTTCTAACGGGGCAAGCTCCATGCTTTTTTGTCCCTGCCATCTTTATAGGTAAATGAAACGGACACCGTTTTATGAAACTGCTGCTCCATATATGCTGCGCCCCCTGCACCATCTATCCCCTGGGAGTCTTGAAGAAAGAAGGACACGATCTCTGCGGTCTGTATTACAATCCCAATATCCATCCCTATCTTGAATATAAAAAGCGTCTCGATACACTTAAGGCGTTTGCTGAAGAAGAAGGTTTGACGCTGATTCCGCAAAAAGACTATTCCATGGAAAATTTCTTAAGAAATGTGGTATTCCGGGAAGAAGATCGATGTTCTTATTGTTATTACGAACGCTTGAATTATGCCTCCCATATTGCCAAGCGGGGCAAGTTCGATGCCTTTACGACGACCCTCTTGTACAGCAAATATCAAAAGCATGAGATGATCATGGCCATCGGCAACAGCGTTGCGAAAAAAAGAGGCATCCCATTTTATTATCAGGATTTTCGCGAAGGCTGGTCGGATGGCGTACGAATCTCAAAAGAGATGGGGATGTACAGGCAGCCCTATTGCGGCTGCATCTATAGTGAAAAGGAGAGATTTTATAAAAAAAGAAAATGATATATCGGACTCTTTATAAAAAGAGAGGTGCATTGTGCGTGATGAAAATAAAACAAAGGCTCGACTGATCGATGAGTTGAATAATTTCCGCCGCAGTTACAGTGACCTGGAGGCAATCCATCAGCAAATGATGGAACGTATGCGGGGATATCGAGATTTCATGGAAAACATCGACGATTTATGCTTTGAAACAGATCTTCGTGGCAATACGACATATTGCAATGAGCGCTTTGTTCGCTTACTGGGTTATACCATTGCGGAATTTCAGCAACTTACCTTGAGGGAGCGCCACGGATCGGATGCAGAGGCGAAGAAGAATGCCGAGAAATTCACCTTTGTATATCAGATGGGTAAAGCGGGAGAAAGATATGACACCGTGCTTTGTCATCGAGATGGAACACTGGTAAACGTTGAGGTATCGGTATCGTTGACCCATGATGAAAAGGGCAATCCTGCCGGATTCAGGGGAATTGCCCGGGATGTGACGGAAAGAAAGAAAAACGAGAGAGTCCTTCAGCGCTACAGGGACTTTGTAGAAAATGTAGAGGATGCCTGTTATGAAACGGATTTAGACGGCCGCTATATTTTTGTAAATGATACGGCCTGCCGTCGTTCAGGATACACGCGTGAGGAGATCCTGCAAGGGGCTTGGACGCTTCAGTCTCACACCGAATCAGAGGAAGCAAACCGGAAAGCCGTACAAACATACCGGGAAGTGGCCAGAACCGGTGTTCCGGCCAAGATGATTGTTCATGATTTGCTTAGAAAAGATGGGACCCGTTACAGTGCTGAAGTGTCCATATCGCCCATTCGTGATGCCGAAGGAAAAACCACGGGCTTCCGGATTATCAGCCGGGACGTTACGGATCGGATGAAGCTGGAAAGGGATTTGGAGAGATACAAAGAATTTGTCGAAAACGTCGATGACGGTTGTTTTGAGGTTGATTTAAACGGAAGATACCTGATTGTCAATGATGCCATGTGCCGCCGTTCCGGATACACTCGAGAGGAAATGCTGGCAATAGATCCCACCACTCTTTATGCGAACAATGAAGATCGCAGGCGTGTCCGTCGGGTTTTCGTTGAGCTTTATAATACAGGTGTTCCCCAAAATATTGCATATCCCTATATCAGAAAGGATGGAACGGTACGTCATGTTGAAAACTCTTTAACCTTGATGCGTAACGCAAAGGATGAGCCTGTCGGCTTTCGGGTGATCAGCCGGGATATCACGGAGCGGTTACAGATGGAACGGGAGCAGGAGCGATACCGCAATTTTCTTGAAAATATCGATGAGATTTGCTGGGAAAATGATCTTAAGGGCAGACTGACATTCGGCAATGAAAAGGCTCTCAAGCGGTTCAGGTTTGACAGTGATCCGGCGCTCAAGCAGTATGGGTCTACGAAGGAAGAGCAGCTCAAAGCGAAAGTAAGTTACCGTAAGTATTTAAGGCCGGAAAATATTGAGAGATATAATAAAGTCTATTCCGACGTCTATACGTCGGGAAAGTCTAAAATATTGTATAATGTGCCGGTGTCACGCCCGGATGGCGGGCATGATTATCATGATTTGACGATATCGCTGATTCGCGACGAAGAGGGTAAACCCACTGGTTTCCGGACGATTGCACGGGATATCACTGAGCGTCACAAAATGGAGCAGGAGCAGGAGCGATACCGCAATTTCCTCGACAACATAGATGAATATTGTTTTGAAAGCGATCTCAACGGCAACCTGATATTTGCCAATGAAAAAGCGCTCAAAATGTTTGGTTTGACCCGGGAGCAGGTGCAGCAAGGGGAAATCAACTACCGGACTGCTCTTGCACCGCAAAGAGCCGAAAAATATTATCAAATTTTTTTGAATGTTTATCAGACGGGGAATCCTGCCGTATTATACGATTTTGAAGTCACGCTTCCGGGAGGCGAGCGGCGATATCTGGATATGGGTATGTCGCTGATCCGTAGCGAGGAGGGCAAAACCGCCGGTTTTCGGATGATTGCACGGAATGTGACCCAGCGAAAATTGATGGAAGACGAACAGGAAAAATTAAAAGAAAAGCTCATTCAGTCGGAAAAACTGGAATCCATCGGCACTTTGGCCGGGGGTATCGCCCATGATTTCAACAATCTTTTGATGGGGATTCAGGGCTACACATCGCTCATGCTCATGGATATCGACGCAGCTCATCCCTTTTACGAACGATTGAAGATGATCGAATCCCAGGTGAAAAGCGGCGCCGATCTAACCAAGCAGTTATTGGGCTATGCCCGGGGCGGCCGATATGAGATGAAGGTTACAGATATAAATGACCTCATCAAGAAAACAGCCTTCATGTTCGGCAGAACCAAAAAGGATATTCGAATCCATCAAAACTATGCCGACGGACTTTGGAATATTGAAGCGGACGAGGGGCAGATGGAGCAGGTTCTGTTAAATCTCTTTCTGAACGCCTCTGAAGCGATGCCCGGAGGTGGCGCCATTTATTTGCAGACGGAAAATGTTGTGTTGGATGAGCCGTATGTCAAACCCCATGATGTCGAGGCCGGTCGATATGTCAAGATATCCGTGACCGATACGGGTGTCGGGATGGATGAGAGAACAAGACTGCGGATTTTCGAGCCTTTTTATACGACAAAAGATATGGGCAAAGGCGCCGGTCTGGGTCTTGCCAGCGCATACGGCATCATTAAGGGACATAAAGGCATCATCAACTGTTATAGCGAAAAAGGCCATGGCACGACCTTCAACATCTACCTTCCGGCGACCCTGGGACGTGTTGTGAAAGGATTGGAGGAAACGGCTGTTGCGGCGGTTGATAGAAAAGTAAGCATATTACTGGTTGATGATGAAAAGACGGTCACGGATGTCACAAGCGTTATGCTTGAGAAGCTGGGGCACCAGGTTTTGGTTGCCCACGGGGGTGAGGAGTCCGTTGAGATTTACCGGATGAAACACGGTGAGATTGACCTTGTTATTATGGATATGACCATGCCGGAAATGAGCGGCGGCGAGGCCATTGCAAAAATAAAGTCGATCAATCCCGATGCAAGGATTCTCCTTTCCAGCGGTTACAGCATCAACGGTATGGCCAGGGAAATTATGAATCGTGACGGGGTGCAGGGGTTTATACAAAAACCGTTTCGGATGGATCAACTGGCGAGCAAAATCAATGAAGTTATGACGGATTCGTAAAAGCCGGGCTGATGGATCTACATAAATACGTATGGTGGCTGTTCCATAGAAATTCGACTTTATTTTTCCGGATACATGCATTACAGTAAGGGCAAATAAAAAAAGCAAAGAGGAGGCAATTATGAGTTATGTCAGGGATGTTCTCGCTGCGAAAGATAACAAGATTCAGTCCATTTCCCCTAATGCAACGGTATTCGAAGCTTTGAAGCAGATGAGTGAAAAGGAAATCGGTGCGCTGGTGGTCATGGAGAACAAGAAAATTGTCGGCATCATTTCGGAACGCGATTATGCCAGAAAAATCATCCTCCAGGGAAAAACCTCCAAAGAAACCAAGGTCAAGGAAGTCATGTCCACTCAGTTATTTTCCGTTACCCCTGATAACAGCTTGGAAGAAACCATGGTGTTGATGACGGGGAAACACGTAAGGCATCTTCCGGTTTTTGAGAATAATAAATTTATCGGGATTCTTTCTATCGGCGACGTTTTAAAATCGATCATTTCGAATAAAGATTTTCTTATTGATCAGTTGAGCAGCTATATTTCCGGTAAATATTAGGAATAAAACAACCATCCCTTAAATCCTTTTTCACTTCAGGGGTTCGCCGATTCTGCGAACCCCTGAACATCCGTACAGGCATGGGACGACTGTCAAAGACCATCCGGATAGATTTGTTCGATCAACCTATAAAAAAATCCAACAGGTCATGGGAGCATAAAAAAGATAAAATGAGAACAGCCATATGGGACCAATACAGAAACAAGATAAGAACAGAGCGGGAAGCGGTAAAGGCTGTCAAATCGGGGGATTGGGTGTATTACAGCCATTTTGTCATGACGCCGGTGACTTTGGACAAAGCCCTTGCCGAACGAAAGGACGTATTAAGGGATGTTAAAATCAGCGTTTCCAACGGCATGCACCCGGTCCAGGTCGCGGCATGCGATCCGGAGGGGAAAGCGTTTACATATCACAGTACGTTTTACAGCGCGAGCGACAGAAATTTCGGCAAGCATGGCGCGGCCTTTTTTATCCCCGCCAACTATCATGAGCAGCCCTGGCGCCTGCGTCAGGGGTTTGCGCCCCGGCCCAATGTGGCCATGATCAAGACGACGTCCATGGATAAAAACGGCCTGTTTAATTTCGGCACGTCCTGTTCCTATGCCAAGGCCATAACGGAAATGGCGGATATTGTCATTGTGGAAACCAATGAAGGGGTTCCCAAATGTCTCGGGGGTCACAGTGAAAATATCCATATCTCCGACGTTGATTATATTGTTGAAGCGCCAAAAGCGCCGCTTTTGGCTACGCCTAAACCCCGGGTTTCGCCGGAGGATGAAAAAATCGCTCAGTATATCCTTGAAGAGATTCATGATGGTGCGTGCCTCCAACTGGGCATCGGCGGTATTCCCAATGCCGTGGGCAGCCTCATTGCCGAATCGGATCTTAAGGACCTCGGCATGCACAGCGAAATGATGTGCGACGCCTTTATGGACCTTTATGACAGGGGCAAAATCACAGGGCGTTACAAATATACCAATAAAAATAAAATGGTCTATACCTTCGCCATGGGGACTGCCGACCTCTATGAATTCGTGGACGACAATCCGGTTTGCGCCACCTTTCCGGTTGATTATACAAACAGTGCCGAAAATATCTCCCGAAACGAAAATGTCGTCAGCATCAATAATGCCGTGCAAGTCGATCTGTACGGCCAGATCGCCTCTGAAGCCATCGACGACAAACAGATATCCGGGTCGGGCGGACAGGGCGACTTTGTCGTCGGGGCGGCAAAGTCCCGGGGCGGCATGGCCTTCATCTGTCTCAAATCTACCCGTGAAATAGGGGGCCGTGTTGTTTCCCGCATTGTTCCGGATGTCGAGGGCATCGTGTCTGTACCGCGGGCCTGGGCGTTTTATGTGGTCACGGAATACGGCAAGGTCTGTCTTAAAGGTAAAACCACATGGCAAATCGCGGAATCTTTAATATCCATAGCCCATCCGGATTTTCGGGAAGATTTGATCAAGGCAGCCCAAGCGAAAGGTATTTGGCGGAGAAGCAACAGAATTTAACCGGTTTCCAGTAAGGCGACAGCCTCGATGTGTTGTGTTTGTGGAAACATGTCGAGAGGCTGAATGTATTTCATCACAATGCCCCGATCAAGTAAATAACGGATATCCCTGGCCTGCGTTGCGGGGTTGCACGAAATATAGATCACCTTTTCCGGTTTTAAAGCGACAACCGCATCAAGGACATCTTTTTCACAACCGCTTCGGGGCGGATCGAGAATGATACGGTCAACAGCTGTTTTCGCCTGCACGAATTCCGTTTTCATGATGTCCGCCGCGTCTCCCTGATAAAAGGCAAGATGGTCCATCCCGTTGTTTTGACCATTGATTCCGGCACAGTGGATGGCAGGAGCATCGCTGTCAATGCCGTAAATCCGTTTTGCTCTGGAGGCTAAAAATATCGAAAACAGACCTGATCCGCAATAGGCATCGAGTACGTTTTCAATTCCCGTAAGGCCGCACATCTTCTCAACCGTATCGACCAGGGTGTCCACAAGAGCGGTGTTAATCTGAAAAAAACCGCCATAGGGAACTTGAAAGCGTTTACCCTTGACGATTCGCTCGACATACCGTGATGAACGCACGGTGTTGTATTGCGCTGATGCAATATCGGTGTGTGAATCAGACCAGATAGTCTGGCGATCCGACGTCAAGCGTATGTTGTGGGTCGCCAGATCCCGTTTAAGGTCGGCAAGCGTTTGATTGATTGATTCTTCGACTATTTCACATCGTTCAATGGGAATAACGGCGTTGCCGGACGTATCGACGAATCCCACCAAAGGTCGCTTTCCTTTTGGATGATAGACCTGAAAATCGGCCTTTCCCCGGTATCGATATATTTTGGGGGAAGGGATGATTGCCCTGATGTCGGGTGCCTTGATTTTGCCGATTCTTTCGAATGTATCGAGTATTTGATCCTGTTTGGCGGCAAGCTGGTGTTGATAACCCATGTGTTGGTACTGACAGCCGCCGCACAAGGTGTAATAAGGGCAGAGAGGCTCCGTTCTCAGAGGCGATGCCTGTAATAATTTTTTTAAATGACCTGTCAGATAGTTTTTTTTAACCGTTCTTACACTGATTTCACACAAATCTCCCTCGGCCGTAAAAGGAACGAAAACGACCAGATCGCCTATCTTGCCGATGCCGTCGCCGCCAAAGGCAATGGTATCTATTCGTATCTCTTTGCGATCGCCGATTTCCATTGCATGTATCCTAAAGAAATTTATGTTTACAATGCCGGTAAATACTGTTAGAGACCCTATACCATTATGAACGGCATAGTTTCAAAAAGAAAAAGGTATCCATCTTGAATCACCGGAATGTTCATCGCCTCACCCTGCCGGATAAGGAAATTATCCTGGTCGGCACCGCCCATGTATCCCACGAAAGTGCAGATCTCGTTGAAACCGTTATTCTCGAAGAAAACCCGGATGCGGTTTGCATCGAGTTGTGTCAAGCCCGTTTGGATGCCATCAAACAGAAAAATAAATGGCACGAAACGGATATTGTCAAAGTCATTCGGGACAACCAGGCGTCACTGCTTTTGTCCCAGCTGTTGATGTCTTCTTTTCAGAGAAAGATAGCCCAGAAGATCAATATCACGCAGGGCGCTGAGATGTTGCGGGCCATAGAGAAGGCCGAGGAAATCGATGTCCCGATTGTGCTGGCCGATCGGGAAATACGCATTACCCTGCTTAGGACCTGGCGCAAGATGCGCTTCTTAAGCAAGGCACGGTTCGTTTCCGAAATGGTCAAGTCCCTTTTTGTTACCGAAGATATCTCCGAGGAAGATATTGAAAAGCTCAAACAGCAGGATGTATTGGAATTGGCCCTGGAGACCATCGGCAAAAAAATGCCCGAGGTGAAAACCACCCTGATAGATGAAAGAGATCAATTTCTGGCCCATCGCATCCGTAATGCGTCGGGTAAAAAAATTGTTGCCGTTGTCGGCGCCGGCCATGTGCCGGGGATTATAAAGAACATCAATAACGACATTGCCGTGGACGACATCAGCAGCATTCCTCCGCCCGGCATGGGGTCGAAGATTTTCAACTGGGGTTTTTCCGCGTTGATCGTCGGTTTTTTTATTTTTGGATTTTTTTATTCCGGCGGTCGAACGGGCGTCAATATGATTTTTTCCTGGTCGGTCATTACGGCTGTTTGTGCGTCCATCGGGGCCGTGCTGCTTCTGGCCCACCCCCTGACAATCCTTGCGTCCGCCCTGTCCGCACCGATTGCAACGTTACATCCCCTCATTGCGACGGGCTGGATTGCCGGTCTTACGGAAGCAACATTCCGCAAACCTCAAGTGAAAGATTTCCTTGCCCTGACCAATGACATTACATCGGTCCGCGGATTTTTCCGCAATAAAATTACGCGTATTTTGCTTCTTATTGCCGTTGTCAATATTACAACCTCCGTCGGCACTTTTCTGGCGATTCCCGTCATGATGACGTTGCTGTCAAGATAAGGCGGCGGATATGATCAAACGCCGTTTGCGCATTATTTTTACACATTATTTTTCCTTGATACGTGTATTTTTTTATTTTATACTCCACACCGTACCGAATTGAGCCGTCTTGTTCTTTTCGATTTTGATAACAAAAGCAAATCTTTAAAAAATCGGAATGTATAAAGTCCGATTAATAAAACAATATTGAGTCAAAAGGAGGAGAGGATGAAGAAAACCATTTTAATGATTTTGTTTGTGTTGTTGTGGACGGTTTCCATTGCAGCGGCTGCGCCCCTGAAAGTGGGTGACAAGGCGACGGATTTTAAGGTGACAGACACCCTTAAAAAGGAATGGTCTCTGACAGCGCCGGAATGGAAAGGAAAGGTGATCATGTTCAACGCCATGCCGCTGGATGAAATCAAAACGAATCTTGGCATTTCCGAAGTGATCGCAAAAGATAACGAGATAGACAAGGTCAATAAATATGTCGGAGCGGCAATTTTTTCCAAACCGCCCAAAATGTACCTGGCGCAACTCCGCAATGCCCAAAGAAAATTTAAGAAGGTTTATTTGCTGGACTATGATGATGTTGTCTTGAAGCAGTGGGGTTTGACGCCTGGCGTTTCCACCATGATCGTTCTAGATAAGGACAGGATATGCCGCTACATTCACCCCGGCAAGGTGCCTAATGATAAAATACCCGAATTAATAAAGCTTATCAAAACTTTACAGGCAAAATAACTTCAATCTGCGCATTTTTAAGGTATTATTTATTCGCTCCGCATTTTCCTTAAGGATAGGCGGAGCGAATAATTTTAAAGCATTGATTTCATTTGCGTAAAATGCTTGACAATGCCGTATTGCTCCAATAAACGCGGGGCGGGCTGCCTATGATAGGATGTCATAGCTGTAAATCAGATATTAAGGGGAACAATGGCCGTAATCATTGACGGGAAGAAAATTGCCCAGGATATCAGGGACGAAGTAAAGTCGACGGTCGCCGTTTTTAAAAAAAACGCGGGCATCGCACCGGGACTGGCGGTCATCCTGGTGGGCCATAATCCTGCCTCGGAAATATATGTGAGGGGCAAGATAACCGACTGCGAGGAGGCGGGTTTTTTTTCCCGAACGGAGAGGCTCCCTGAAGATACGGATGAAAAGAAAATCGTCCGGATCATTAAAACCATGAATAAAGACGAGCGGATACATGGCATCCTGGTTCAGCTCCCCCTTCCTGCCCACATTAATCCCGAAACCGTCATCGAGCAGATCGACCCCCGTAAAGACGTCGATGGGCTCCATCCCTATAATGTCGGACATCTGTTTACCGGGCGACCATACCACCGATCCTGCACGCCCGCCGGCGTCATCGAACTTTTGGATCGCTACGGCATCGGGATCGAAGGGAAAGAGGCGGTCATCGTGGGAAGAAGCAATCTTGTGGGGAAACCACTGGCCATAATGCTTGTTTCGCGTCATGCGACGGTGACCCTCTGCCATACCAGGACGAAAAATCTGCCCGACGTGACAAATAGAGCGGAGATTCTGATTGCCGCAGCAGGCAGGGCGGAACTGATCAATGCCGCAATGGTCAGGGCGGGCGCCGTTGTCATCGATGTGGGGATGAACCGGCCGGCGGGGGGAAAACTTGTCGGGGATGTGGCATACGCCGAAGTCGCCCCCAAAGCTTCTTACATCACGCCCGTTCCCGGCGGCGTCGGTCCCATGACGAGGGCCATGCTTCTGGTCAATACATTGAATGCCGCCATGGGTTTTCCCGATCGGACGTAAATGATGTGAACGGGTTTAACTAAACAAAATCATTTAAACGCGCAGATCGTGTGATGATGAAAGCCGATGCCTGTCTCGGGGAGGAGACATCGGCAAAGAGTTTCTTATTCCGGCGGATTGTCATGGAGCAGATAAGAAAACTGGCCGACCGACTTCTCGTCAAATTACAAAGTGCCGGCAAGGATTTCAACGTGGAACCGGATCAGATATCCATCGGCATCACAACCTTTGGAAACCGTTTCGATCGTTATTTCAAGCCATTAGTGTCCAGGATCAGAGAATATGCCCCGGATAGTGAAGTGATTGTTGCCGTCAACGGCGAGCATCGCCAGCCCTTTGATGAAAATTATCGAAGGCGGGTGCTTGAATTCATATCCCTTCAGCCGAATGTTTTCCCCATTGTTTTTCCCCGGTTTCGCGGCCTCTCCAAGTTATGGAACAGCATCGTTATCCATGCCGGTCACGACCACATTCTGATGCTCAATGACGATATTATGATCAACAAGGCCGGATTTTTCAAAGATATCTGCGGGGCCATCAAAGCCCAGCAGGGCCGGACATTCCTTATCAATCAGTCCTGGTCTCATTTCCTGTTGAGCCGGACGGAACTGGACGAACTCGGCTATTTTGACGAGCGTCTGCTGGGCATCGGCGAAGAGGACGGAGATATGGTCTGGCGGTACATTCGTCGCTATGGACATCCCATCGCCAATGTCCGGATGAAGGGTATCGTCAACTTTGCCGAGGAGACGGTCAAGACCTATAAACCGGCTAATATTCAAACCCACTCCGGGACGAAATACAGCCTGTTTAACCGGCGGTTCATGTTCTCTGAAAAATATGGTCCTTCGCCGGACGGCGTCAAAGGGATGTTTGATGAGCCCGTTGTCCTGAAAGACCCGGGCAGTGAACAGTATCCAAACGAAAGCTTCTACCGGCGGCGCAAGGACGAGCTGTGATGTTGTGATGAATAATCGCCCGGCGGATGGATTTTCTGCGGTTGCCTTGATTTCTGCCTTTGCTTGGAACAGACCTTCGTAAGCTGCAATCGCGTATTGGTGAGGATGGCCCGAAACAGGATAAAAGGATGTCCTTTCCTTCTCTGCCCTTGACAAGTTTCGAATCACGACTTAAAGTAACGCCATGAATATCAAACAATGCAACGGAAGTTATGTGATGGCGGAAGATCGATTGATGGTCCGCTTCAATACCACGGAAGACAGCGAATTCCGCCTGTGGTTTACCCGCTTAGTGACCGGGCACTTTTTATCGATGGTTCGCCGCTTGATACAAAAAAGATTGGAGTGCCAGCACAACAGTCTTATGGCCCAGGTGATCCAGGAGTTTCAGGAAGACAATGTAAGGCGGACCGCCGATTTTACCGATCAGTTCCAACAGGCGAGTACATTGCCTCTGGGGGCTGCCCCGGTACTGGTGACCGGACTGAATATGAGTGAAAAAGAGGGTATCTTCTCCATTGATTTTCAATTAGTGACTAAAAAAAACCTGAACATCAAGTTGCCGGCTCAAACGGTGCAGTCGATAGTGCTGCTGCTTGAGCAGCTCCAAACGAAGGCGGGGTGGCAATTGGGTCATGATTTGCCCTTCCCCTCCCCTTCGGAAGTCATTGCCTTCCCCAGCTCTCCCGCCGTTCCCCCCAAAAAGCTTCTTAATTGAGGCGATAGGGGAAAGGCCCTTTTGAGGGCGTTTCCATTTGTGTAAAAAAAACTTGCTATCGTGATGGATCCGCCGTTTTTTTTGTCAATCCGTTTTCACAGAAAAAGGCGACATTTTCTCTATTCAGGTATGTAACGTTTGCGCCCGTTTTCCAGTGCATGCCGCCCAGTTCCTTCGGATGCCAGAGGTGAAGAATCCGGGCCGCAGGAATGACGGATTTCCCACGGAATCCAGCAAGCGCCATGCGATGCGCCAAGTCTTCATCCTCCCCGCCCCATCCGACAAAGTTTTCATCATACCCATTGATATATTCAATGTCCCTGCGATGAATGGAGAAGTGGCTGCTGCACCGCTCCTTCCTGGGCTTTGCAAGGTGGAACCTGCGAAGTATGGAATGGATGATGAACCTCCGGTGATCGGATCGGATTTGCTTGTCCGGCAATTCCTGATAAAAACGCTCAAGCATATCCAAATCAACGCCGCGCTCAAAGAGTATCCCGGTCTGCTCCTCCGTCAGATATTTGCAAAGTCCGGCGACATACCTGCCCGACTCCGCCTCTTCGATGTGACGTCGTATGGTGTCCGGCAGGACAATAAAATCACAATCAAGAAAGATGAAATAATTTCCCCGGGCATGCCGGATGCCGTTATTGCGCGCCGCCGAGAGCCTGAAACCATCCTTCGGATGCCATGCATGAATGATAGGATAATGATATTTTTTGATCTTTTCCCCGAGCGCTTCAACGCATGCTTTGTCGGAGCCGTCATCGGCTATGACGACTTCACAAAAATCATCGCTGCACAATTCAAGCGCATCAAGGCAGAATTCAAGATGTTTGAGACGCTGGTAGAAACTAATAATGACACTAACTTGCAACTTTGCCCCCTGGTAACCGTTCCATCATAAGAAAACCCCTTTGTCCCTTCAATAAACCGAACTCATCCGATATTTGCACCGCATAGCCGCCATCATCACTTTAAATAAAGCCCGGTTCAGGTTTGTTTTTATACTTTTCCTGTAGGGTGGAATCAAGGTTACGATTTTATTTTCACTGTTTAAACGATGAGACCGGATCTGTCCCGCCAAATGCGGGAAGAACTGGTATTGATGTAATATCAGGTCTCGCGCCATCTTCAAAGCAGGCAGTCTCTTTTCCCATTCGTTATTTTTAACGGCCGATTCAATCAGATCCACAGCGATTTCAGGCTGTTCTATATCAATACGTATGAAAGATTCTTCAGGGAAATATGCTTCCAGATTTGTGCATCCATAATAAAAAGGAACGGTCCAGGACAAAAAGCAATCTGCCACTTTTTCCGTCCAGTAATCGGGACTGCAACTATTTTCAATGGCCAGGGAATATTTATAAGGGGCTAAACCATCCCATTTATCTTCAATGGCGTGAACCGCCCGTCCGTATAGCTCAATATCAACAGGCGATTTTTTTTGCAGGTATTGTAAGAAAGATAATCGTTTAAAATGTCCGGGAATATTGAGGGCATTGCCTGCAATCCATGAAATTGTTTTTAATTTCGGCAGAATATCCATTTGAGATAACTGGTCGAACGACTTGTTGACATGCCAGGGAAGCGCCGGGTGCGAAACAACATATTTCGGATCAGCTGATGGAATATGGTGGGTCAGTACATGATAGAAATATTCATGCCCCTCAGCCATCCAATCGGTGAAGCCTCTGACATAAGGTTCCTGCATAAGAACCCAGACATTTTCTTTTGGACAGCAGACCGTGCTGCCGCACGTCATATTGTTATTGAGCATGACGACGAAATCGCATTTTTCAACAGGATCAACAGTGAACTGCACATTGTCCCAGACGCCTTGCCGTCCCGGTGTCTGGCGCATGATGTCAGGCCAATCCCAATTTTTTATGATGCGGACAAGGGTCATGGTTCATTCCGTCTTTGGCAGCAAGAGCGCCACTAATAAAGAAGTTTGTTTTCCATCCGGTTTTCGTAGATATGGCGAACTTTTTCCGCCGCCGCCTCCCATGTATGATTTTGGGCGGTAAGATTTGCATACTTCGACATTTCAATCCTTGCATCCTTGTTGAGCGCCAATTGCAGATAATCGGCTACCTGATCAACGGCGTTTTCGCCACGGGCAATGAATCCGTTTTTCCCATGTTCCACGATGTCCTTGGCGCCTACATGATCGCTGACGATTACGGGCAGGGAAGCAGCCATGGCTTCCAAAACGGCCAATCCAAATGTATCGAATTTTGAAAGCATGGCGTAGATGTCTCCGGCCCGGTATATCTTTGCGAGGGTGTTTTTTTCGACAACCCCTGTGAATATGACATGATCGCTGACCCCAAGGTTTTCAGCAATTTGCCGGTATTTCTTTTTGTCCCCCTTGCCGATGATAAGCAATTTAAATTTTGCCGGAGGGTCTTTCTTTTTAACGGCGCCCAGGGCGGCAATCAGTGTGTCCAATCCTTTGATTTCGAAATTCATGGAAACAAAGAGGATCAGTGTTTCATCCGCAGCGATCCCGTAGTTGCCTTCTATATCTTTGCGGCTCAATTCGCGGTTGATGTTCTCAAATCGTTTTACATCCACGCCCGGATGGATGACCTCAACTTTATCTTTTGCAAAATCATAAGCTTCAATGAATTTATCTTTTGCCAAATGGGAAACGGAAAGAAAACGGTTACACCTTTTGTTTTGCACCAGACAACCCTCTACCCAGGCCGTCGCATAGTCATATAAGCTCATGGACTTTTTACGGATTTTCCTGACCCAGATCCTGTGGGGAATGCCGTGCATCGTAAAAATATCGGCATCAAAAATCCTGTCGTGGGTATGAATGAGATCCACTCCGGTACGTTCGATTTCCCGACGGACAAACCAAGCAAAACTTATGGTTGTCAGAAACTTGGGGAATGAAATAATGGGTACTTTATGGAACTTTATCAGGGGAGATTCGGCCTGCAGGCGATTTGCAAAGACGTGCATTTCATAACGGCGGTCGGCGGCGATGCATTCTGTAAGCATGGCGGCAAATTGTTCCGCCCCGCCTACCAGGCCGTACTTGGGGATGACGACGGCTATTTTCCGGATATGGGATTTCATTTGTCCTTTAACCATAACTGATGCCTTCGTGAAAAAGTCGCACCGCACCGTTCATGTCATTTCGACCCCGCATTTTGCGGGGGAGAAATCCTGAAATCATTAAAGATTTCTCGTCGTCCCGCTTCAGCAGGACCCCTCACAATAACAGAATTCGACTTTTTACGACAGCGTCAAACCTGATCTCCTATAACATAATCGAGGTCGGGGTTTCTATCATATTTCCCAAGAAATTTCATTGTTTTAATCAATTTCAGATTATGCTATGAATGGTCGATTTTTCCAGGGAATGTTAGAATCGTTATGATGGCATGAACAATCTGATGTTCAGGCGCCGCGGTGAGTGACATTAAACGGTAATAATAATGGATAAAATACAACTTTCCGTTGCGATGATTACGAAAAACGAAGGCGAGAATCTTGCCGCCTGTCTCAACAGTATTGACTTTGCCGATCAGATTGTCATCATCGATTCGGACAGCACGGATGATACGAGGCAGATCGCCGCCCGATTCGGTTGTGAATTATTTGTCGAACCCTGGAAGGGCTTCGGTCCGCAAAAACAAATGGCTGTCGATCGCTGCAAAAATCCGTGGGTTCTCATCCTCGATGCGGATGAGCGCATTCCGCAGGAGACAGCTGACGTCATAAAAAAAATCATAGCGTCTTCGGAAAATGATGTTGCCGGATACAGTTTTCCGCGGAAAAATTTCTTCCAGGGCAGATGGATAAGGCATGCCGGATGGTGGCCCGATCGTATTGTCCGCCTGTTTAAAAAAGACCGTGGCCGCGTGACGACCGATCCGGTTCACGAATCGATCCATGTAGACGGTGCGGTGAAAGCACTCAACGTTCCTATCGAACATTATACGGAAAGCCGCTTGAGTAAAATACTGATTAAAATCGATCACTATTCAACACTCGGCGCAGAAGAGGCGTTTAAAAAGGGCAAGAAGACATCTATCGGGTCGCCGGTATGTCGTGCCGGAATCACCTTTTTTCAGGATTATTTTCTGAGGCTGGGCATCCTTGACGGGTCTCAGGGATTGACGCTTGCCATGACCGATTCCATCAATAAATTTTTTAAATACGCAAAATTATACGAGCTTCATCGCCGTCAGCAAAACCGGGACGGCAAACCGTAAACATCACAAAAGTCGAGCGTATGGACATCTCCTTCATCATTGTCAACTGGAATGCAAAGGCTCTTTTGCAAAATTGTCTCGAATCGATTGTCAAGACCGTAAGCGGCATCAAATACGAGATTATTGTTGTGGATAATGCCTCGGAAGACGGAAGCGCCGCTATGCTCAAGGATAAATGGCCTGCCGTCAAGCTTATCGAAAACACGAAAAATCTTGGATTCGGCACGGCCAACAATCAGGGCTTCCGCACAATGGCCGGCCGTTATGCCCTTTTATTGAATACCGATACGGTTTTGACGGACCATGCCGTGCAAAAATTATTTGCCTTTATGGAAAATCAGCCGGACGGCGCGGTTGCCTGCGGTCAGCTTTTAAATGCCGACGGCAGCAAACAAAATTCCATCGCCGGGTTCCCGACCCTTCTTACCCTCCTTGCCAATACCGCTTTGCTGGAATATTTGTTTCCCAAGCGATTTCCCAGCAAACGGTATCAACATCAGGCGCCTGTTGAAATTGATTCGGCTATCGGGGCCTGTATGATCATTCGCAAAAAAGCCCTTGATGCCGTCGGCATGTTTGATGAGCAATATTTTTTCTTTTTTGAAGAGACCGATCTGGCCTATCAGATGCGAAAGGCGGGCTGGAAAATCTACCACGTTCCCGATGCCTTTATCTATCATCTCCAGGGGCAGAGCATCGGACATAATATTAAATCCCGCGTCGAATTTTACCGGTCCCGTTACCGATTCTTCAAAAAATGGAGAAGCAGGCCTTATTATGTCCTGATCCGGATCGCCGTTTTCCTGCGTTTATTCGTCGATTGGCTGCTGACGTCGGCTGCCGTTGTGCTGACGCTGGGAATGAATAAGTCTTTTAAAGGCAAATGGATCGTATACACCCGACTTTTCATGATGCATATTCGGGCCGGTGAAAATCGCCTGACACCATGAGGTGATGGTGCGATCGGCCCTTTTTGGAGGAACGCTTTTCCAGGAATTTTGTCCTTGACATCCTCCGTCGTTTCTAATACGTTGCCGATCAATGTTCATAGCGTGAACAATGCGGATTTCATTATGTATAAGCCCGAAATGAACCATCTTCAAAATGAAGAATTGCTCAAAGTCCTCAGGGAAATTAATGATAATCCGGAGATAACGCAACGCGAGCTGTCGTCAAGGCTCGGCATCAGTCTTGGTAAAATCAATTTTCTTCTCAAAGCTTCCATACAAAAAGGCTTGATCAAAGTCCATAATTTTAAAAAATCAAACAATAAAATCGCATATTTATATTTTATTACCCCTCAGGGTTTGGAAGAAAAAACCAGGACGGCCCATTATTTTTTAAAAAGAAAAGTTAAAGAGTACGAGAAGTTGCAAGAGGAAATAGCGCTTTTGAAAAAGGAAACCGGCGACGTTGAACTGCCGGCAGATAAGCGGGATTGATAGATGTCCCGTTATACATGTCATAGCGGGCGCCCATAACGCCTTAATGATAAGCCGCCTCAAAGCCCGGCGGGGTTTGCTGCGACGGGTGTTGTGGTCGGATTTAATGACTCCATGTAACTCAAGGGGCGGAGCTGTATATAAACAGGGATGCTTTTCAATATAAGGATGACTGAAGCATGAAAAAAACTGAGCGAAGACTGCCGGTTTCTGCGCCGGGGGGATTGCTGTATCTTGTTGGCATATTATGTGATTTAGGTGCGGATGTGAGAGAGGTTGGAAAGTGAATCCTCATACAAAGCAGCCTATTTCACCGATGTCTTTATTCGGCAATCTTTGGCATAACCGAAGCCTCATGGCCGTTCTGGTGAAGCGGGAAATTATCGGGCGTTACAAAGGATCTGTTCTGGGACTGTTGTGGTCTTTCCTTAACCCGTTGCTTATGCTCGTTATTTACACGTTTGTGTTCTCCGTGATTTTCAAGTCCCGCTGGAGCATTAATGTCGATGAGCCTAAAACGCAGTTTGCCATCGTGCTGTTTGTGGGCATGATTGTCCACGGCCTTTTTGCCGATGTGATCAACCGCGCACCGCTGTTGATTACATCCAATGTCAATTATGTTAAGAAAGTCGTTTTCCCCCTTGATATTCTGCCTTCCGTTACCATCGGCGCGGCCCTGTTTCACAGCCTTGTGAGTCTCGTTGTCCTCTTGGTTGCCTTTGTCATATTTAACAGTTATCTCAACTGGACTGCAATATTCATTCCTCTGGTGCTGCTGCCGCTCATCATTCTTACTCACGGCATTGCCTTGATGCTCGCGTCTCTGGGGGTGTTTTTCCGCGATCTGGGACAAACAACAGGCATTATTACCATGATCATGCTGTTTTACGCCCCTATATTTTACCCCGTGACGGCCTTGCCCGCGCCCTTTCGTCCCTGGATCATGGCCAATCCGCTGACCTTCATTATCGAACAGGCGCGCGATGTTCTCATCTGGGGGCGTCTGCCCGATTGGACAGGCTTGGGCCTGTACACGCTGGTGGCTCTGGGCGTGGCCTGGGCAGGCTATGCCTGGTTCCAGAAGACGAGAAAGGGTTTTGCCGATGTCCTCTAACATCATTGATCAGGTACCCGGTCCCCTTACGGATGATGTTTTATCTGTGGGAGAATCCATAGACGATGTGGCGATACGGGTCCGCAATCTGGGCAAGTGTTACCAAATTTATAATAAACCCAACGATCGGCTCAAGGCATCCATCTATCCCCGCCTGCAACGGCTGATCGGGCGGCAGCCCGGTCAATACTTTCGGGAGTTCTGGGCGCTTTCGGACGTTTCTTTTGACGTCAAAAAAGGTGAGACCCTCGGCATTATCGGCAGCAACGGTTCGGGAAAATCCACGCTGCTGCAAATGGTTTGCGGGACGCTTCACCCGACCTGCGGCAACATTCAAACCAACGGACGCATTGCTGCCCTTCTGGAACTGGGTTCCGGATTCAACCCCGATTTTACCGGTCGTGAAAATGTGTACATGAATGCCTCATTGCTGGGGTTAAGCACGGATGAAATCGACGATCGCTTTGATAAGATCGCTTCCTTTGCCGGCATCGGCGAGTTTATGGGGCAGCCGGTCAAGACGTATTCCAGCGGAATGTTTGTTCGTCTGGCATTTTCCGTCATCGCCCATGTCGATGCGGACATCCTGGTGGTTGATGAAGCGCTGGCCGTAGGCGATGCCGTGTTCACACAGAAATGCATGCGCTTTATACGTGATTTTCAGACCAGAGGCACCTTGCTTTTCGTCAGTCACGATATGGGAGCCGTCCGCAGCCTCTGCAAATCCTGCATCTGGCTTAAACATGGCCGAGTTGAACAGGCCGGCGCATCAAAAAACATCACGGAGGCTTATTTTCAGTTTACGACGCAGGAAATATATGGGGACCAGACCGTATTGACGTCATTGGCGCCTGCCGGAGAAGAGGAAACGTCTCCCCATGTCATCGATTATGGCGCTGTTGTTTCCATACAAGATAACCTGGAGGCGGCCAAAGGATGGAAAACCGGCAGGGCCGATGTCCTGTCCGTTTCGCTTACGCGTCTTTCGCCGGGACCGGACGGCGTCTTTGAAGGCGGTGATCGTGTTTGCCTGACCGTACGGGCCAAAGCCCATGATGCACTGAAAAACCCGATTCTCGGTTTTCTGGTGCGCGACCGGTTGGGTCAGGATTTATTCGGCGAAAATACCCTGTCGTTTACAAAGCTGGCGCCGGCGTCGATTGAGGCAGGCATGATGTTCGAGGGCATTTTTGTGTTCCGATTGCCCATGCTGCCGAACGGACAATATGCCGTCATGGCGTCCGTCGCGGATGGAGATCTTTTCAACAATATACAGCATCACTGGATGCACGACGCGCTCATCATCAATGTTTCGTCAAGCAAAGTTCGATATGGACTCATGGGCATGACATTCGAACGCATAGAACTTGGAGTTATCCATGACCCGTAAAACACTTCACCAACTGTATGCCGAACATGCGGGCAAAGTGTCCGACAAGTGGTCTCTGTATTTAACGGAATATGATCGCCTCCTCGATGATTATCGCGAAAGTCCCATACGCCTGCTGGAAATCGGCATACAAAACGGCGGTTCTCTCGAAATTTGGTCAAAGTATTTCAAACAAGCTGCGATACTGATCGGCTGCGACATCAATCCCGCATGTGCGGGCTTGCGTTTCGATGATCCGCGCATCGGCGTCATCGTCGGCGATGCCAATGGTTCCGATGTCCGCGAACAGATTGTCCGGCGCACGCCTCAGGTCGACATCATCATCGATGACGGCTCCCATCAGTCGAGCGACATGATCAAGTCATTTGCCATGTATTTCCCGATGCTCGCAGATGGCGGCATCTACATTCTCGAAGATATGCATTGCAGTTATTGGGAAAGTTTTGGCGGCGGGCTTTTCCATCCCTTTTCGGCCGTCACCTTTTTTAAACATCTTGTCGACATCATCCACTATGAGCACTGGGGCTATCCCGAGGTGCGCGCCGGCATATTCCAGGGCTTTTTTACAACCTGTGATTGTCATATCGATTTTGACGTGCTGTCTCAGGTGAAGTCCGTCGAGTTCATCAATTCCATATGTGTCGTTCGCAAAGCACCGGCTGCCGATGATGGTTCAGGCCGCCGCCTGATCGTGGGCGCTGCGGAAAAGGCAGCACCCGGAATGTCGGCGACGGATGAATCGAAGGCGCATCCTTTGGACGAGATGGGTAATGGGCAGGCGAGGCCGAAGCCGACAGAGGAATGTCTTGCCGATACCCAATACGAACGATTGCTGCGAGGCTACCGTGAAAAGCCCGTTTGCCTGCTGAAGATCGGGATGCAGAATGGCGGTTCCCTCGATTTTTGGTCGGAATACTTTAGCCAAGCCGCGATGGTGATCGGTTGCGACGTCGATCCCGCATGCGCGGGCTGGCACGCCGATGATCCGCTTATCAGCGTGATTGCCGGCGATGCCCATTGTCCCGATGTGCGTGAACGGATTATCCGGAGCACGCCTCAGTTTGACATTATCATTGATGACGGATCTCATGTGTCGGGCGATATGATTAAGACGTTTGTAACGTATTTCCCGATGCTTACGGAGGGCGGCATTTTCATTGTCAGGAACATCGATGTGAGCTACAGAGAAAAAATGAATGCAGGACTTTTCGCAGGGCTGGTTGAGCCCTTTTCGGCGATGGCTTTTTTTAAGCATTTCGTCGATATTATCAACCATGAGCACTGGGGCTTTCCCAGGACGCGCGCCGATATTCTCCAAAGCATTTTTACAAAATACAAATGTCATATCGGCGATGAAGCCCTTTCTCAGGTTCATTCCGTCGAGTTCATCAATTCCCTATGCGCCGTTCGCAAAGCGGCAGACGCCGATAATGGTTTGGGCCGCCGCATGATCGGCGGGACCGTGGAAATCGTGACGCCGGAAATCCTGCGGACCCACGGATCGGAATCGGGTCTTTTGGATCAGATATTTAATCCCTGGACGAGACTGGGCTGGGCGGAGGAGGACCTTGCCGATGCGAAATGGGTGCTTGCCGATACGGAATCAGCGCTTGCCGATGCTGAGCGGCAGATCGCCCAAATGACCTCAAGCCGTTCATGGAAGATGACGCGTCCGCTGCGGAAAACCGCACGGTGGATGATGAAACGGATGCCGTTGTTGTCGTCGAAAAAAATGTAAACACGGAAAGATAAGAACATGAAACAACTTGCTAAACAGAAAATTCTTTCGTTTCTGAGACGTTGCGGATATGTCGTGATGCGGGAAGACGATTGGGGCGACCTGTATCGTGAGAGCGAACGCTGGCGTGATCGCCGCAGGCATATTGTCCAACACCCGCCGATCCATGGCCAGCCCGATATCCAAATCTTCCGGACGCAGGCCGGACCGGGGGTGCGGCATATCGAAATTGCCGAACGTCTGATCTGCGCCTTTACCGCGGCATCGCGGGATGAAGCGGACCGGCGCATTCCCGGAGCCGGGGACGACCTCTGGACGGCAATCCAGAAAGGTGAACTGGCCTCATTTTGGAACGTCATGGAACGAAAGGATCCCCATGCGCTTTCCGAATATCTGCTGCGATTCGGCGACAACGGGACAGGCTTCGGGGGGCTTACCTTCCATCCGGACGGTTATAATCAGATCAGGGACGAATCGCATATCGCCCTTTCCTATTTCGACAAGGTGGTGTCTCTCGCAGAGGCCATGGGGTGCCTCCCTTACGAAAATCCGGAGCAGGGTCTCTGGGGCGAAAATCTGTATAAAAGCGTTGACGAGATTTTAGACGCCATTGAAGAAGAATTCGGCGCCCCCATAACGCCCCCGCAAAACGCCATCGGTGTCTTCGGCATTCAAACATCCCGTGGCGTTTTTCACTACCGCCATCTGAATGCCCTCTATGCGGCATGGCGGATCAAAACATTGCTATCCTCCGGCCCCGATGCCGTCTGTGAATATGGCGGAGGGCTGGGCGCCGTTCCATACTTCTTGCGAAGTCTGGGATTTCTTGACTATACGATATACGATCTTCCGATTGCGAATGTCTTTGCCGGGCATTTTCTCATGAACAGCCTTTCCCCGGAAGACGTGGCGTTATACGGCGAGAAGGGCGATACAGATACAATCAAGGTGCTTCCTTACTGGGAATGTCGGAACGCGCCGGATAAGCGTTTTGCTTTAACCATCAACCAGGATTCTTTCCCGGAAATCGACGAAGCGATGGTTCGCTCATATCTATCGGAAATTCTGAGAACAACCCGCAGCTTCTTCATCAGCATCAATCAGGAGGGGCAGGCGCCCATCCCCGGCGGGGGCTGTAACCTGAATATTTCCCGGATGATGAAGTCATTGCCGTCATTTAGTCTCCTTCACAGGTCCCGGTATTGGATACGTGAAGGATATGTAGAAGAGATCTACAAAATCGGCGACGACAGGAGCGGCCAATTTTTTGAGAGGAAAAAGCAATCACCCTTGCAAGCAGCGGCTGAAACGAGGGAACAGAATATGCCGTTGACGGAAAACCATATGATGGTTGCAAAGCATCCCATCATATTCAATACGCCCAAAAGACTGATCGAAGTATCTTCCTGGATTACGCATACGCCGTTTGCGTTTTTCCTTATCAGCATCCTGAAGCCGAAGGCCGTCGTGGAACTGGGGGTTTTCAGCGGCCAGTCCTACGGCGCCTTTTGTCAGGCCGTGAAGACCCTGAGGCTCGACACCCGGTGTTACGGCATTGATACATGGAAAGGCGACACGCAACTTGGCGCATACGGCGAAGATGTGTATGAGGATTTATATTCCTACAACCAAAGGGAGTATGGCGATTTTTCGCGTCTTTTAAGAATGACGTTTGATGACGCCCTGTCCCGTTTTGAAGACGGAAGCATTGACCTGCTGCATATCGACGGCTTTCACACCTATGAAGGGGTCAAAAACGATTTTGAGTCCTGGCTGCCAAAAATGTCTCCAAGGGGCGTCATGGTTTTTCATGACACGTTCATTAAAGACCTTGATTTCGGCGTCTGGAAATTATGGGAAGAAATATCCCAAAAGTACCCCGGTTTTGAGTTTGTTCACGGTTACGGTCTTGGCGTGGCTGCTGTTGGTACAGAGGTCGATAAGGACTTCAGCGAATTTTTGCATGAAGCCAATGGGGGCAGATTTGTCGGCAAGCTATTCAATGCTTTAGGCCAGCTCGCTTTGTCCGAAGCGAGAATCAACAGGCTGAGCATTGATTCCCACAAGCAGGAACAGACAGAAATCATTATCCCCGACTTCAATCGCGAGGATTACATGGATACCGTAAGGTCGGTGGATGCCATGCCGCTGCCGCCGGAAGCGGATGGGAAGAAGAAATGCGCCATCTTCGTTATGGTAAAAGATGAAGATGTATTTTTACCCATCTGGTTGAAATATTACAGCCGTTACATGGACGGAAGCGACATCTATGTTTTCGACCATCGAAGTATTGACGGCAGCGTGCAGAAATGTATGAAGGATTATCAATTCAATGTCATTCGTTTGAATTACCCTTTAAGTTTTGATCATCTTTGGTTTAAATTTGTTGCCGACACGGTGCAGAAAAAGCTTCTTCAGCATTACGAATATGTCATCTTTACGGATATTGATGAAATAATTCTGCCTGATGTCAATAAATACAAGGGCCTGGACGACTATATTCAGAAACTGGACAAGGATCACGTACGCTGCATCGGGTATGACCTGATCCATCTGCCGCACAGGGACGAATCCCCCTACGACGCTTCCCGATCGGTCTTGTCTCAGAGACGGTTCTGGTATCATACGCATTGGTACAATAAAACACTGATATCCCGTCAGCCGTTGAACTGGGAAATCGGGTTCCATGTGGTTCGCAATCTGGATTCCACGATGGATGAAGATTTGATGCTGATTCATCTCCACAAGCTCGATTTTGATCTTTGCTGGAGAAAAAGCTTTGAGCGGGCCCGTCTCAAATGGCCTTATGAGGATATCATCAACAACAGGGGCTGGCAGAACAGGATTACGGATATTGACAAATTCAGGGATTATTACGAAGGATGGCCGGATAACTTTAAAATAGAGGAAATTCCTGAGGACTTAAGAAAAAGCAATATTTTCTAAAGATAATGGCTGGTTTCACAGGATCATGAGAATCGTCAAATAAAAGAGAGGGAGGAATACGTGAAAATAATATCCATAAAAGATTTTAACATCCCCGACGTCAAGATTATCCGCTTTGCCCGTTTTTGCGACCAGCGCGGTTATTTTTCCGAATCGTTCCGCGACAGCGATTTTTACAATAATCCGGAAATGGAATTTATGAAAGGTATGGCCTTTGTCCAAATGAATGAGAGCTATTCCCGCCTCCTGACCATACGGGGGCTTCATTTCCAATGGAATCCCTTCATGGGGAAACTGGTCCGCACCCTGCGCGGCCGCATGGTCGATTTGATGCTCGATATCCGCAAAGGATCGTCCACCTTTGGCATGGCTTCCATGTATGACATGCCGGCCTGCCTGGAGCGTGATTACACGGAGTGGATTTGGGTTCCTCCGGGATTCGCCCACGGCAATTTCTTTACCGAGGACAGCCAGATAGAGTATCTCTGCACCGGTGAGTACAGCCCCGGATGCGAGGCGGGCATATCACCGCTGGCGAAGGACATCAACTGGTCCCTGGCCGACGGCAGCTTGAAAAAGGAATTTGATTCCATCGCGGTGAAAACAACGCTCATGACCGACAAAGACAGAGACGGTTTTTCCCTCAAAGCATGGTTAAATGATGATCGTTCCGGGAATTTCATATACGGGAAATGTTAAGGGTGACGAATATGACGGATCAAAGGAAAATACTCTTCACGGGCGGAAGCGGCTTGCTTGGGTCCGAATTTAAAAAAATCCTGCCGGATGCATGCTATCCTTCGAGGACGGATTTTGATGTTACGAACTACGATCAGATGGATCGATACGTAGGAGACGGTAACTGGTCTGTGATGATCCATGCCGCCGCGTTTACGTCGCCTCCTAAAGTCGATCAGGATCCCCTTCGCGCTATCGATGTGAATATCATCGGCACGTCGAATGTCGTTAAGCTGTGCAAAAAATACGGCCTGAAACTGATCTATATTTGCACGGATTATGTTTTCAAAGGTGACTGTGGAAACTACAAAGAGGATGATCCGGTTTTTCCGGTGAATAAATACGCCTGGTCAAAACTCGGCGGCGAATGCGCCGTCCGCCTGTATGATAATTCGATCATTGTCAGGACAACCTTTGGGCCCGATGTGTTTCCTTATGAAAAGGCCTTTGTGGATCAGTGGACCAGCCGGGAGAGCGTTTCGATTACGGCGCGGATGATTGCGGCCCTTCTCGATAAGGATTTTAAGGGGACCGTTCATGTCGGCGGCAAAAGAAAATCCGTATTTGCCTATGCCAAAGGTCTTGATTCGAAAAAAGATATAAAAGAATTATCGATCCACGAGATTGATTTTACGGTTCCGGCAGATACGTCCATGAACTGCGACCTGTATAACGGCCTGGTCGGCAAGAAATAGTAATATTGTTAAACATTTTGATTAAATAAGGGAGCAGGGTAATATGAAAATTCTTTTAGCCGGCGGTGCGGGATACATCGGATCCGTTCTTGCACCCGTTTTGATCGATCATGGTTATGACGTTGAAGTCATCGACTTGCTTTGGTTCGGCAACCATCTTCCAAAAGAAGTAAAGGTGATCAAAAAGGAACTCTTTGAATGCAAAAAAGAGGATTTGATCGGTTATGACCAGGTCATTTTTCTTGCCGGTCTTTCCAACGATCCCATGGCGGAATTTAATCCGGCAAAGAATTTTATCGACAACGGCGCCCTGCCGTCCTATCTGGCATACAAAGCCAAAAAGGCAGGGGTTAAGCGCTTCATTTACGCCTCTTCGTGTTCGGTTTATGGTTATACGGTTGACAAGCTCTATGATGAAGAATCGCCGGCGATCAGCAATTATCCGTATGGGATATCCAAACTCCAGGGAGAGCGGGGCGTACTGCAAATGCAGGATGAAAATTTTTCAGTCATCGCCCTCAGGCAGGGGACCATCTGTGGTTTCAGCCCCCGTATGCGGTTTGATCTGATCGTCAACACGATGTTTAAAGCCGCTTTTTTAGATAAGACAATCACGGTCAATAATCCGTCCATCTGGCGGCCCGTTTACGACATTCGCGATGCCGCAAATGCCTTTGTCCGGGCGATACAGGCGAATTATTCCATAAACGGCGTATTCAATGTCACCTCCGATAATTACACCGTCGGTCAGGTTGCCGATCTCGTAAAGCACGAAATGGAGAAGAAAACCGGCAATAAAATAACGTTGGATATTAAAAATATTCAGGATTTTAGAAACTATAAGGTAACGGTCGACAAGGCAAAAACCTATCTTGGCTTTCAGCCCTTGTACACCATTAAAGGCATCGTTGATCATTTGTTTGATCATATTCATTATTTCGGTGATTTTGAAAATGACGAGTTTTATAACCTGCGGACATTTAAGAATATTCAGTTTTAGCAGGAGCAGGTCGCAAATTTATTATGAATATCGCAAAGTCCATATATGTAGCGCATAAATGACATTCATGGTGTAAAAGGCGTGAGTTTATGGCTGAAAACGTCATGAATCCCATAAATTTCAACTCGAAAAATCATTCCACGGAAATTGATTCTCTGAGGGCCGTAGCGGCGCTTCTGGTCTTTTTTTACCATTCTGTCGGGGTGATGATAAAGCCGAATCCCGCGTTTCCTCACGATGCATCGGGTTATCTTTTAAGCTTTGTTTTTACGGGTGCGACAGGCGTCACCCTGTTTTTTGTCATCAGCAGTTTTCTCCTTTCGATCCCGTTTTATCTGAAACCGGATAACAGCAGGGTAAGTTTCTTCAAAAAAAGGCTATTGCGCATACTCCCGATGTATTTCTTCATTGTTCTCATTGCAGGATTACTGGCGGGGAGAAACAATCCGATGGAAGTTGTCCGTTCATTTTTCTTTCTTTTTGACGCCTGGGCGCTATTTCCTTTTAGCACGCCCTGGTGGAGCCTGCGCACGGAGATGGAATTTTACATTCTTCTCGGCCTTCTCATGCCGTTGATTCATTTCCGGAAAGGAAGGCCCATTCTTCTTGCATCCATTGCCGCAATCTTCATTGGCAGATACTTCATCTTCGCACATCCGGAGCTTTCAGGATCAAACCGCTATCTATATAATATACTGTTTCAGTCGGCAGTATCTCATGCCCCGACCTTTTTGATCGGAATCGCCGCTTCCATCATTTATATCAAGTTCGGGGCATCCATGAAGGCGTATTTTTTTAAAAGCAAAATTTTCAATAGTGTCGTATCCGACTTCATTTTTTTTCTCATTTTGGCTGTTCTTGCGTTCGTGTTGAGGAAAGTGGCGATAATGGGCAGCATGATTCATGCCGAATTGAAATGGCCGCAGCATCATACCTATGAGGCATTCCTCTGGAGCCTCGTGCTGCTTTCGCTTATTGTTCTTCCCATGAGAATTAAATCGTTGATTTCAAACAGATTTCTTGCACGCATTGGGGAAACGACCTATTCGTTCTACCTCATCAATCTTCCCGTGATGTTTTATATTGATACAAATTTGCTTTCCATACAGAAAGGATTTACCTTGATTTATTTTGGTAAACTGCTGCTGATTCTCATGGTGACGTTGATATTGTCGTTTCTTTCTTACCGCTTTATAGAAAGGCCTTTTTTGCGCATTAAAGACCGTCTGTGACGGTGAAGATTAGTCGCCTTTCTTTGCGAATTTGCATGCAGAAACGATCAATGATGAAATCCGCCACCTTTTTTTCTCAATATTCTGATCTGCGACGTGGCAATCCCTTTCAACAAAATATACCCTTCTGCCTTCAACCGTATTGGTCGGGTATGTAATTGAGAATATGGCTGCTTTTCCGGGAAAATCCACAGGGGAAAGAAAGATAAGTAAAAAACGGTCATGCATGGTATTATCTATAAAAACAGATGTACCTTCCGGGTAGTCCCTGATCGTTTTCTTGATGTCGGAAACAGTATCATCGTACAGCTTTCGTTCTCTTGCCGATTCATTCGCCGGGTCAATTGTTTTTGCGGTCCGGATGCTGGGATATATGGAACATGCGATTAATATGCATGTAAAGATTACGGCGATTTTTGAAATTTTCGGATAATTATTCAGTAGTTCATGGGCCATTAAAATGATGGTAACGATAACAATGATTAAAATGACATAATAATACCGGGGAGTGATTGATCCAATGCTGATAGGAATATTGAACATCAGATAATAGAACGCTCGTCCGTATGCCGTCAGCCCGATTAATCCGAGGAAAAGAATGCTGAGTACGGCGTAAAACCTGAATCTGTTGCCTTTAGAACGTAAAAACAAAACAGTAAACAGCATGCCGACAGGAAGTGAGATAAAAAAAGCGGCCGGCGGGAATGTTGTCATGGATGTTACAAAAAGCAAAGGAAAGGCGCCTGCACAATAAATACTGTATGCGGCCATCCTGATCAGCATTTCCAGCATGTGACGATAATAGGTCAGAGCAATACCCGAGGCAACAAGTTGTGCCTGCTGAACGTCCCCGCCGAAAAAATTATAAAATGTGTCTCTGAAAATATACAATAACAAAATAAGGATGATGACCGGAAACATAGATGCCGCGATTTTCAATTTGCTTTCATTTTCCCAAAGAATCATCACGATCGCAATGGGCGCCAGGCATGCGAGCGCCAACCCGCTTCCGTAAGACGCTGCCATCAGGAGCAAGTAGGCGGACCATCGTAACGCCACGGGCGGTGAAAAAGCGAAGGCTCCTTTTTGGACTTTGATGAGCTCGTAAAAAAACAACAGGAAGAAAAGGCCGACCAGAATTTGACCGTATGCACTATACCATGCCAAGGTTGCATAACTGACGGGGCTGATTCCCCAAATCATCGTTCCAATAGCGGCAAACGATGATTTATTTGTTAAAAGATGAAGAATTTTATACAGAAAGTATGCAACGCACAGGTGGGTTATAAGAACGATTGAAAAATAGGCCACCGAATTTAAGCCGAACAACTTAAACATCAAATAGAATATCAGATTGCGGAAGATATACAGATGGCCGCCATGAGAAGAAAAAATGAATTCAAGCGGTCTCCAGTTGGAAATCTGGTACAAGTGCAGAAAGTCATCTGCATAAAAGAAATTAAAAAGAAGTTGAAAATTTACAATGACAATAACGGCAAGTGACATGACAAGCATCGTTTGCTTTGCGTGTGTATGAAACAGGGAATAAATTTTTAATCTTGATTGTTTACACTGCAAAGCTATACCGTGCCTCCCTATCGCTTTGTTAAGAATTACCGGAAAATCTGTAAATATTTCATCAGGATCGAAGAGGTTCCTCATGATGGAAGAACAGATACCCCAATCGCCGCTCAAATTCCCTACAAGGAACCACTCGGAAGCACCGGTAGACTGCCTCAATCGCCTCAAAAAAGTCAAATATAATAATATGAAAGTGGTCTGAATTTGTAACATGGAAATAAATACATTGTGCTGATAATCATTCCAAAAGTGAGGTGAAAAATGAAGGTTTTAGTAACCGGCGGGTGTGGATTTCTGGGATCGCATGTCTGTGAATTTTACATAAAAAAGGGTGCCGCGGTCATTGCTTACGATAATATGACCAAGCATGAATTGAAAAGGACCGGCCTGGCAACGGAAGAAGCTCGCGATTTTAACTGGAACTTCCTGAAGGGCCTCGGCGTTAAACTTGTGAAGGCCGATATACGGAATTACGAGGAGCTTCTGGATCATGCAAGTGGTTGCGATTACATGATTCATACCGCCGCCCAGCCGGCCATGACGATCAGCTGGGAGGACCCCCGGCTCGACATTACAACCAATATTATGGGGACATTTAATGTTCTTGAAGCGGCCCGTAAATTGAAAATACCGGTTGTCAGTTGTGCCACAATCCATGTTTACGGAAACAAGATCAACGAGGAACTCGAGGAAGAAAAAACCAGATACACAAGAAAACCTCAGGGCATCAACGAAACATATCCGATCCTTGGCGGTTCCCTCTCGCCTTTGCATGGTTCAAAAGCGGCGTTAGACATCTATACAAAGGTCTATATCGACACTTACCAACTGGAAGCGGCAAGCTTTCGTTTGACGGGAATTTACGGCACGCGGCAGTTCGGCGGCGAGGATCACGGCTGGGTGGCGAATTTTGCCATTCGGGCGGTTTTGAATTGGCCGCTCACGGTTTTTGGCACGGGCAAGCAGATTCGCGACATCATTTATGCGACGGATATCTGCGAGGCCTTTGACGCGTTTTACAAATCAAGAAAACCGGGCATTTACAACATCGGAGGCGGATTAAAAACCGCCATATCCCTGCTGGAGTGCATCGATCTGATCGGAGAAATAAACGGCCGGCAACCCGATGTTCAATTTGCCCCCGACCGTTATGCCGACCTTCGGTATTTTATCTGCGACATCACCAAGGCGCAAAAGGAACTTGCCTGGGAGCCGAAAATTCTTCCCCGGGAGGGCGTCTCAACGCTGATCGACTGGATCAAGGATAACCGCAACATTCTCGCGACGAAAGAAGGGTAATGCCAATGAAAGCACTCGTCCTGGCCGGCGGCAGAGGAAACAGACTCAACGAACTTTCAGCAGAGCTCAATAAGTGTATGATCCAGGTGCGGGGAAAACACCTGATTGAGTACAATCTGGATTGCGCCGTTGATGTTGGTGTAGAGGAAATCGTCATCGTTGTCGGATACAAGGCGGAAATGATCATCAATTTCCTGGGGAACAGCTATAAAGGAAAAGCCATTAAATACGTCATCCAAAGTGAGCAAAAGGGGCTTGTCCATGCGATTGAATGTGCTCAAAAAACGGTTAACGGGGCCGACTTCTTTCTCATGCTCGGCGATGAGATGCTTTTCAATCCAAAGCATCAAAACATGGTTCGGGAATTCAAACAGAAAAATGACATTTTTGGAATCTGCGGGATTGTAAAAGTAGCCGACAGAAATCAGATAAAAAAAACGTATACCCTGATCCAGGGACCTGAAAATGACATCTACCGCTTAATCGAAAAACCGAGGCATCCCTTAAACGACTATCAAGGCACCGGTCATTGCTTATTTCGCAATGGAATATATAACTATATCCCGTACACGCCCATTCATCATGAAAGAAACGAGAAAGAACTTCCCGATCTTATTCAGTGTGCCATCGATGATGCCATGTCTATAAAATCTTTTCTGATTTGCGACAAATATACGAATGTGAACTCCCGTGAAGATATACAAATGGCCGAGGGCTTTTTTGATGATTAAGCATCTTGTCGTCATTCCGGCCCATAATGAGGAAGAAACGATCTATGAAGTCGTCACACGATCCTTGCAATATGCCGACGTTTCCGTAACCGATGACGGCAGCCTTGACCAGACGGCGGACATCCTTAAATCCATTGAGGCGGAGTGCCGTCAGGGGAAGCGCCCCAACAATCTTCATATTATCCAGCATCTCAACGCTACTCACATTCCTCAAGGCATACAGGATGGTTTGATATATGCCGTTGCCGCCGATTATGACTTCATCGTTACGATGGATGCCGGGCTTTCACACGACCCCGATGCCCTTCCCGCATTTCTTAATCATGACCAGCATATCGACGTTGTAATCGGCAGCAGAAGAAAGACACAGAATGTGCCTTTATATAGAAGGGCGATCAGCCTCACGGCGGCGGCGGTCGTGAATTATGCCCTGAGCGGTTCCTATTTTGACTTATCCGGTCCCGGCATCAGGGACTGTACAAGCGGATACCGGCGTTATAGTCAAAGGGCTGCCGGGCTTATTGCCAAAACCGACCTTAAATCAAAAGCTTTTGATTTCCATATGGAAGCCCTGGCTTTATGTTGCCGGGCGGGAATGACGGTTGAAGAAATTCCCATCCGCTACGTTTTTTCCAACTCATCCTTTAATGGCCGTGTTTTGAAGCAAGCGATAAAATTCGGCATGCATCTGATTTCGACAAAAAGGAGTTAAGGAATACCCCATGCCTGAAGAAGTGTCGCCCAAAGTCGCCGTTCAGATTCCTGCATGGAACCAGGCGGAAGAATTGGTAGATTGCCTCAATAGCCTCAAAGAAGTCGACTATAAGAATTTGGAAGTGGTTGTTGTCAACAACGGCGAGGACAATACATCGGAAATTGTCAGAAGGGATTTCCCATGGGTTACCTTAATTGAAGACGGCATCGATCTGGGGTTTTGCAGGGCCAACAATATTGGATTCCGGTATTGTCTGGAAAAACAGGTTGACTACATTTTGCTGCTGAACGGAGATACGAAGGTTTTCCCGGACACTATTTCCACGCTTCTGAAAGTCATGCAGGGCGACCCGTCCATCGCCATCGCCGGCGCAAAAAATCTCTTGATGGAAAACCCGCATTATACGTGGGGGAAATATGGCGAAGTGAAGTGGAGCCCCATGCTTGTTACGACGGCAGGCAGATTTGAACCGGATTCGACACAAAAGCAGCCTCCCAGCGATGTTGACTGGGTCATCTGCAACGGATGCTTGATCCGGGCCCATGTTCTGGAAAAAATAGGGCTTTTTGATGAGGATTACTGGATGTGCAATGAGGATGTCGAATGGTCCTACCGTGCAAGAGAAAACGGCTATCGTACGGTATATGTTGACGAGGCGGCCATTCTGCACAAGGGGAGTTCCAGCACAAATTTGAAAAACAAAAAGAAGGTATTTTCCTACGGTTATTTCCTCGGCAGAAATCCCTTTATCTTTGCAAGAAAATACGGGAAAAAACATCAGATCGTGAGGCTTTTTTTCAATGTCTACCTCGGCATGTTTATTCGCATACTCTGCCAGTTATATAAGCTTACAGAGGCAACGATAACGGAAATATACAGATCCGTCCGCGGCATTACTATCGCATATATCCGGAATATACATCCGGTGCTTGCATCTGAGAAGGTTATCTCCAAAGGAGTCAAACGCGGCATGAAGGGGGTAAATTCGCCGGAATTCCTATATATGGAAATGCCGCATTCCCCGCAGCCCCCGGTCTCAACACCGGCAGCAGCCCCGTTGATCTTAAGAGACGGCGGTCCTTTAAAAACAAAAGCAAATACGGTTTTTAATGAACAACCGGATGGAAGTGCGGCCATGTGGCTTATTGCGGAAAATGCCGGTGAACGCACGCAGGTCAAGTTTGGCGGCAAAAAAATAAAACCCATAGTTCATAATTCTCAAACACTGACATTACGGGTTCCAAGAAAACTTTATTCCAAACCCGGACTTTATGAAATTCATATATTTAATCCTCAGGAAGGTGAAAAATCCAACAGTTTATTTTTTACGGTTGATTGATATAACTCCCCATGTCCGAAGAACTGTTTCCTAAAATTGCCGTTCAGATTCCTGCATGGAATCAGGCGGAAGAATTGATAGACTGTCTCAACAGCCTCAAAGAAGTCCGATACGAAAATCTGGAGGTGATTGTTGTCGGCAGCGGTGCGGACCATGCATCAGAAATTGTGAAAAGGGATTTCCCATGGGTTACTTTGATTGAAGAAGGCGCTGATCCGGCTTTTTGCAAGGCCAATCATATTGGATTCCGTTATTGTCTTGAAAAAAAGATGGACTACGTTTTACTGCTCAATGGAGATACAAAGGTTTTTCCGGACACCATTTCCACGCTTCTTACAGTCATGCGGGGCGATCCTTCCATCGCCATTGCCGGTGCAAAAAATATTTTAATGGAAAATCCGGATTATCTTTGGGGAGCCTGCGGTGAGGCTAAGTGCAGCCCGCTTATGGTTGTGACGGCAGGGCGATTTGAGCGGGACGAAAAACAAAAGCATCCGCCCAAAGATGTTGACTGGATCATCTGCAACGGATGCCTTATCCGGGCGGATGTTCTTGAAAAGATCGGGCTCTTTGATGAAGAGGGTCGGATGAGCAATGAGGATGCCGAATGGTCCTGCCGTGCAAAAGAACACGGGTATCGCACGGTATATGCGGATGAGGCGGCCGTTCTCCGCAAGGGGAGCTCCCGTGCTCATTTGACAAACAGGGGAAAGGCGTTTCCCGGCGGTTATTTTATCGGCAGAAATCCCATCCTGTTTGCGAAAAAAAGCGGGAAAAAACATCAGGTCATAAAACTGTTTTTCATGGTTTACGCCGGCCTGTTTATCCGGGTTTTTTACCAGGTATGTCAACTCACAACGGCAATGATCCTGGAAATATTCCGATCCGTCGGCAGCATTATTATGGCATATATCCGGAATATATATCCGGCGCTGGCATCTCAAAAGGTTATCCACAGCGGGGTCAAGGATGGAATCAGAGGTGTCATTTCGCCGGAATTGATATACATAGAAATTCCCGAATCTGCGCAGCCCCCGGCATCAAAACCGGTCAAAGTTTCATTGCCCACATTCGAACAGGGCAGAAGAGTCAAATTAATGCGCTGGCTCGGATATTAAAGAAATACTCCCCCTTTTTTTGATTTTGGGCTCCGGTTTTTTATACAGCATTTCAGGACGGTATGGTGAAACCTTTGAAAAACGCCTCTTTTGTCATTGCGAGCGAAGCGAAGCAATCTCATCAGTATCCAATAATTGGAGAGATTGCCACGGCGCTTCACGCCTCGCAATGACAGGAAAAACGGAAATCTAAAGCGCTCATGAAGGTCTTAAAAAATAGCGGAGGAACAGAATTATGAAAGAAAGAAAGATTATTTTTATTCTTGCCGTGATGATTTTACACTTATGTTTTTTGGGTTGTAGCGACGACAAGCCCTTGGTTCTCAAGGAAGGTGGTCCTTTAAAGACGAAAGCAAATACGGTTTTTAACGTACAGCCTGACGGAAGTGCGGCCATGTGGCTCATTGTGGAAAATGCGAGTGAACGAACACACGTCATGTTCGATAAAAAAGAAATAAGGCCGGTTTTTCATAATTCCCAAAAACTGACCTTAACTGTCCCAAGGGAACTTTATTCCAAACCAGGAAGGTACGAAATATATATTTTTAATCCTCAAAATGATAATAGATCGAACAGTTTGTTTTTTACGGTTGAATAATATTTGACGAAGCCGTAATGAGTAAGCCGATCCGGCGTAAACGCTTTAATAACATTGCACCACAGATAAATAGAGACCTTTGAAAAACGCCTCTTTTGTCATTGCGAGCGAAGCGAAGCAATCTCATAAGTATCCAATAATTGGAGAGATTGCCACGGCGCTTCGTGCCTCGCAATGACGGAAAACAGAGAAGTTCTAAGGCCTCAAATATGCACCGCCGTATGAGATCCGTTTGAAAGATACGATTTCGCTATGAATAGAGTAAATGGCATGTGGCAATATTTTGATCACGAATTTGAGTATGAAGACGCGTATCGAGATTTTTATTCGCCGTGGGCGGGACATAAATATTTTTCATATGATTTAGTCCGAAACATAAGGCCGAAAATAATTGTCGAATTGGGTACGTACAGGGGCACGTCCTTTTTTTCATTCTGCCAGGCGGTAAAAGATGCGTGTCACGATGCAAATCTGTATGCCGTAGATACATGGCAGGGCGATGAACATGGAGGTTTTTATGATGAGGACGTTTATACCGACGTCATAAAGATAAAAGAAAAATACTACGCTGATTTAAAAATAAATCTGCTGCGAAAGCGATTTGACGAAGCGGTTGATGAATTTGACAATCATTCGATTGATTTGTTGCATATCGACGGATTGCACACCTATGAGGCCGTAAAGCATGATTTTGAAAAATGGCTGCCGAAGGTCAAACCGGACGGCATCATTCTCTTGCATGATATTTATATAAACAAAGAGGATTTCGGGGTTCATCAATTCTGGGAAGAACTTAAAGGCCAATACAAGACCGTCGAGTTTCATCATTCTTATGGGTTGGGGGTTTTGTTTAAAGACGGCACGCATTATCAATCATTCATTGACAGCCAAAAAGAATGGCAGATCAGATATTCGTATATCGCGGAAGATAAGAAAAACGAGAAAATACATAAGTCTCTCACGAGCTCGGAGAGATTGTTGACCAAGCATGAGAGGCAGATTTCCGGTCTTCGCCAGATCATCTCGGAACAGGACGATAAGCTTGCCGTCCGGGACGGCAATATTGCCCGCCTAAACGACGTCCTGTCGGAGCGGGACGGACAGATTGCCACCCTCAATGGGGCTGTGTCGGCGTGCGACAGACATATCGCCGTCCTCAATGAGGGCTTGTCGGAGCGGGACGGCAATATTGCCCGCTTAAACGACGTCCTGTCGGAGCGCGACGGGGAGGTCGCCGCCCTCAACCGGACCGTGTCGGTGTGCGACGAACAGATCGCCGTTCTCAACGAGGCCCTGTCGGGACGGATTGCCGATCTCAACCGGGCCGCGACAGAGCGGGATGGCGCCCTCGCCTTGATCGACCTGATGAAGGGCAGCACCTCCTGGCGGCTGACTCGTCCCATGCGGTTTTTGGCCCGCCTGGTTCGATATGGTCTGATAGACGACGATCGCCGCAATCTATCACATCGGTTTCATTATCGATACCATCAACTGCCCCTGCCGGTTTCCGTCAAGAATTTTATCGGCATTTTCCGTCAAAAAAAGATGGCGGTGCAAATGGAAAAGGCCGGCGCCTTTGCAATCCATGCACGAAATGCCCTGCGTTATGTCGGCCGAAGGGACTTTGATGGTCTGAAAAAGCGCATCCATTTTTATCAAGCCGATCAATTCATACAGAAATTGGCTGTCCTGGGTCCGCCCAAACGGTGGGGCGTCATTGCGACTCCGCATACGTTGTTTGTCGCCCATCTTGTTGCCTCGCGCCTCCGTGCGCATAACTTTGAGGTCGACATCATGACAAATCCGCCCGCCGGTTTTCCCCATGACATGTATGTCGTTATTTGTGCGCAAATGCTGGATGTTTTGCCGCCCGGCGAGAAGCGCATTGTCTATCAGATGGAGCAGTCCGTCAGTTCCCGCTGGTTCACGGACGCCTACATTAAAATACTGGAATGCTCGCTGGCCGTGTTGGAATACTCCCTGGTCAATGTGGCATTCATGGCCGGCAAGGGCGTGATGTATCCGCATGTCCACTACCTGCCGGTTGGGGCCGGCACGGGTTATATGGATCACCTTCCGCCGGTTGAAAAAACCTGTGATGTCCTGTTCTACGGAGATGCCAACAGTTCGCCGCGCCGCCGCGAGATGCTCAATGTCCTGCGGCGGCACTTCAATGTGCGTATGTGCAGTGAGATCTTCGACATGGACATGGTCAACGAGATTCGCCGCGCCCGCACGGTGATCAATCTGCACTATTATAAAAATGCGCTGCTCGAGATGCCCCGCATTCAGGAATGCCTGTCCCTCGGCGTTCCCGTCATAACCGAGACGGCGCAGGATCAGGCCGACTACCCGGATCTCACAGGGGCTGTGATTTTTTTCGAAGAGGGGAACGAACAGGCCATGATCGAAGCGGTGCGGAGGGCTTTACACCACCCTGTCGAACCTGAAACCATACGTCAAGCTGTTGCCGCCGGTGCCGGACGTTTTGCTTTCATGTTCGACCGTTTCCTCGTGGCCATGGGTTTCCTGCCGGCAAGCAAGCTTGCGGATGACGTTTTGCCGCTGCCGCAGGGCGCATCGCACATTGTTCTTTCCATGCCGGAGACGATTGCGCGCCGCCGTCTTTTTGAGGCCAATTGTCCCCAATGCTTTGCCGTCTTCGATGGTATACGATTGCGTCCGGGCTGGGTGGGTTGCGGTCTGTCCTATGCGAAACTTGCGGGTTATGCGCTCAGCCAGGGCATGCACCGGCTGACGATTCTTGAAGACGATGCCCTGCTGCCTGAGGATTTCGAGGGAAAAATGCGCATTATCCACGCCTATCTTGATGCAAAAGAGGGTCAATGGGATGTCTTTGCAGGCCTCATTACGACCCTGCATTCTGAAGTGAAGGTCCTTGGCGCCGAAATGTTTCAAGGCATGCTTTTTGTCACCATCGATAAAATGACCGGCATGGTCTGCAATGTTTACAGTGAAAAAGTGCTGCGCATTCTTGCGTCATGGGATCCCGATCATCGCGATGATCAGACCAACACCATCGACAAATATTTGGAACGGCAGACCGACCTGCGTATTGTGGTGACTCTGCCGTTTTTGGCCGGACACAGGGAAGAGGTGCATTCCACGCTTTGGGGTTTCCAGAATACGCAGTACCGTGAACTGATAGCGGAGAGTGAACGCACGCTGCAAGAGTCCGCCGGGGCATTTCTCTAACGAGACCTATGAAAAACGGACACTCAAAGCTCTCACAGCAGATGCTTTCTTCAAACCCCATCAGGTTTCATCATGTCGAAACTCTCCGTCGTCATTGTCAATTATAACGCCGGCCCGGTGTTGCATGAGGCCGTAAATGCCATCTTACGTTCGGCGTCTGTTGCCCGAATCATCGTTGTCGACAATAATTCTGAAGACGACAGCATGCAAACGGTTGAAAATATTGCTGATCCGCAATCCCGCCTGGTTTTCATCCGAAATAATGCCAATGTCGGTTTCGCCGGGGCCTGCAATAGGGGAATGGCCCTTGCCGACAACCCCGACTATCTTCTTTTTTTAAACCCCGATTGCATTATGGAACCTGATGCATTGGAGATATTGCTTGCCTGCCTGGAGGGTTTTCCGCAAGCGGCAGTCGCGGGCCCCTTGCTCCTCAATTCGGACGGATCGGAACAGGCCGGTGGCCGGCGTGCTGTGCCTACGCCATGGCGCTCTTTTGTCCGCGCCTTTGGTCTTTCCCGGATGAAGGATCGCTATCCCAAGCTGTTTTCCGATTTTCTTCTTCATAAAGACCCTCTGCCGGACGCGCCGATGGAGGTTGAAGCGATTTCCGGTTCCTGCATGCTGATCAGGCAGGCCGCGATCGCGGATGTCGGCAACATGGATGAAGGTTATTTTCTGCACTGTGAAGATCTCGACTGGTGCATGCGTTTTCGACAACAAGGCTGGAAAGTGATCTTTGTGCCTGATGCACGCGTCGTTCATCATCAGGGGTCGTGCAGCGCCGGTCGGCCTGTCTTCGTGGAATGGCACAAGCACAAAGGGATGATGTATTTCTATGACAAATTTTTCCGGCATCAGTATCCGGGCCCGCTTAGATGGATTGTCGGCGTCGGAGTCTGGTTGAGATTCGGGTTCGTGGCCGTTTACTATAGCGCACAGCACGTCAGGCAATGGCTGAAACAGTAAATATTCCAAGGGAGTCTGTGGGGATTATGGGGGCGACAAGCTTGGTCGGACAATGCCTTTTGCCGCTTCTCAGACAGGACGGATGGCAGGTTAAGGCGTTTTCCCGCCGTCTGATGAATGACGACAGTAGCGGCGTTCAATGGATACAGCTCAAGAAGGCGCCGGAAAATCGCAGCGTATTTGCCGGTGAAGAAATGGAAGGCATCCATTTTTGGATTTGCATCGCGCCTCTTTGGGTTTTGCCGGATTATTTTCCGATGCTGGATAAGTACGGCGCACGGCGCATTATCGCCCTTTCCTCGACCAGCCGTTTTACCAAGATGAATTCCTCTGAAACGGAAGAACTGATCATGGCGCGCCGGTTGTCCGAAAGTGAAGACCGTCTGCAGACCTGGGCGCAGGCGAAAGGCATCGATTGGGTGATTCTTCGCCCCACCATGATTTACGGCCGGGGCCGGGATCAGAATATTTCCGAAATCATCCGTCTGATTCGCCGATTCAAATTCTTTCCCTTACTGGGACGAGCCGATGGATTGCGTCAGCCCGTTCATGCTGAAGATGTGGCGGCGGCCTGCCTGTCGGTGCTGGGTAAACTGGACGTCTGCAATCGAGACTATAATCTTTCAGGCGCCGAGACGCTGACCTACCGGGAGATGATCAACCGCTTGTTTGCAGTCCTGGGCCGCCGTCCCAGGGTGATACCGGTACCGCTTTGGTTTTTCCGACGGGCGGCCGCATGGGTCCGCTTTTTTTCACGTAACCGGCATTGGACCGCGCAAATGGCCGAGCGGATGAATGTTGACCTGGTGTTTGATCATGCCGAAGCGGCTCAGGATTTTAACTTCTCGCCTAGAAAATTCCATCTCACCCCCAAAGATCTGCCGATGTAGAAGGAGAAGGAGTTTGAAAGATGTTGGAAAAAGGAGTTGGGACGATGAATATTGAAAACAGATTTCAAAAAAAGAAAATTGTTGTGACGGGCGGCAAAGGTTTCCTCGGCAAGCATATTCTGACAAAGCTTGCGGATAAAGGTTACGAGGATATCTCCGTCGCCGATCTTCCTGAGTACGATCTGACAAAATTGCCCGATATTCAGCGGATGTACGACGACAAAAAACCCGATGCCGTCATTCATTTGGCGGCGAAGGTGGGCGGTATCGGGTTCAATCAGGAAAACCCGGCTTCTCTTTTCTATGATAACGCCATCATGGGCCTTCAACTGATCCACGAAGGCTATGTGCGAAAGATTGATAAATTCCTGGCCCTGGGCACGATTTGCGCCTATCCGAAATTTACCCCTGTTCCTTTTCGTGAGGAGGACATCTGGAACGGTTATCCCGAAGAAACGAATGCCCCCTATGGTTTGGCCAAAAAGATGATGCTGGTTCAGGCCCAGGCCTACCGGCAGCAGTATGGCTTCAACGCCATTTTTATTTTGCCCGTGAATCTCTATGGGCCCGGTGATAACTTCGATCCCCGGTCGTCCCATGTGATTCCCGCTCTGATCAAAAAGTGCGTCGATGCCGTCGAAACCGGCCAAAGGGAGATTGTTGTTTGGGGAACGGGTAATGCCACGCGTGAATTCTTCTATGTGGAAGACGCCGCCGAGGCCGTTGTCCTTGCTCTCAAAAAATACGACAAGAGCGATCCCGTGAATATCGGCGCGGGTTTTGAAATCTCCATCCGGGATCTCGTTGCGCTCATTGTGGAATTGACGGGTTTTACGGGCACCGTCGTTTGGGATTTATCGAAGCCCGACGGCCAGCCCCGGCGGATGCTCGATACAACTAGGGCCTTGCAGGAGTTTGACTTCAAGGCAGGGACCAGCTTCCGCGAAGGCCTTAAAAAAACCATCGATTGGTACCGGAAAAACCGGACATAGATGCCGACATGAGACCTTTGAATTTGTCATTTCGAGGAGCGGTAGTGACGAGAAATCTCAACGAATTCAGACCAGTAAGATTTCTCCCTAGGGTCGAAATGACAGGAAATGAGCATTATTCAAAGGTCTCAATATGAAGAGAATCTTTGATATTGCTGCGGCCCTTGCGGCTCTTTGCATATTTTTCGTCCCCATGCTTTTTTTGTCCCTCCTGATAAAATGTACATCCCAAGGTCCCGTCATTTACTGGTCTGACAGGATCGGCAGAAATAACGGGATGTTCAGAATGCTCAAATTCCGCACCATGCGCATCGATACGCCGGCTATGGCCACGCATCTTATGCGCAATCCTGATGACTATCTGACGCCCCTGGGGAAATTTCTGCGCAAGTCGAGTCTTGATGAACTGCCGCAGCTTTTCAATGTTCTTGCGGGGAATATGAGTCTGGTCGGCCCGCGCCCCGCCTTATACAACCAGGAAGATCTGATCGCGCTCAGGACGCAAAAAGGAATCCATAAACTGCTTCCCGGCATTACCGGTTGGGCGCAAATCAATGGAAGAGACGAACTTTCGATTCCCGTCAAGGTGGCCCATGATGAATATTATCTCAATCATCGGTCTTTCGGTTTTGATTTAATGATATTATGGAAAACGGTGATCAACGTCGTGAAAAAAGAAGGCGTAGCGCATTAAGAGCATGAAGAAAGGGTCTTCCCCCTTGCGCCTTCACAAACATGCTGGACTATGGCGTCCTGACGTGATAATGCACAGGGCGGGAAAGCATAAATAAAAATTGCGTACAACCGGATCAATCGCCATGAAAAACCTCATTCGCAATAAACATTTTTATTATATGTTCTTCCTCGATGCGGTTATCATCGCGGCAGTTTATCTGTTTTCGAATTATCTGCTCCTGAACGGCGCCATCACACCCGAGAAATGGCTTAATATTAAATGGACCTTGCTGTTTATCATCCCGATAAAATTGGTTTGCTTTTTTATATTCAACCTCTATCGGGGCATGTGGCGTTTTGCCGGTTTGAATGATTTAATCAATGTCGTTAAGGGAAGCACCCTCGCCTCACTGATTATCGTTTTGACCATTCTCTACATCAATCACTTTCAAGGCTACCTGCGGTCCGTATTCATCATCGACTGGTTCCTGACGATCCTGTTCATCGGAGCCGTGCGGATTGCCGTAAGACTTGCATTGACGAATAATGTATCTTCAGCCTGGAATTTGAAGCGCTACCGCAAAATGCTATCCAATAAAAGGCTGCTCATCATCGGCGCCGGCGCGGCAGGCGAAAAAGTGGTCCGGGAAATTCTGGACAATCCGGAAACGAAGGTTTATCCCGTGGGGTTTTTGGATGACGACCTCTCGAAGCAGGGGAAAACCATTCACGGCTTTTCCGTCCTGGGCAGCATTGAGATGATTGACGGCATGGGAGATATGTTTGATGAAATATTGATTGCCATCTCGTCGATTACGGGAGCGCAGATGCGGCGGATTGTTTCCATTTGCGAACGGACGGGCAAGCGCTACCGGACTATGCCGAGTTTGGGGGAACTGATAGACGGCAATACGTCCATGAAGACGGTCCGGGATGTTAAATTTGAAGACCTCCTGGGGCGCGAGGAGATTTGCCTCGACGAAAAGGCGATTTTCAATTTTCTTCACGGCAAGCGCATCCTCGTGACCGGCGCCGGCGGGTCCATCGGCAGCGAAATGGTCCGGCAGATCTGCCGTTATGGGCCTCAGGGTCTCGCCTTGCTGGAATGCAGCGAGTTTAACCTGTTTCAGATGGAAATGGAATGCCTGCAATACTTTGAAGCAATCCCGATAAAAAGTTATCTTTCTGATATTAAAGATAAAAAGGCCATGCATAATGTGTTTTCGGATTTCCGGCCGGAGGTTGTTTTCCATGCCGCTGCCTATAAGCATGTCCCTCTTCAGGAACTGAATCCCCGTGAGACGGTGTACAACAATATTATCGGCACGCGAAATCTGGCTGAGACGGCCAAACTGTTCGGTGTGGAGCGTTTTGTTCTTGTATCCACAGACAAGGCCGTCCGGCCCACCAATATTATGGGCGCGACGAAGCGTGTTGCGGAAATGTATCTGGAATGTATGAACGGAGATACCAAAACCCGTTTTATGGCGGTTCGTTTCGGCAATGTTCTGGGAAGTTCAGGTTCCGTTATTCCCATTTTTCAGAAACAAATCGCCCAGGGTCGTCCCGTAACCGTTACGCATCCCGATGTGACCAGGTATTTCATGAGCATTCCCGAGGCCGCCCAGTTGATTCTCCAGGCAAGCGTTATGGGAACAGGCGGTGAGATATTTATTCTTGATATGGGAAAGCCCATCAAGATTGTCGATATGGCCCGCGACCTCATCCGGCTTCACGGTTTTGAACCGGACCGCGACATTCCCATCCGTTACATCGGTCTGCGACCGGGAGAAAAGCTCTATGAAGAGCTGATGACGGAAGGTGAAGGGATTGTGGCGACCACTCATGAAAACATCCGCGTTATCAGAGGCAATCATTACGATTTCAGGCAGCTCAACGGACTGATCGATGATTTGGTTGAAACGGCGGACACGTACAATGATTCGGCCATCAAGGACAAACTCAAAAAAATCGTCCCGGAATACACGCCGCAATAATCCATCTTCTTTTTTATTATGCTGATCAGCCATCAACATGCCCTGCCTCCGGCCCCACGGAACATCCTGATCGTTCAGTTAGGCGATATCGGAGATGTCGTGTGGGCAACACCCTCCATCCAGGCCGTCAAAGACGCCTATCCCCAGGCAAGGGTATCGGTTCTGCTTCGCGAGGGGATGGGGAGTCTGCTGTCGGCGGATCCGGCAATATATAAAATCTTTGAAGCCAAAAATCATAAAAACGACGGCTTTTTCAGGACGGTGACGGATAACCTGGGTTTTATCGCAAGTCTCCGCCGAGAAAAATTTTCTGTGGTTATCGACTTGCGGGCCGATGAACGGGGCGCATTCAACGCCTATTTGACGGGGGCGCCTTACAGAGCGGCCATGTTTTATCGGGGGGTTTCCTTCTTCAGAAACCATTTGTTTACGCATCTTGTCGATCCGTTTCCGCCTGACGACGATGGAACTCCCGGTGCGGCCCGGCAGTCGCTCCGCATCATCAGGGCCTTCGGCATCCGCGAGAAGACATGCGTTCCCCGGTTGTATATGGCGGACGGGATGGAGGAAAGGGTGCAGCGGCTTCTCACGGAAAATATCGCCGCCTCCGTTCAATGGATTTCCCTCAATCCCTTTTCGCGGTGGGAATATAAAGAATGGCGCCGCGATAAATGGGCCGCCCTGATCGACTGGTTATGGGATGAATACAGCCTCGCTGCGGTTATCGTCGGATCGGAAGGAGAAAAAGGCCGGGCCGATGAAATAAGGCGCGCCTGCCGGGGAATGGTTTATAATCTGGCCGGCAGGACGACCCTGGCGGAGCTTGCCGGTTTGTTGCGGTTAAGCAGGCTGCATATCGGCGTAGACAGTGCGGCGCCTCACATTGCAGCGGCCATGGGGACCCCTACGGTTACGATTTACGGGCCTTCGGATTGGCGCGACTGGGCGCCTGTCGGCGAAAAGCACACCGTCATTGTCTCCCCCATGGATTGCGTTCCCTGCCGTCAAAAGGGCTGTGACGATAAGGGAATCAGCAAATGCCTCGAAGAACTCGCCGTGGAGGACGTGCAGGACGGCGTGCGCGAGATGCTGACCCGCATAAAAGATCAAGCGCTATAAGACGGCATCATCGGGCAGCTTTTTCGCTTCATCGATGAGCATGATGGGGATGTCGTCCTTGATTTCATAAAGGAGCCGGCATTTGTCGCAGATCAACCCGTCGTTGGTCTTATTGAGGTAGATCGCCCCCTTGCATTGGGGGCAGGCTAAAATATCGAGCAAATTTTCACTGATCGTCATATCCGTTCTTCCTTTCCGAAAGACCTCATTTTATCCCTCCTAAAAAAACCTTCCTTTAATCCTTCCAAAGACGTCTTCAACACGCAATTCCTTCATACATGTCATATCGCGGCAGCTTTTCCTGAAACAGGGCATGCAGGGCAAGTCTTTGCGCGTCACCAAATGCCCCTTTCCGAAGGGGCCTGTCCGTGCAGGATCTGTCGGGCCGAAGATGGCGCAGACAGGGGTTCCGACTGCTGCCGCAAGGTGCATGGGGCCGGAGTCGGTGGTGATTAAAAAACGCGCCCCCCTGTAGAGGCAGGCAAGGTCCCTCAACGAGGTCTTGCCGCCAAGATTGACGGACGGTTGCCGCATCATGGCTTGGATTTTATTTATTTCTTCCGGTCCGCTGTCCGTAAAAACAACGGTCATTCCCAGCTCCTCAATCAGTTTGTCGCACAAACAGGCAAATTTTTCATTACCCCAGAGCTTTGTCTCCCAAAGGGCGATGGGGTTGACGGCGACGTAAGCATGATGTGCCGATATTCCGTTTGCCGAAAGCAATTTGTCTGCCCGCTGTTTATGATCATCCTGAACGGGGACAAGAAATTCAACCTCTTTAATATCCGCCCCTAAGTAGCGGGGGAAATCGAGGTACCGGTCGACGGCGTGTTTTGTCATATCTTCGGGGATCCTGTCGTTGAGAAACAAACCGCTCAATTCCTGCATGCTCGCATATCCGAGTTTCCTTTTCCCGGAACTGAGCCAGACAAGCACAGCGCTTTTAAAAAGTCCCTGAAAATCGATGACCAGATCATACTTGATTTTTTTGATTTCGCCGATAAAGGAACGGATTTCTCCGAAGGGTTTGGCGATCCTGCCCCTTTTTAATTCTTTTATCCAGCTTTTTCTCCGGGAAACGACGACCCGGTCCAGATAAGGATGATCTTTGATCAGGTCTGCCGCCGCCTCTTCGATCACCCAGGTGATATGCGCATCGGGATAGAGTCGTCTTAACGCGGCAAGGGAGGGCAGGGTATGGATCACATCGCCGATGGCGGAGAGCTTGATGATCAGAATGTTCATGGATGGGAATCCTTTATGATCCACCGGACGGCGTCGAGAATATCGGTTGCCGAATAACTCGGTTTTATGGGCGGCGTTTCAGGCCGGCAGTTCTTATCCACAGCGCAATGCCCTGTCGGCACAAGGACGCCCTTCATCGGAATATTATACGCTGTTTCCATATCCGTCATCATGTCGCCTACCATATAAGAACGGTAAAGATCGATGTCAAAATCCCTGGCGGCGGCAAGCAGCATCCCCGTCTTCGGCTTGCGGCATTCGCATGCCTGCAAGTAATCCCCCCGGCCTTCCGTTGCATGATGGGGGCAATAGTAGAAGGCATCGATGCAGGTTCCTTCCATTTTGAGCAATTCCTGTATGCGGCGATGGGTTTCCTCAACGAAGGCTTCGGTGAAGTAACCGCGCGCCACACCGGACTGGTTGGTGATGACAATGGCTTTCAGGCCGGCATCGCGGATTTCTTTTATTGCCTGAGGCGTTTCGGGAAATAGCCTGAGCTTCGAAAGAGAGTTTAAATAACCCACATCTTCGTTAATCGTTCCGTCCCGGTCGAGAAAGACAGCCCTGTTTTTCGCCATGTGCTTTAAGGTCCTTTTTCTGCGAGAAGTTTCCGTGCCGTATCATAGACGTCGTCAACGCTGATTTTGTCCATGCATGCAAAATCCGTCGGGCAGACCTTTTTCAGACACGGGCTGCACGGGACGCCCTTGTAAATGACGGTGCTTTTTTCGCCCACAGGCGATGTGGTTGCCGGGTTCGTTGAGCCGAAGACGGCCACGGTGGGGATGCCGAGGGCGCCGGCCACATGCATCAAACCTGAATCGTTGGAGATGAAAAGGCGGCAGCGGGCGATGAGGGCGATGGCCTCTTGCAAATCGGTTTTGCCGGCAAGATTGACAAGGCGGCTTTTCGCAAAGCCCTGTACGGCATCGAGGCTTGCACGGTCCGCTTCGCTTCCCATCATGAGGACCTGCGCGTTATGGGACGCAGCCAGTCGATCCGCCACGGCGGCATACCGTTCAGGAAACCACTTCTTGGCCGGGCCGTAAGCGGCCCCCGGCGCGATGCCGCAAATCATCTTGCCTGCAGTCAATCCAAAACCGTTAAGCAATTTATCCCCCAACGCCTGATATTCTGCGTTTAATGGGAGATGAACTTCGCGGCCGGCTGATTGAAAACCCGCAGTTTTAAGCATTTCGAGATAATAATCGATCTGGGGCACCTGTCGAATGGCTTTTGTCCGCCGGACGGAATGGGTCAAAAGGAATCCCCGGACGTCGCTGTTGTAGCCGATGCGGATGGGGATGCCGGCCAGGCGGGCAATAATCGCCGCCTCAATGGCATTTTGCAGGAGAACGGCCATATCGAATTTCTTTTTACGCAGTTCCCGGGCGAGCCCCACCTTTCCGAAAACGCCTTCATGAATGCCGGGACTTTGAAAAGTAAATACCTCATCCACGTCGGGGCATAGATCAAACAGGGCGGCAACCCAGGGTTTAACCAGGACGGTGATTTTCGCCCGGGGGAAGGTTTTTCTTACGGCGGCAAAGGCCGGGAGGGTCATCACAACGTCGCCGATCCAGTTGGTGCCGCGAATCAGGATGTTTTTCACGGCATCATGATTCATCGTCTTTGAAATTCGGATGTCCATTACCGTTACCGTTGCCTCAGGGCCTGCCATTTTTTCGTCTTCCACCGGTGATGGAGCCATAGCCATTGATCGGGATATTTGCGGATCATGTCCTCGATCACTTTCATGAAAATCTGTGTATTAGCCGCCACATCCTTTTCGTAATCTCCTGTATCGACGATGCTGACTTCCCGTCCCAGGATGAGACGGTATTTACCCGAAGGTTGCCTGGCCATAAATGCGGGTATAACGGGCGCCCCTGTGTGAAGCGCCAGGATTGCCAGTCCGTCCGTCGTACAGGCGGATCTTCCGAAGAAATCCACAAAAATACCCTCCTGCCAGGCCACATTCTGATCGATGAGAAGCCCGACGATCTCATTTTTCTGAAGGGTCCGCAACATGGGCCGCATGGCCCTTTCCTTGGCCAGGGTCTTGCTTCCCGCCGTGGCCCGCACCCATTTGACCAAATCTTCCAAAATCGGGTTATCCAGAGGTCGGTAAATGAGAAGCATGGGGTGAACAATTAATGATATAACGACGGCCATGAGTTCCCAGTTTCCGAAATGGGCGCCGAACAGTAAAAGCCCTTTGTTCTTTTCCAGGGCGGCGCGGCAATATTCAATCCCTTCGATTTCAAAAGTATTGTCAATATCCTGCCGCGTAAGCCGGGGGATGTCGAAGAACTCGGCGATGACGATGCCTAAATGGCGGTAGGTGTTTTTGGCGATTTGGATGATTTCCGCCATGTCCCGGTCGGGGAAGGCGTTTTTCAGATTGTGGAGAGTGATAAACCGCTGTCTGGGCGAGACGTAATAAAACAGCATTGCGAGGGCGATAAAGAAATGTTTTCGCAGGGCTCGCGGTATGATCCCGAAACAAAACAGGATGATTTTTGTAGAGGTTGTTTTTTCTACCATGTCATATCCTGCCGGCCCCCAGTTTATCAATGATCATGGACGTGAGTTTATCTGAAGACGGCCGTATAACCATTTCAATTTTCAGTAACAATATTTTTTCCAGAAATGCTTGATGTTGAGAGAGCTTGACGCCGTCTTTTTCCGTTGCGACAATCATGTCGGCCGCACCATCCCGCGACCGGCGGCAAATTTCCGCAATATCCTTTTCCGTATACCGGTGATGATCAGGAAAGGGAATCCAGACAACCACATTGAGCCCCAGGCTTTCCAGTGTTTTTTTAAAGGCGTCCGGGACGGCGATGCCGGCAAATGCGCACAATCTTTTATCCTTCAAATAATCCGGGGGGCAGGATTGACCGCTCATGCCTGCCGTCCATCCCGTCGGTTGACGATAGCCGTGAAAAACAATGGATGCATCCGGAAAAGAAATATCCGGTTCGTCGGCAAAGGGATTGGTCTTAATCTCTGTTTTCACAATGAGGTCAGCCCGCCTCAAGGCCTTTGCCGGTTCCCGCAGGGGCCCGCGGGGCAGCATAAAACCGTTCCCCAGGGGTCTGTCTTTATCCACAAGAACAATATCCATATCACGGTAAAGGCTCCGGTGTTGAAACCCGTCGTCCAGGATCAACACATCCGCCAGGAAATGATCGACGGCATATGCACCCGTCACACGCCTTTGCCGACCGGAAATAACCGGCATGCCGGGACAGGCCCGGGCCATCATTACGGGCTCGTCGCCGCCTTCTTCCGGCCCCAGCAAAATATCTTTTCCATCGGACACAATGTTCACGGCGGCCGGCGTCTTCCCTCCATATCCCCGGCTGAGGATGACCGGTCTGAATCCCGCCTCCTTCAATAACTTTGCGACAAGGATTGTCATGGGCGTTTTTCCCGTGCCGCCGGCGGCAATATTCCCGATGCTGATCACCTTGCAGGGCAGCCGGGTTTGTTTGAAAAAGCCCTTATCATAGCCGGCGTTCCGCAAAGAAACTCCCATCCTGTATGGCAGGGAAAGAAGAAAAAGAAGCGCATTGAAAAGGAAGAGCCCAGAGGGGTAATGCCTTTGATTGTCAACGTCCCAGCTCTTTATGATCGGATCCGTCCATGCCATCTCTTATCCCGTTGTCGTCGCCTTTAAATTGCATGTTATACAGCTTATAGTACTCGCCCTTTTTCCCCAGCAGCGTATCGTGCGTCCCCTCTTCAACGATTTCTCCGCCGACGAGGACAATGATCCTGTCGGCGTTGCGGATCGTCGAAAGGCGATGGGCAATAACGAGGGTCGTTCTATCTTTCATGAGATTTTCCAGGGCGTCCTGGACCTCGATTTCCGCCTCTGTATCGAGGGAGGATGTTGCCTCATCAAGAATCAAAATAGGCGCGTCTTTAAGAAGCGCACGGGCAATGGATATACGCTGTCTTTCCCCGCCGGAGAGCTTCGTGCCCTGTTCGCCGATGACCGTATCATATCCGTCCGGCAGATTGACGATGAAATCATGGGCGTTGGCTGCCTTTGCCGCCCGGATGACGGCATCTTCGCTCTTTTCGATGCTGCCATAAGCGATATTGTTGCGGACCGTATCATTAAAAAGAATGGTCTGCTGTGTGACCATCCCGATCTGCTTGCGGAGGGATTCGATGGTGACGTCTCTGATATCCTTGCCGTCGATGAGGATTCGCCCGTTTGTGACGTCGTAAAATCTTGGAACCAGATTGACAAGGGTGGTTTTGCCGCCGCCGCTCATTCCGACAAAAGCGACAACTTCTCCGGCCTTGATGGTCAGGTTGATATTTTTTAAAACCGGTGTTTCTTCATAGCAAAACGTCACATTTTCGATGGCGATCATTTTCGATATCTTGGGTAAACTGACGGCGTTTTCCTTATTTTTAATGTCCGGTACGGTGTCGATGATGCTGAAGACCCGCTGGGCGCCCGCAATGCCTTGCTGGATCGTATTGTTGACATTGGTCAGCCGCTTTACCGGCTCGTAAAGCATGATCAGGGCTGTCAGAAAAGAGAAAAAATTGCCCGGCGTGGAATGGCCGTTGATCACCTGATACCCGCCGTAGAAAATAATGGCGGCGATGCCGATGCCGCCCAGAAATTCCATGAAAGGACTGGAAAGGGCGCTGATGGAGATGGATTTCAGGATGAGCTTCAGCAGGTTTTCATTTTCCCCGGAGAATCTTTTATTTTCATAGTCTTCCATCCCGAAAGCCTTGACGATCCTCGTACCGGAGATGGTTTCCTGAAGCAGGTTGGTGAGGCTTCCCATGGTGACCTGGGTCCGTGTGGCGATGCTTCTCATTTTCTGGCCGAATTTTGCGATGGGATAGATGGTAAGAGGAAACACAAACATGGCAACGATCGCAAGCTTCCAGTCCCGGTAGAAAATGACGAATATGAGGCACAGGAGTGTAAAGGAATCCTTGAAAAGACTCGTGACGGCCTCCGAAACGGCGCCCTGGATATATCCCACATCGTTGGTAATCCGCGACATGAGCAGGCCCGTCGAGTTTTTTGTAAAAAAAGCAAGGGATTGCTGTTGAATCTTTGCATAAAGCTCGTTTCTCAGATCGGCGACAATCCGCTGGCCGATAAAATTCATCAGAATGGTCTGAGCGTAGCTGCATGCGCCTTTGACAAAATACACCAATACGATGGCCAGGGGGATCCACATGAGCATTCTGGCGTTTTTTGTCAGAAAAATATCATCGATGGCGGGTTTGACAAGAAAAGCAAGGGCCGACGTCGTAGAGCCGACGATAAGCATGCAGAACATGGCGACGACGAATTTAAAAATATGCGGTTTTGCCCGTTTTAAAAGGCGTTTGAAAATATCCACGAATCTTCCTAAGTCCTTTGTATGATGCCGTAAGCGAGCTTTGCCGCTCTGTCCGAAGCGCCGGGAGCCCCAAGCTTGCCCCGGATGTCCGCCAACGCGGATTTTATATGCGCCATCCGGCCCTCCCGTGTCAAGATATCTATGACTTCGGCGGCAATTCGTTCGGCATTCGCCTCGCCCTGGATAAATTCAGGGACAATGGTTTCCCCGGCGATAATGTTGGCAAGTCCGATGTGTTTGACTTTGATGACGGCCCTGCCGATCAGATAGGAGAGACGGGAGACCTTATAGACAATAATCATCGGTTTCTCCAACAGCGCCGTTTCCAATGTGGCTGTGCCGGATGCGACAACGGCCACATCCGACAGGTTGATGACATCGTAGGTATCGTTTTTTATGAGATGCACGTCAACAGGATGCTGCCGGATAATAGCCCCGACAAATTCCGCCGTGAGTGTATCCGCCAGAGGCAATACAAACTGAACTGTGTGCAGCTTTTTTTTCAAAATAAACGCCGATTTAAGCATTTCCGGCAGGAGTGCGGCAACTTCACTTTTGCGGCTGCCGGGGAGGAGGCCTATGGTGGTAACGTTTTCCTGCAAGGCGAATTTTTTTATGGCGTCGTCTTTCGTATATTTTGTTTTGACCGTATCGAGAAGCGGATGTCCTACAAAATGCGCATGGACCCCCGCTTCACGATACATCTGCTCTTCGAAAGGAAGAATGACCGCTATGGTGTCGACAATGCGTCTGATGGTTTTGATCCTTCCCCTGCGCCATGCCCAGACCTTGGGGCTGATATAATAAAATACAGGGATCCCCGATTTTTTCGCCATCCCGGCCAGGGGGATATTGAAGCCGGGGTAGTCGATGACGATGAGGAGGGCGGGTTTTTCCTGTTTCAGGAATAATTTGAGACGTGCCTTGACCTGCATGATATATCTGATTTTCCCGATGACTTCCGTAAATCCCATCACGGCCATATCGGCGGAATCGGCTATTATTTCAACGCCCGCCGCCTGCATATTTTTGCCGGCGATACCGTAAAAGCGAAGGGCCGGATCGATGGCATGCATGGCTTTCACCAGATTTGCGCCGTGAAGATCCCCCGACGCTTCCCCGGCGACAATCAATATTTTCGATGTATGGCAAGGAGAGCTGTTTGTATTCATCGCGTCAGTCTATTGAAGAAGATGCGCGCCGGGATGTCTTCTATCGACGACTCCGATGCACCGCATGACATCGCCGTCCGTTGTTGCCCTAACGGCACACCCCTCTCTGGGATGATTGAATAAATTCAACGAACTGCCTGACTTCGGGCAGATCCTCTACATCCGTCTTGACCTTTTCAACGGCGGTTTTCAATAACAGGGAAGATCGGAAGATGATTTGATAGGCCTTTTTCAAGGCGGCGATGGTGTTTTCGCTGAAGCCCCGCCGCTTCAGACCGACTAAATTCAACCCGTGCATTTTGGCGTGATTGCCGGCGGCCATGACAAAAGGCGGAACATCCTGTGTAACAGCGGATGCGCCGCCGATAAATGAATGGGCGCCGATGCGTGTAAATTGAACAACTCCCGACATTCCGCTGATGATGGCGTAGTCTTCCACAAAGATGTGTCCGGCCAGACTGGCGGCATTGGACATGATGACATGATTGCCGAGTTTGCAGTTGTGAGCGATGTGGCAATAGGCCATGATCAGATTGTGATCGCCCATGATGGTGACGCCGATGTCGGCGGCTGTGGCCCGATGAATGGTGGCAAACTCCCGGATCGTATTGTGATTGCCCATAACAACCCTCGTTTCCTCACCGCGAAATTTCAAATCCTGGGGCGCCGCGCCGATGGCGGCGAATTGAAAGATGTGGCAATCCTCGCCGATATCGGTGTGGCTGTCGATGACGGCGTGGGGACCGATGATGGTGTTTTTGCCGATGTTGACGTCGGCTTCGATGATGGAATAAGGCCCGATTTCCACACCCTCCGCCAGGTTGGCTTTGGGTGAAACGATAGCTGTTTTATGTATCTTCATCATTTATCCTTCTTGATGTTGTGAACAACATTTTCCAGGGTTTCCAACCGCTTTGTCAGAGACCCCACATTTTTTCTCATTTCAGGAAGCCTGGGAAAGCAGGAGGCGGCCCTCAGCCACTCGCGGTGCGGTAAATGGGGCGTTCCCGAGACGACCTGATTGGGCGGCACGTCTTCATGAACGCCTGATTGCCCGGCGACCATGACATGATCGCCGATCGTGATATGGCCTGCGAAGCCCGCCTGGCCTCCGATGATGACGCCGCGTCCGATTTTCGTGCTGCCCGCGATGCCCACCTGGGCTGCGATCACCGTGTCTTCGCCGATGACGACGTTGTGTCCTACCTGCACCAGATTGTCGATTTTTACGCCGCGCTGAATCCAGGTTTTATTGAGGGCGCCGCGATCGATGGTCGAGTTTGCCCCCACCTCCACATCGTCGTCAATCTGGACGATGCCGATCTGAGGGAATTTCAGATTTTCAACGCCCGGCCTGGTAAAACCGAATCCGTCGGCGCCGATGACGACGCCGGCATGGAGGATTACCCTTTTTCCGATGATGCACCTTCTGTAAATGGAGACATTGGGATACAGAACGGAGTCCTCGCCGATGACCGCCCCGGCGCCGACAAAAACACCGGGATAAAGCACGGCGCCCCGCTCGATCCGGGCGCCGCAGCTGATGTAGACGCCGGGATCGATATGCGCATGACTTGAGACGACGGCGCCTTCTTCAATCAAAGCTTTTTCGCTGATGTGGCCGGGATGCGCTTCCTCCGGATAAAAGAGGGCAAGTAATTTCGCAACGGCGCTGTAAGGGTCAGGCAGGATTAAAAGATTGATCCGGGGATTAACGATGCCCGGCGGCGCCAGTACCGCAGAGGCGGCCGTCGTTTCCAGTTGCTTGCGGTATTTCGGATTGGAGATGAATGTGATATCCCCGGGTCCGGCCTCTTCGATGCCCTTTATGTCCGTAATGGCGACCGTTTCATCGCCCAAAAGTTCAGCATTCAGATAAGCGGCGATTTCTTTTAATGTTCTTCCCATGATCATTCCGCTTCAGTCTGCTATTTTTTGGGTTTTAATGTTTTATTGACTTCATCGATGACCTGTTTTGTAAGATCGTTCTTCTTGTCGAAATAAGCAACGGGAACGATGCTCAGGTCAAAAATAGTGGTATAGTTTTCTTTTTGGCCGATAGCATTAACGATTTTCATAATATCGGGAATGATCGTATCGAAAACGTCTTTTTGTTTATTCTGAATTTCATCGTTGGCTTCTTTCACGATGCGCTGGTAGCTGTTAAACTTCTCCTGGTAAGAGGCTTCCTTTTCCTTCCGGGCTTTTTCCGTCAGAATGGAGCCCTGTTTTTCTATCCCGTCTTTTAATTTCTGCAATTCCGCTTCTTTTGCCTGAATCAGGCTCCTTTTTTTGTCAACTTCCGTGCGGAAATCCGCTTCCGCTTTCTTTCCGATTTCGGTGCCGCGGATGATTTCCTGCATATTGATAAAACCTGTTTTTTCCGCAGCATCGGCACAGATGCCGGACAGAAGAAAAACGGATACCATAAAGACGCCTGCTATTAGCTTGCCGAGTTTTGTCATACTATAATCCCCCTCTTTTTTATGATTTGCCTGCAAACAGGCCGAATGTGCGAATATGAATGTCGGCCTTTGCATGATTCTTACATAAACATGCCAATCGTAAATTCCCAACGGCTTGAAGATTCTCCGGGTTTTCTGTCGAGGACGTGGCCCCATTCCAACCGAAAGGGTCCGATAGGCGAGTACCATCGGATACCGGCGCCAGCCGTTTTTCTCATGTCTCCAAAATGATAGCCTGTTTCCCAGGCGTTGCCCGTGTCGAAAAATACCACCCCCCGCATGCCGGCGTCTTTCAATAAGGGGAAGAGAAATTCCACGTTGAAGTTCAGCATTGTGAGGCCGCCGACAAAATCCCCCGTTGCCGGATCGGTTGGTCCTACATTTCTGAGACCCCTTAGCGAACTGATGCCGCCCAGATAATAGCGTTCATAGATAGGCACTTTCTTGCCTCCATTGCCTTCGAGATAGCCGATCCGTCCCCGTAAGCCGAACACCGTATCCAGGGGCAAAGGGAAAAACCAGGCGGACGTCAGATTATATCTTGTGAAAGCGTTATCTCCACCGAGGAAACCGCCGGTATATTCGACGGAAGCCGTGTTCTTGGACCCTTTTGAAGGAAATACTATATCGTCCGTCGTGTCGCGAATGAGACTTCCGCTCACCATGCTTGATGTTGTTATACCGGCCTGTTCTTTAACGTAAAGGGACGCAAGCGTTTCATCGATATCTTTTATATGGTCTCTTGTCAGCCGGTAACCGATGTAGCCTGTCACATATTCAAAAAGCGGATAACCGAACGTGGCGCCGAAACCCTGCGAATCGAGATTATAGCTGTCATACTCCCTGGTGGCGTTCCAAAGGCTGAAACTGCTCCAGAGGGGAATGTCAAAAAGCCAGGGTTCCGAGAAGGAGAGTTCATAGCTTGTCGAGATAGAACTGACATTGGCCTTAAGACTCAGGGTCTGGCCTCTTCCAAAAAGGTTTTGCTGCGTGATTTGTGCCGTTAATACGGCGTGTTCTAAGGCGCTGTACCCGGCGCCGATGCTGAACATACCCGTCTGTTTCTCCCTGACCCGGATATTGACATCCGTCAGTGAATCATCCGGACCTTTTGCCGTTTGAAAGTCAACCTCTTCAAAGTATCTCAAGCGATTGAGGGCCATGTAGCTTTTTTTCAGATTGCTTCTGCTGAATAAATCGCCTTCGACGATGGCCAACTGCCGGCGGATCACCTTATCCCTTGTTTTCGTGTTGCCGGTGATGGAAATTCTGTTGAAATATACCTGCATGCCCTTGGAAATTTGGTATGTGACATCCACGGTCTGGTCTTTTTCTTGGATGAGCGTCCGCGGCACGATATCGGCGTACGCATAACCTTCGTCGTTGCAGATCTCCGTCAGATAATCCATATCTTTCATGATCGCTTCTCTATCATAAAACTCTTTTTTATTGATCTGCAACTTTTCCAGCAGCTTAGGGCGGGCAATTTTCAGTTCGTCGCCTGTCATGGCAATCTTTCCTACGCGGTACCTCTTGCCTTCCGTGACGGGAATTTTTATATAAATTCCCTTTTGATCATGAGTGATTTCCGGTTCGCCCACCTGGGCATTGATAAAACCGTTATTCAAATAGTATGCGTTCAGCTTTCCCGCATCTTGCTTCAGGATGTCTCTTTTCAACACACCCGATTCGGTGAAAAAAGAAAAAAAGCCTTTTTCCTGGGTGCTCATGATCTTCTTCAACTCTTTATGGGTATACGCACTGTTTCCTTCAAAGCCGATGTTCCTGATGTAGATTTTCGTATATTCCTTGATATTGAAGACAAGGCGCATATCCTTTTCGCCTTCTTTTTCAATAGCATGGTCGATTTCGGCATTGTAATAGCCCTTGGAGTCGTAAAGGGCTTTCATCTTCTCAATATCTGCCTTGATCTTCTCCTGATTGAGAATCTGCCTTGTCTTTATGGATAAGACCCCCTCCAGGTCTTTTTTATTAAGCGCTTTATTCCCCCGGAAAACGATTTCCGTCACCAGTCCCTTTTCCTCGAGGATAAAAGTGATGACCTTTCCTTCCGGCGTATCCGTGACTTCCGCGGCAACATTGTTGAAATAGCCCATTTTATAAATGGCTTTGATATCGCTTGAAAGATCGGCTTCGGAAAAGAGGCTGCCGATGGTGGTTTTCATGACCTGATTGATGGCGCTGCTTTCGATTTTCCTGTTGCCCTTGTATTCAAGGCGTGCGACCCTCTGACCGCTGGACAAACTCAACAGCACGGATGATTTCAAATTAGATGCCATCCTGCCGATGCTCTCCAAACCTTGCCCCTCGTCTGTAATGACGGCGATGACTTTTCGGCTGTCGACCTCCATGATTTTGGCATCAACGCTGATCTGTTCCCCCAATTCGGAGATACTGCCCATAATGATATAGCCGGCCCCCGTGCTTTTTGCTGTTTCAATGGCCAGGGGCTCATCAATGGATTTCTTTTCCACGGCCTGCAAAATGACGTCTTTTTTGATGATGATCAGCGATTTTGATTTTTCCAGTTCACTGTAGAGATGTGAATAAATGTTTTCCTGAAGATAGGCCTTATTGGCTTTGCTGTGGACCTCGAAAGGAAAAATGGCGACCGTTTTTTTATCCTGGGCAGATAAAACGGTATTTGTGAAAACCAGCGCCATGAACAGTGTTAGCAAAGCGGCGTATAATGTTTTTTTATTCACTCTGATAAATCCTCCCGTCTCTCAGACCGATGCTGCGAGACAATCGTTTTGCCAAAGATTGATTATGCGTCACAACCACCAGGGTTATTTTCTTTGTTTCGTTTAATTGAACCAGTATATCCTCTATTTTATGACCTGTCTCCGTGTCAAGATTTCCTGTCGGTTCGTCGGCAAGAATAATCTCCGGTTCCATGATGAGGGCCCTTGCCACGGCCACTCGCTGCTGTTCGCCGCCGGACAGTTCTCCCGGCTTGTGGGTCATCCTGTGGCCGAGACCGACCTGGTTCAATATGGCTTCCCCTTTTTCCTTTGCCTCCCCCTTCGATAAACCATAAATCAGCGCCGGCATGATAGTGTTTTCCAGGCAGGAAAACTCGGGCAGAAGATTATGAAACTGGAAGACAAAGCCGATTTTTTTGTTTCTGAAGGCCGCAAGTTTCTTCTCCTCCCAGGTAAAGATGTCCATATCGTCAAACAGCAGGCTTCCTTCCGTCGGATGATCCAGGGTTCCGAGAATATGAATGAGGGTGCTTTTCCCGGCGCCGGAAACGCCCAATACAGCTAAAGATTCGCCGTCGGCAATATCGAGGTCCAATTTTTTTAAGACCTCTATCCTGTTTGCTCCCTTCATGAAGGATTTGCTGAGATTTCTGATTTTGATCATTACTCGTATCTCAATGCCTCAGCCGGGTCAAGCCTGGAGGCGCGCCACGACGGATAAATGGTCGACAGGAAGCATATCAGAATTGTTCCGATAACGATAATGGAAACATCGCCGTAATTCACCTGTGACGGCAGTTCGCTTAAATAATAAACGTCTCCGGGCAGAATCTTGAAGCCGAAGAGACGCTCAACATATAAAGAAATGCCGTTAATATTCAAGGCGACCAGCAGGCCGGCGATACAGCCTGTCGCGGCGCCGATAATGCCGATGGTCAGGCCCTGAAACATGAATATTTGCATGATGCTCTTCGACGTTGCCCCCATGGATTTCAGAATCGCGATATCCTTATTTTTTTCCATGACGACCATAATCAGGGTGCTGATGATGTTAAAGGCTGCCACAAGGACGATGAGGCTCAGGATGATGAACATGACACGCTTCTCAAGCCGCAGGGCCGAAAAGAGATTCTTGTTCATTTCCATCCAGTGTCTTGCCCAATAGGGATGCCCCATTTTCCTTTCGATGTCTTTTGCGATCGTATCGGCTTTGTAGATATCGGCCACCTTGATTTCCAGGCCTGTCACCGTATCGCCCATGTTGAGAAATTCCTGGGAATCCTTTAAAGATATATAGGCCAATGTCGAATCATATTCATAAAATCCGGAATCAAAAATGCCGACAACCAGGAATTTTTTTATACGGGGGACGACGCCGAAGGGGGTCGAAATGCCCATAGGGGATACGATGCTGACGGTTTCAAAGAGAAATAAGCCTAAATGTTTTGCCAGTTCTTTGCCGACGATCATGCCCGGCAGGTCGGCATCTTCGCTTTTTAAGGGGAGCCCGCCGCGATTCTCTTTGGCCAGATAGGTCATGCCGCCGTCCCGCATCTTGCCTATGTTGATGACCTTTGAGGCGGTATCCGTAGAAATCCCCCGCAAAACGACGCCCATGACGTTGTCTCTGTTTTTCAGCATCGCCTGGCTGTATATGAAGGGGGTGGAGGCAACCACATCTTTTACGGCCGATACGTCCTTCATGACTTTGTCATAATTTCGCATGCCGCCCGTATATTCCATAAGAACGATGTGAGAATTGACCCCGAGAATTTTATTGCGGAGATCGTTTTCAAAGCCGTTCATCACGGCAAGAACGATGATGAGGGCCGCAACGCCCAGAAAAATCCCTAAAATAGAGATGAGGGTAATGACGGACACAAAGACCTGTTTGCGTTTCGCCCGGAGATAACGCAGGCTTATGAGCAATTCATAGGGCATTACTTTCCCCCGTCGTCTCTGCTGCGCATATGGGGAAACAAAATGACGTCCCGTATGGAGGGTGAATCGGTTAAAAGCATCACGAGCCGGTCGATGCCGATGCCTTCCCCTGCTGTCGGCGGCATGGCGTATTCGAGGGCCCGGATATAGTCCTCGTCCATTTCATGGGCTTCATCGTCGCCTGCTTCCCTTTCTGCAAGCTGCATCATAAACCGTTCGCGCTGATCGGCGGGATCGTTCAATTCGGAAAATCCGTTGGCCAATTCCCTGCCGCAGATATAGAGTTCGAAACGATCTGTAAATGAAGGATCCTCGTCGTTTTTTCTTGACAGGGGGGATACCTCGACGGGGTACTGGGTAATGAATGTCGGCTGAACAAGTTTTTCTTCAACAACAGCGTCAAAAATAGCCATCATCACTTTGCCGAGAGGGTCATTATCTTTTGCGGGCAAGTTCATTTTTCTGGCATAATCAATGGCCCGCTGCGTGTCGCTGATGATATCGGCGCCGATGCCGCCGATTTCAATGAGGGCGTCCCGGACCGTAATGCGTCTCCAGGGCGGCGTCAAATCGATCTTCATTCCCTGATAATCAAACAGGAGAGAACCGGAAAGATTTTGGGCGATGTGGGCAAACATATCTTCCGTTATGGCCATTAAATCTTCATAGGTTGCATAAGCCTGATAGAACTCCATCATCGTGAATTCGGGGTTATGAAAGGTCGAGATGCCTTCATTTCTGAAATTTCTGTTGATTTCAAAGACCCGTTCCATGCCCCCCGTAATAAGCCGTTTCAGATATAATTCCGGGGCGATCCGCAGGTACAGGTCCATAGCCAGGGCGTTGTGATAGGTTTTAAAGGGACGGGCCACAGCGCCGCCTGCCCGAGGTTGCATCATAGGCGTTTCCACTTCGAGGAAATCCCGATCCTCCATAAACCGGCGGATGAGCTTAATGATGCGGCTCCTCTGATAGAAAACCTCTTTCACCTTCGGATTGACGATGAGGTCCAGGTGCCGCTGCCGATAGCGGGTTTCAATGTCCGTCAGACCATGCCACTTCTCCGGCAGGGGTCTTACGGCCTTCGATAACAGACGGATGTCGTCCGCTTCAATGGTCAGTTCGTTGGTCTTTGTCCTGAAGAGCTTGCCGGATACAAAGATGATGTCGCCCACGTCAAGGCGCTTAAAAAGATTATAGGTTTTTTCGTCCAGAATGTTTTTATGGATAAATGTCTGAATGCTTCCTGTTCGGTCCTGCACTTTCAGGAAAGCCGCTTTCCCGAAACTTCTCACAGCCATCAGCCTTCCGGCTACAGAAAATCGTTCATCGATCTGCTCAAGGGCATCGTGATCCGTTACTGAAAACCGTTCCAGAATAGATGACGCCGTGTCCTTTACCCCAACGTTGTTGGGATATAAAGCGATGCCTTCCGACTTCAAGGATTCTATCTTTTCCTTACGCTTCTTTAAAAGTTCACTCTCTTCCATCAATAACCGTCCTCGTTGGATATAAAGCTGAATTTACTATATTTCTTTTCTCAAATAGTCAAGCTTGATTTGATGTGGCTTGATTTCATAAAAATGAATTGATAGTTATTCATAAGTTATGTATGATGCCGCAAATTTACGGGGGAGGGGGAAAGCTTATGATCAACAAGGCAATTTTGGTAGGCAGGTTGGGGGCTGATCCTGATGTGCGGTATACGCCCGACGGGATGATGGTGACGAATTTTCGCATAGCCACGGACATGCAGTGGAAAGACAAGTCGGGTGAGCGGGTTAACCGAACGGAGTGGCATAAGATCGTTACCTTCGGAAAATTAGCCGAAATATGTAATAGTTATCTATCAAAAGGGAAGCTGGTATATATCGAAGGCCGGATACAAACTCGGGCGTGGGATGATAAAGACGGCGTTAAACGATATACAACAGAAATTGTTGCCAATGATATGAAGATGCTCGATTCGAAGGGCCAAACAAAAGGAATGGATAACCAAGGGACGGAAGAACATATTCCTGCATATTCGGAAGCCATTCCCGAAGAAGACGTACCCTTTTAGAAAATGAAGTTTATTTGGGCTCTATCTTCTTGGAATCGTGGGTTGCGTCTATTTCATCCGTGTCGTTTGTGGCTTTTTTAAAATTTTTAATGCCTTTGCCGATGGCCCCGCCGATTTCGGGCAATTTACCCGCGCCGAAAATGATCAGGATAATCACCAGAATGATAAGAAGCTCAGGCATGCCTATTCCAAACATATATTACCTCATTCCCACAGTTACCGTATTGATTGCTTGTTAAATGCTGCGTTATCGTAAACCAGTCGATAGCCTTTGTCAAATGATCTTTCAAAGACGGCCTAAGGCAGGGTCAAATGAATGACTTCCCCCGGTTTACCTAAAATGCCCAACGGTTTTCCCTGAAATGCAATATCGACACCGCCTGCATTGCCACATTTGACCAGAAAGCGTTCAGCGGCACTGCGTTCAATCTTTTCGCCCGGTTTTAATAAAACTTCATAGGGTGTATCATCACCGGTTATTTTCAGCCAGGACAATTCCTTTGCGAAAACGGTTAATACATAGGGTTTTTGTCCCGTGTTTTGAATATCCAATTTAGTTTCCGGTTTATCCTGCGGTGTCTGAACGGCTTTGATATTTTTATCTTTTATCGGGGGTATGTTGCTGCTTTCATCCTTTTGAGCAGGATCGACTTTTATCTTGGTAGCCGTGTCGTCATGAATGTTCGTCGTTCCTGACAGGTCCTGTCCTGCCGCAGCGGGCGCTTCAGGCATGATGACGGATTCGGCGGGCGGTTTACTATCGATGGCGGGCAACAACATTTTTTCCGCATCGTTTTTAAAGGAAAGGGAAGTGATGATAAGGGATACGACGATGATGGCTGCCAGGCCCATGCCTGCCGCTATGTAAATAAACTTGCCTGCCAGGCGTTTTTGATGCGGCGGTTGTTCTTGTTCGTGAGATTCGATGCCTGCGTTCAAGTATTTATTGTAACGCTCTAATATAACACTGCTATCAATTCCGATGGCCTCGGCGTATTTTGCTATGAATGATTTTGAATAAACCGGCGGCGGAAGCCTTTTAAACTCTTCGTTTTCAATGGCTTGCAGATAGATCATACTGACTTTCGTCGTCTCGCAGATGTCTTTTAACGTCAATCCTTTTGATTCCCTGACAGACTTCTGATCGAATTGCGGCTGCTGCGAGTTTCCGTCCGGTTTTATGGTTTCCGATTCATTCATAGTCGTCGTTTAAAAAATAGACTAATTTATATAATTTTTTTAAGCCCTTAACATAAAATATCGTTTCACTCAACTTTTTTCCCGTCCTCTTTTTTCCCATCCCCAAATTCACGCTTGGCAAAGCTCCATACGTCAAAGGCCAGCTTGACCATGGCATGATGTGTCTTGGAATTCATTTTGGCCCCCGATTCGGCAAGATTTTCCCTGACATAGTTGTGCAAAACGGCGTTTTGCCAGCTTTCCGCCGTTGATCCCCTGATTTTTGCCAACTGCTTTAACATATCAATATATTTCTGGTTCGGCATCTACTTGCACCTGTCTTTCTTTATTAACCAATCATAAATCATTAAAAAACAAACAAACCCTGTTTTGTAAAAGACAGGGCTCATCACAGTCATTCAAATTTCCTAAAGAGGCGGGTCGGCACCGGAAGCGATCGTATGGTGTCAATTACGTGTTGTAATTAGACCGCGTAACAAGCATAAAGTCAAGGGTATTATTTAATTTTTTAGCAAACAAGACTTTGCATGACAGATGCCGTTAAACGTGTTACTATTATGCGTCATTCACGACTTAAAATAAACTGTGGATTGTACGGCTTGAAGGATGATGTATCGTGTAACAAGACTTATTTGAGTAAGAAAGGAGTTGGACGATATGGATTCGTTATCGAAAGATGAATTAAAAGCATTGATGCAGAAGCATGAGGGTTTGTGTATATCGGTTTTTATGCCCACCTATCGTACCGGGGTCGAAATTCAACAGAATCAAATCAGATTGAAAAACCTGCTCAAGGAAGTCGAAGAAAAACTTGTTGCCTCCGGTCTTCGCGCCCAGGAGATAGAGGCAATGTTGGCGCCTGCTTCGGGGCTTGTCAACAATATCCTTTTCTGGCGTCGGCAAAGCGATGGTCTGGCGATTTTTATTTCCTCGGATTTGTTTCGTTATTACCGGCTGCCCGCAGACTTTGATGAGCTGATTGTCATTACGGATCGCTTTCATGTGAAACCCCTGTTGCATCTTTTGGGCAGCGAGGTGCCCTTTTATATTCTTGCCCTAAGCCAAAACGAGGTCAGGATTCTGGAAGGATCGAAGCGCAGCATTCGCGAGCTTGACCTTGAATCGATACCGAAGAGCCTTGCCGCCGCACTGCAGCATGATGAACCGGAGAAGCAAATTCGCTTTCGTGCCGGACAATCGGGCGGCGGGAGCGGCAATGTCATGGTTTCCGGGCACGGCGCTGAGATTGACGACACCAAAGACAATCTTTTAAAATATTTCCGTCAGATTGACAAAGGGCTGAAGGATCTTTTAAAGGATGAACGGGCGCCGCTCGTTTTGGCCGGCGTTGATTTTCTCTTTCCCATCTATAAAGAAGCCAATACATATCCGGGACTTATGGATGAAGGCATTCCCGGCAACCCCAAAGGCATGAGTCCTGAGAAACTGCATCCCCATGCCTGGCGGATCGTTAAACCCTACTTCAAAAAAGATCGGAATGATGCCCTCGACCAATTTCGTCAATCATCGGGCACAGGCCTGACGTCTAAAGATATGGCGGAAATTATTCAGGCGGCTCATCATGGACGCGTCGGCATGCTTTTCCTGGCCATCGGACATGAGCGATGGGGTGTTTTTGATCCCCAAAGCGGCAAGGTTCAACTCCATAAGAAAATGGCGCCGGGCAATGAAGATCTTCTCGACCTTGCAGCCATACAGACTTTTTTAAACGGCGGCAAGGTCTTTACCCTGCCTCCGGAGAAGATGCCGGATAACGTCCAAATAGCGGCGGTATTCAGATATTGAAAAGGCGTGATTCCCTGAAGTTTATCGCTATGCGATATTCGAAGCTGTTGGAATTATTGTGATTGACTCTTCCGGGAGATTATTTTATACGTCTGCCAAAGAAAAAATTAATGATTTTGTAAAGGAGAAGACAATGGACGTAAAGACAAACATTCAGAACGCACTGATTGCGTGCAATGCAGTTAAAGAAGGGGAGAAATTTTTGATTGTCGCCGACAGCACACCCCGTCCGGCCCATTTGGGTCAAACACTTTTGGATGCACTTTTGGACTTGGGGCATGAAACCACCCTGGCCATCTTTCCCCCGCGGAAAGTAGACGGCGCGGAGCCGCCGGCGGCGGTTGCCGCGGCCATGAAAACGGTCAACGCCATCTTTTCCATCGCGGAAGGGGCAACGATTGCGCATACAAATGCCCGCAAGGAATCATCCGCTCTGGGCGTGCGTTTCCATATCATCAGCGCATCCGAGGATGATCTGTCGAAATTCGAATTGAAGGCGGAAGACATCGCCTTGTGCAAGGAGAGGACAGTCAAGATTGCCAAGGTCCTGAAATCGGGCAAGGTCGCCAGGGTCACCACACCCAAGGGCACGGATATTACCTTTGAAATCGGCGGCCGGGCGACCCTGGCTGTTTATCCGAGCAACCCCAACAACGGCACGATTCCGTATTATGCCGAATCTGCCGTTGCCCCCATTGAGGGAACCGCAGAAGGGACGATCATCGTCGATCTGGCCTTCCGTAACTGGAATTATCTTCTTGAGGAACCGCTGAAGATCATCGTTAAAGGCGGCAATGCCGTGGAAATGATCGGCGCCAAGAAAGACTATGACATTCTGTGGAAGATCGCGACGACGGACGCAGGCGCCTCCAACATCGCGGAGTTGGGAATCGGGACCTGCCATTATCTCCCCAGACCTTTGAAGGGGACGTCCCTCGACTTTGCCCGTTACGGCACATGCCATCTTGCCCTCGGGAGAAACAACGACATCGGCGGCAACATGATGAGCAAAATTCATCAGGACGTTTTAATGGACAAGCCGACCATCTTTATCGATGACCAGTGCATCATGAAAGACGGCGAGTTATTGATTTAGGCCTTAAAGCCTATCTTTCAGCATTCTCTAATGGCCGCAGATTTGGCGGTTTGCAAATGCCGAATCTGCGGCCATTCCTGTTTTTGTCGGCGGGTTATCCGGTTATTTGAGGATAATTACAGGCGTGGGAAAAGTATTTGGCGACGATGCGGCCGAAACGATGTCTATGAACTCTTCTAAGCCGAATCTTCGCTATCTTCATCCGGTGGCGATAAAATTTCCATGCGCACCGTATCGATCCGGGTTTCACTTGCAGAAAGAACGGTAAACGAAAGGACGGGATTTTCATCCTCTTCGTCAAGGGTGCTTTCCGAACCCTGATTTGCGGCAGGTTTCGGCCAGATAAACACCTCTCCCTGATGAGGCACCTTGCCCGCCAGATCCATCACAAATCCCCCCACCGTGTCATAGCCTTTGTCCAGGGGCAGGCCTGGTTTAAAAGGAAGACGGTCTTCCAGATCGGCCAGCAGGTACTGGGCCTCCACCCTGAAACACCCGGGCTTTTCTTCAACAAAATCCTGGGCCGGTTCGTCGTATTCGTCGTATATCTCGCCTACCATTTCCTCAATGACATCTTCAAGGGAAACAATGCCTGAAACGCCGCCGAATTCGTCAACGACAATGCCCATGCCCAGATGCCGTCTCTGGAGTTCCGTCAAAATCTCCCTCACGTTTTTTGATTCGGGAATAAAATAGACATCCTTTCTCATCATATGGCGGAGATGGAACATTTTGTCTTCCCGGTTCATCAGATAATAAAGTAGGTCTTTGATATAAAAGATGCCGATAATTATATCGGGGATTTCATCATATACGGGGTAGCGGGAGTAATTATGCTCTTTGTGCTGTTCCCAGACCTCTTCGAGGGTTTCATTCACCTCAAACATGATGATCTTTGTCCTGGGCACCATGATTTCGCGGGCGATGGTGTCATCCAGGTCGAGGGCGCCGGTCAGCATGTTGCCGACCTCATGGCCGAGGCTCTTTTCTTCCGTGCCTCGCCGGATCATCCATTCGAGATCTTCTTCCGTAACCAGCGGCCCTTCGTGACCGAATTTGCCTCCCGTTGCCCATATGACAGCGCGACTGATGTAAACGAGGATTTTTGTGATAAACCAAAAAGGGTAATACAATATGTAAGTGAATGTAAACAGGGGGATCAGCGTTTCCGCATTATGTTTAGCGTAAGTCTTGGGTGCGACTTCGCCGAAGATGAGGATAATCAGCGTCATGGCGCCGACGGCAATGGCTATGGCAATGCTTTCCACATCATTGACGCCGATGGCCTGAAGCTGCTGGTAACTGAATTGGGTGGCCAGGGAAGAAGCTAATATATTTACGATGTTATTTCCGATGAGGATGGTGGTCAAAACGTCGTTTGGTTTTACCAGCCACAGCTTAAGGAGGGGAGACCTTTCGCCGCTGTCGAGATACTGATGAACCTTGCTGATGCTCAGGCTGGTTAATGCCGTTTCTGTCGAAGAGAAAAGAGCCGAACCGATGAGACAAAATAAGATTGCAACTATCTGGGACAAAGCGTCCTCTCCCAACTCTTTCAATCCCCCCCTTCATTGTTTGGATGCAATTTAGCAGCCGTTATTCCGGTTTGAAAAAACCTTCCAGCAGACGGATGCACCGAATGTCTTGATTGATCTTGCGGGCAATGTATCGAAAATTACACCTGTTGGCAAGAAAATTAATAAACAGAAAATTAATAAACGTCAAATCAATGGATCAATTGTCGGACAATTCTTCCCGGTAGAATTGATCGTACATATCCCATATCGTCATGAGCAGGGATACGATTATGGGTCCGATAACGAAGCCTGAAACGCCGAAAACGACAAGACCGCCCAGGGTGGATAAAAATATCAGAAGGGGGTGGATTTCCACGCCTTTGCCGATCATCAGGGGACGCATGATCGTATCGACGGTCGTAATGACCACCGTACCGAAGGCTAAGATGACCAATCCCTCCCAGACGTGACCGCTGATAAGCATATAAATGCCCATAGGCGCCCAGACAATGGAACAACCGACAAGGGGGATAATGGCCGCGAAGATCATGACAACGGTCCAGATCATCACGCCCGGAATGCCCGTCAGGAAAAAAATCAGACCGCCCAGGGTGCCCTGGATGCCGCCGATGATCAAGGTGGTTTTCAATGTTGTTTTTGATGCGAGAATAAATCGATCAAAAAGGATTTTCCCCCGGCCGGTTCCCAAAGGATACATGCGCATTGCCATATCGAAAAACTTGTCGCCGTCACGCAGAAAAAAGAAAAGCGTATAGATCATGACGGCGAGCTTGACAATGACGGCCAGGCTGTTTTGCGTTGCAGCGGTCAGCGTGCTGGAAATGTAGTTGGTGACACCTTTAGCCAGTTCGGCAAATTTTCCGATCCAAAATACTTTATCCATATCCAGCTTATTGAGATAAAAATTTTGTGCCAGAACGTTGGCAAAATGATTTAAACTATTCGACAGACCGGCGGTGCCGCTGTTCAATGAATCGTACAACTGCACGGATTCCTTAAACAGAAGGCTGCCGATGAGACCGGCGGGCAGGATAATGACCAGAAGAACTAAGGAAATGGTAATGCCGGCGCTGAAGCTGTGGTTACGAAATTTTTTATCCAAATAACTGTCTGCCGGTCGGAAAATGCCGGCAATGACGGCAGCCCAGAAAATTGGATAGAAGAAATATTTCAGCAGATACAGGAATAGCAAGGTAATCAGGCATAATAAAGTATAAAAAAGAATTCTTTCGATTTTTTCTTTGTTCATAGCGTGCTGATAGTTACTAAATTTCTATTTTTTTATCAATGGCGTTTTCGACAGCGGCATCATTATTTTATTATCGATTCTGCCCTATGAATTAAAGGAGCGCTGTGTTATTGAGAAAAAGGGATTAATTTCAATATGTCCATATGGAACCAGAAAAGTAAAATACTTGTTACCTGCGCAAAAGGGATTCCCCCTTATCTGCGGACGGAAATCCAGGCGGCGGGACTGCCCGTCGTTGAGGAAATAGATGCAGCGGTGGAGACGGAAGGCGCCCTGACAGACGCCATGTCATTAAATCTCACCGTCAGGACGGGGCAGCGGGTCCTGTTCCTGCTCCAATCTTTTCGAGCCGAAAACGCCGAAGATCTTTACGGCCGGTTGTCGAGGATGCCGTGGGAAGAGTGGCTTCATGAAGACGGCTACGTTGCTGTGACCAGCGTTGTCAATAATCCCTCCATCCGTGATTCGCGCTTTGCAAATCTGAAATGTAAGGATGCCATCGTTGATCGCATGCAAAAAGCCTGCGGCCGACGGCCTGACTCCGGACCCGAAAGAGACAAGGCGGTGATTCATCTCCACTGGCGGGGCGACAGGGCGTCCATTTATTTTGACACATCCGGTGAATCGCTTTCAAAACGAAATTACAGAAAAATCCCGCTCCTTGCTCCCGTACAGGAATCCCTGGCGGCAGCCCTGATCATGGCGGCCCGCTGGGACGGAACGGGCAGCTTCATCAACCCCATGTGCGGGAGCGGCACTCTGGCCATAGAAGCCGCCTTGATTGCCCTCTACAAAGCGCCGGGGCTGCTGCGGACGAATTTTGGATTTATGCATATCAAAGGCTTTCCTCTCTCCCATTGGCAGGACCTGCGCAAACAAGTGCGGGAATCGACAAGAAAAGCCTTTACCGGAAAAATCATTGCCACGGATGTCAGTAGAGAAGCCGTTGACGCCGCCCGGCAGAACGCCCGGACCGCCGGTGTTGAAAGTCACATCGACTTTGGTGTATATGGCTATGAAAAGACGCCGATACCGGAAGGGGGAGGCATAATCATGCTGAACCCGCCCTATGGCGAGCGTATGGGCGATGTGAAACGCCTCGGCGAAACCTATCATGGCATCGGTGATTTCTTTAAATTCAAAGGCAGGGGATACCGGGGTTATATCTTCACGGGCAATCTCGATTTGGCAAAGCAGGTGGGATTGCGAACCATGCGCCGGATTCCCTTTTATAACGGCGAGATAGAGTGTCGGCTCCTGGAATATGACCTGTATGAAGGAAGCCATAAAGCAAAAAAAGAAAAGGAGGACCCCGGTTCTCATGTCCCATAAAGCACAACCCATCGGCGTGTTCGATTCCGGCATCGGCGGCATGACGGTGGTGCGCGCCCTGATGGAGCGCAGTCCCTTCGAAAATATCATCTATTTCGGCGATACGGCGCGCACGCCATACGGCGTAAAATCCGCGGAGACGATTAATCACTATTCAGAGGAAATCACGCGGTTTTTACTGAATTTTGATGTGAAGCTGCTCATCATCGCCTGCAATACCATGGCTGCCGTCGCCTATGAAACCGTCAAAGCTCTGTCGTCGGTGCCTGTTCTGGAGGTGATCGATGCCGGCGCCCGTATGGCCGCTCAAGCGACACGGAAAAAACAGGTAGGCGTCATCGGTACGCCGGCCACGGTCAACAGTAATGTTTATGCCCGCGCCATCCACCGGCATGACCCGTCCATCCGCGTCTTTTCCCAGGCCTGTCCCCTGTTTGTCCCTCTTGTTGAAGAAGGTTGGCTCGATCACCAGGTTACAAGACTCACGGCCCAGGAATACATGAAACCGGTTCTTGCCGAGCATATTGATACGCTTGTGCTCGGATGCACCCATTATCCGTTGATCAAGCCGCTCCTTCAGGCGGTGGTGGGAGAAGAGGTTTTTCTGGTGGATTCCGCCGAAGCCATGGCGGACATCACGGCGAATCTGCTTACTGAAATGGATTTGGGAAATCCGCAGCAATCGCCGCCGGAATATCGTTTCTACGTCACCGATGTGCCGTATCGCTTCCAGACCATCGGCGAGCGTTTTCTGGGCCGGTCCATCGCCAATATTAATCTTGCAAAATTATGAAGGCAACCTTCACCTGCGGGCAAGTCATCGAACGCCTAAAAATCCTGTCCAATCCGGCGAATGTTGCCGGCATGGCGCGTTACGGCATCAGTACCGAGGGCGCCCTGGGCGTTTCCATGCCCGTATTGCGGAAGCTGGCCAGGGAGATCGGCCGCAAGCATGATCTGGCGGGTGATCTCTGGCAGTCAGGGGTTCATGAGGCCCGCATCCTGGCATCCCTCATCGATGATCCCCGTCAGGTGACAGAGGAGCAGATGGAAAAATGGGTGCTCGATATCTATTCCTGGGATGTCTGTGACCAGCTTTGCAGCAACCTCTTTTCAAGAACGTCCCTGGCATATGAAAAAGCAACGGCGTGGACCGGGCGTCCCGAGACCTTCGTCAAACGGGCAGGGTTTGTCCTGATGGCCTGCCTCGCCGTCCATGATAAAAAGGCGGATGATAACATCTTCGCCGCGTTTCTACCCATCATGGTGCGCGAAGCCGCAGACGACCGCAACTTTGTGAAAAAGGCCGTCAACTGGGCACTTCGTCAGATCGGCAAAAGAAATGTTGTGCTGAACCGGCTTTCTGTAGAGACGGCCCGGCAGATTCGGCAAAGCGATGCGAAATCCGCCCGCTGGATCGCCGGTGACGCCATCCGGGAATTGACGGACGAAAAAGTCCTCATCCGGCTGGAGAAAAAGAGATCGGGAAGCGTATCAGCAAAAGCATTGCTATGATGTCTTTTTTGCATTTTCACGCAACTTTGGACTGAAGCAGACGACCCCTCGGTATGTGACGGTAAACCTAATCGATTATTGCCGGATAAATAATCGCCTTCAATTGATTGCGGAAATTAAAGGTGCCCTCCGGCATGAATTGGGTGAGGAAAATCACAATCAGGTCTTCCACCGGATCGATCCAGAACGCCGTGCTCGCAGCGCCTCCCCAGAAGAATTCCCCCACCGAGCCGATAACCTGCGACAAATGGGAACCCAGGTGCATGGAAAACCCCAGCCCGAAACCGAAGCCTTCCCGGGCCGTCTGGCTGAAAGTGCTCACGGACAATTCGGTCATGTCCTGACCGCCGGGCAGATGATTCATCGTCATCATATCAATGGTCCTGCGGCCCAGGATGCGGACGCCGTCCAGTTCTCCGCCGTTTAACAGCATCTGGCAGAAGCGGTAATAGTCCGCCGCCGTGGAGACCATTCCGCCGCCGCCGGACAAAAATGTGGGCGGTCTGGTGAAGGAATCGGCGCCCATGTCGGTCATCGGCCGGAGGACTTTATCGAGTCCCCGCGCGTAGTTCTGGGCAAAACGATCCAGCTTCTCCGGCGGCACGTAAAAACCGGTATCCGCCATGTTGAGGGGTTCGAAGATAGTCTTCTTTAGGTATTCGTCGAAAGGCATCCCGGAGATGACTTCAATCAGATAACCGAGGACATCCGTTGAGACGGAATAATTCCACCGGGTGCCGGGGCTGAACTCCAGGGGCAGGGAGGCCAGTTTGACGACCATGTCGCGCAGCGTCCCTTTTCCGCCCACATCGCCGACGCCGAGTTTCCGGTAGGCGGCATCCACGTTGGTTCTTTGCATGAAACTATATGTCAGTCCCGACATGTGGGTCATCAGATCCCGGATCGTCATGGGTCTTTCAGGAGGGGTCGTGACAAAGATGGGGTAGTTGCCGGACATATAAACGCCGAGTTTTTTCCATTCCGGGATGTACTTGTCCACCGCATCGTTGAGTTGAAAATGGCCGTGTTCGTAGAGTGTCATGAAGGCCACGGACGTGATCGGCTTCGACATGGAATAAATGCGGAAGATGGTCGATTCCGTCATGGGCTGTCCCTTTTCCAGGTCCTGCATGCCGAGAGGGGAGAGATAGGCGATCTTCCCTCTCCGGGCGATCATGGTCAGGGCGCCGGCGATTTTCTTCGGCTCAATATAGCGACGCTTCATGTGCTGCTCGATGCGGGCAAGGCGCTCGCTCGAAAGACCTACTTCCTCGGGTGTTACGATCATAATGCCTCCTTATACGTAACAGGTAGTTTTGATGGTCTCGTAAAAAGTCGAATTCTGTCATTTCGAGGAGTTCCGCTGAAGCGGGACGACGAGAAATCTTTAATGATTTCAGGATTTCTCCCCCGCAAAATGCGGGGTCGAAATGACATGAGCGGTACATTGCGCACTTATTTACGAGACCATCAGTTTTGACTTTGCAACATAGGAAGAACCGGGCGCCCTGTCAAGATAATTCAGTTGCTGTGTATGAAGTGCAGCGGTTCAAAAACTCCGTTACGTATTGTCCTTTCGAGCAAAGCGAGAAATCTTAATAGATTGAGGACTGAAAACGATATCTCCCTTTGGTCGATATGACACAGAATTTACGAAATGAAGTACCAAGATACGGACGGCCTATATTGATATGGAACTCCTGCGGCAGATATGTTAGAAACGGACAAATTATCGGGGATGCACAAATGCCCGGCGTCGATTTTCCCTAAACGTTACAGCAAAAAGGAGACCTTTGAAAAACGGTTCTTATGTCATTGCGAGCGAAGCGAAGCAATCTTATACGCGTCCGATAATAAAAGAGATTGCCGCAGCACTTTGTGCCTCGCAATGACAGAAAACAGAAAAATTTAAAGGTCTCAAAAGGAGGCGATGAACGATGAAAATTATTCTGGCCGGTTACAATATTGATGCCGACATTATCGAGGCATTCAGGAAGATAAACCCGGAAGCGGATAATCTCACGCCCGAAACCATTGCTGCCGCCTACGCCCGGATCAGCCGGAGCCCCAAATCCGTCACGGAGCTCCGGGCCATTGCCAGAGAAGAAGTGGAAAAAGCGCGCAAGTCCGCCAAAAATATCGCCTTCGATATGGGCCACAGCTCCATCGCCGAGCACGCCGTTTTCAATATGGACGTCATCGGCGTCTCGCGCCTCCTCGTGGAAGAAATCGAAAAGTTCCGCCTCTGTTCCTACACGGAAAAATCGCAGCGCTACGTCCTTTTCAAAGACGACTTTGTTATTCCTGAAGAGATCAGGCAGGCCGGTCTTGAAAAACCCTATGTTGATATTATCAGGAAGCAGAACCGCCTCTACTATGATCTTTATGAAAAACTCAAGCCCCATGTTTTTGCGAAGAATCCGGAGATGGCAAAGGATCGCGTCAACGCCTCCACCCTCGAAGGCTGGGCCAAGGAAGACGCACGCTATATCATCTCCCTGGCCACCCAGACCCAGTTGGGCCTGACGATCAACGCCCGGAATCTCGAATTGATGCTCCGGCGCCTGGCCGCCCACCCGCTGAATGAGGCGTCGCAATACAGCCGGGAGCTTTACGAGGCGACAAAAGACACGGCGCCGTCGCTGATCCGGTACACGGAGGCTACACCCTACGACAGGCAGACAAAGCCCGTGCTCAAGGCGCAGGCGGAGGCCCTGGCGAAAACACATCCGGCGATGCAGGACAAAGGGAAGGGAGCAAGGGGCGCCGGCCGGGACGTTGTCCTTTGTTATGCCACGCCCGATGCCGACAACCGCATCCTGTCGTCGCTGCTCCACACCGCTTCCTCCGCGACCCTGACCGAATGCGAGGCTGTCGTCTCCGAAATGAAAAAGGCAAAGAAAAAGGAATTCCTGAAAAATGTCTTTCTGCACATGAAAAATTACGACGTCCCGCCGCGGGAATTTGAAAGCGTCGATCTGCAATTTGAAATGATCGTGAGTGCGAGCTGCTTTGCCCAACTGAAGAGGCACCGCATGGCCACCATCACCGGCCAGGACTATAATCCGGCCCTCGGCGTGACCGTGCCGCCCGCCGTCGTCGAAATCGGCATGAAAGATCGGTTCATGGATGTCATTGCCGAGACGAACGATATTCATAAAAGGATAAAAGATGCCGCCCCTATGGCCGCCCCCTACGTCCTGACCAATGCCCACCGGAAGCGCGTCGCCGTGAAGGTCAACGCCCGCGAGCTTTATCACATCGTCAGGCTCCGCGCCGACCGGCATGCCCAGTGGGACATCCGGGCTGCGTCGGAAAAGATGCTGGCCCTGGGGAAAAAGGTCATGCCCCTGACGCTCATGATGGCCGCAGGCAAGGACGGCTTCGGCCTTCTCCATGATGAGCTTTTTCCTCCGAAGTCGAAATTTCACCAGTCACGTCATACCGGCGAAGAGACTGTGTCACAATGATGGATCGCTTCATCAACACCGTCATACCGGCGAAAGCCGGTATCGCAAATCACTTTTTTGTCATTTCGACCCCGCATTTTGCGGGGGAGAAATCTTGATGTTTAAGGAAATGAACGCTCATGTTTATTGATTCACACGCCCACCTGGAACTTGAAGAGTATGACCACGACCGGGACGAAGTCGTCCAACGGGCCAAAGACGCGGGCGTCGAGGTAATCATAACGATCGGCATCGACCTTGCCGACGGCAGGAAGGCCGTCGCGCTGACAGAACGGTACGACGGCGTTTACGCCGCTATCGGCGTCCATCCCCATGATGCCGGGGGTATCGACGATAAAACCTACGCAGCCCTGAAAGACCTGGCAAAAAATAAGAAAGTCGTTGCCTACGGCGAAATCGGCCTCGACTTCTATCGCAATCTTTCCGCGAAGGACATACAAATCAGGAGATTCGGCGAACAGTTGGATGTGGCCATAGATCTGGATTTGCCGATTATCATCCACGACCGGGACGCCCATGAGGAAATCTACAACATGCTGAAGCCCTGGGCAGGGAAGCGCCGGGGCGTCATCCACTGCTTTTCCGGCGATGCCGCCATGGCGAAACGATTCCTCGATCTGGGATTCTACATCTCCATCCCGGGACCGGTGACCTTTCAAAAGGCCTCCAAAATCCAGAACGTCGTCCGACAGGTTCCGCTTGCGAGCCTCCTTATCGAAACGGACGCCCCCTTCCTGACGCCTGATCCCCACCGGGGAAAAAGAAACGAGCCGGCCTTCGTTGTCCATACGGCAAAAAAGATCGCCGAGATCAAGGGAATCTCCGTCGAAGAGGTCGGCCTGGTCACAGCACGAAACACGAAGGCCCTTTTCGCCATCCCGGATGCAGTCTCGTGAATGGGTGACCCCACTTCCTTCGTGTGAATTTTTATTAAACGGCCTTTGTTAACTTTTTTTACAAGCTCGTTGGACCGCCGTATGATCGATGAGACAGGAGTCAAGAAGTTTCGGATGGCGAGGATGTCCAGGCTGATTCTGACATTCACGCTGGTCCTTCTATCGTTGCCGCTCGCATTCCTTGTTGCCTCGCTCGTCGGAGCAAGGATGCTTGCCGTGCCCGCCCTGCTTATCACAATGGTGTACGCCTGGATATGGCTCCGTTTTCGGCCGAGTCAGTTCATCGTGCATCAAGGTGGGATCGACGTGCGCTGGCCGCTGAGGCGCATAAAGATACCTCGTCAGGACATTTCGAGTGTGCGGGTGATCGATGGGCAACAGCTTAAGAAGGAAATCGGCTGGGGTATGCGAGTTGGTGCAGGCGGGCTCTGGGGCAGCTTTGGTTGGCTTTGGACGAAGCGCCGGGGAGTGGTTCAGATGTATATTTCGCGCACCGATAGCTACGTCTGGATTGAGCGCGCCGGCAATCGGCCGTGGCTGATCACTCCGGAACAGCCCGAAGCGTTCGTTTGTGCGTTATCGCGTTAGTGTGAATGGGAAAAGGAGACAGAATTATTATTTGAAATATGAAAATAAATCTGTCCCCTTTTCCGCCCCAACCCGACGTTACACCAGACGCCGAGAATCGCGGTGCTGTCCGGTCCAGTGCCGCGATTGGACGTAAATAAAAAAACGAGAATCTGGGGAAGATGATTTTTTAGCTTGACGAGATATATACCAAGATATATATCAATCGTGGAGGTGCAACATGCAAACAGCTAAATTATTTCAAAATGGACGCAGTCAAGCGGTTCGTCTGCCCAAAGAATGCAATTTTGAAGGGACAGATGTGCTAATTCAAAAGATTGGCGATTCTGTCATTCTCTTTCCTAAAAACCGCGTGTGGGAAACATTTCTCCA